>JBAXBU010000074.1:0-16169 GCA_037141835.1 Armatimonadota bacterium | reverse complement strand
GCGACCATCTCGGCGAGGTTGAATCGATCAGGATCGGTGTGGTCAAGGTATTTGTCTGGTTTTACTTGATCGACGATGTTGACGAGCGTTTTTGGTGTTCTCTCGAGTGAGCTAAGGTACGCCTTCATAATCTGCCCTACATATAGATAACGCCTTTTCTTTCTATAAGGCAAGTAGAATTAAAGGAGTTTTTTACGCGTAGTAAAAAATAACAACCCGTGCAACCAAAAAAACTCGAATTAACCCGACGAGACTTTGTCTCGGCAGCCGCCGCAGTAGGACTTGCGTCCACTTCGTTTGGTCAAGTTGGTAGCCCGATAAGGAAAAAGAAAATGGAACCAAAACTCGTTCATGTCCCTGGTGATGCAGACATCGCCAAAGCCCTTAATACTGCCTCCCATGGCATCAGCGAAGCCACTCACAAAGCCCACCTCGGACTTTGGCAAGGATACGCCAACAAGACCAACGAAATTCGAAAAGCTCTGGCCGAACTAGAAATGGATCCCGCTAAGGCAAACCAAATCTATAGCCAAGTTCGCGCCCTCAAGGTCAACTATGCGTTCGCCTACGGCGGATACAAAAACCACAACGTTTACTTCGACACCATCGGTGGCAATGGCGGTCCGGCAACTGGCGACATCGCTACTTTGATCAACGAAGCATACGGGTCCTTTGAGAATTGGCAGAAAGAGTGGAAGACCACCGGCATCGGTGCTCGAGGCTGGGCTTACTTGGCTTACGACCACGACGAAGAGAGACTGTTCACATTTATGGGCGATGCTCAGGACACCTATCCGGCGTGGAACTCAACCCTAGTGTTGGCTCTTGACGTTTACGAGCACGCCTACTTCTTGGACTTCCAGACTGCACGAGCAAAGTACATCGACGCTTACTTCAATGTCATTGATTGGGATGCCGTCAATGCACGATTGAAGAAAGGAATGTAAGCATTTCGAGAAAATATCGATTCGGGAGCCTTCTTAAGATGGCTCCTTTTTTATGGCCTTGTGCAACAAAAAGACGTGGACAAGCGTAAACTATATGAGTGTCAATAGTCCGATACGATACTCCGCTAGAACTCAGCAATGACTTTGAACCGAAAGGCGATCAGGGCAAGGCAATTGATGAGCTTTGCGAAGGATTAGAGTCCGGATATCGGTTCCAAACCCTGCTTGGTGCCACCGGTACCGGTAAGACGTTTACAATGGCGAACGTCATCCAGCGGACTCAACGACCTGCTTTGATTCTCGCCCACAACAAGACTTTGGCGGCCCAGCTCTGCCAAGAATTCCGGGCTTTTTTCCCTGAGAATTCAGTTCAATACTTCATCTCGTATTACGACTACTATCAGCCAGAAGCGTACGTTCCTTCGAGTGACCTCTATATCGAAAAAGACTCAAGTGTCAACGATGAAATTGAGCGGTTACGGCACGCCGCCACTCACGCCTTGCTCGAACGTCGAGACGTCATTGTGGTTGCTTCGGTCTCGTGCATCTATGGTCTTGGTTCGCCCGATACCTACGCCGATTCAGTCGTGACATTCGAAACTGGCCAACCACTTGATCTCGAAGTTGCAATGAAGAAACTGATCCAAATGCAGTTCACCCGCAACAATTTGGTCTTGGAGCGTGGAACGTTCCGCGTTCGGGGCGATACGTTGGAGATTCAGCCTAAGGACGAAGAGACCGTGACTCGGATCGAGTTCTTTGGCGATACGATTGAACGCATTCGACTTGTTGATCCTTTGACTCAACATGTTCTTGACGAGCCGACAAAAATCAGTGTCTTTCCCGCAACTCACTACGTGACTCCGTGGGAGAAATTGGACTCAGTTATTGTCCAAATTCGGGAAGAGCTTGAAGCCCAAGAAGCTTTGTTTCAAAGTCAAGGCAAGCTACTAGAAGCACAACGCATACGACAACGAGTTGAGTTCGATCTCGAAATGATGGCGGAGCTTGGATACTGCAACGGCATCGAAAATTACTCTCGATATTTCGATGGTCGTCAACCCGGTACTGCGCCGTTTACGTTGCTCGACTTCCTTCCGTCGGATGCGCTGGTGTTCATTGATGAAAGTCACCAAACCCTGCCGCAAGTTCGCGCAATGTACAACGGCGACAAACAACGTAAGTCGGTATTGGTTGATTACGGATTTCGGTTGCCAAGCGCACTCGATAATCGACCGCTAAAGTTTGATGAGTTCCTTGAGCGGGTTCCACAAGTGATGTTTGTTTCCGCGACGCCTGGTCCGTTTGAAAAGGAGAATCAGGCTCAGGTTGTTCAGCAAATTATTCGCCCGACTTACCTGGTTGACCCTGAAATCATTATTCGTCCGACGAAGGGCCAGGTTGATGATTTGCTGGCGGAAGTCCAAAAGGTCGTGGCGAAAGGACGCCGCGTTCTTGTCACCACATTGACGAAGAAAATGGCAGAGGACTTGTCGGGATACATGTCTGATATTGGCGTGAAGGTGAACTACATTCACTCGAATGTTCACTCGCTCGAGCGACCAGAAATCTTACGCGACTTGAGACTTGGCATTTATGATGTTCTTGTTGGCGTCAACCTTCTGAGAGAAGGTCTTGACCTTCCTGAAGTCACCCTAGTGGCGATTCTGGATGCCGACAAAGAAGGGTTTCTTCGGTCTGAAACGTCCCTTATCCAGACTATCGGACGTGCGGCCAGAAACGTCGATGGTCGTGTCATCATGTATGCCGACAACATCACAGGCTCAATGGAACGAGCAATTGATGAGACTAATCGTCGTCGAGCCGTTCAAGTCCAATATAACATCGACAATGGCACCGAGCCAGTAACGATTAACAAGGAAGTTCGTGAGACGATTCGATCATACGACCAAGTGAATGAAATCGCAGCTCAATATAGTTCAGAAACTCAAAAGGCGATTCTTGACGGATCACCGGTGCGAGTTGAGGACATCCCAATTTTGATTTCCAGCATGGAGAAAGAAATGAAAGACCTTGCCAAGGCGATGGAATTTGAAAAAGCCGCCCACGTTCGAGACGAGATCGAGTCTTTGCGAAAGATCGCAGGTACAAGCGATGGCCGACTTGGACAAGAGAAGCGGAAAGTGCGAAGGTTTGCTTCTCGGAAATGATGAGTCAGTGCGAGTGCCCTCAGCACTCAGTTCTCAATTTTCTATTCGTGCGGGTCACCATCCCCCTCGTCAAGCGAATCGTGAGGTGAAAATTGTCCATATTGGACGAGTCGCTTGCCACTCCCCATAGCTAGCGGGGAGAATTTCGTTCGTGGGAATATCGTCGGTTTGCGCTGAGGAAATGGGCTTAGTCGGTTGAATCTCGGTTTAGTTCTTCTTTGCTAGCGCCTTTGCTCTGGCTTCGACGATCTGCGCGCCGAGTTGACCGTGGAGCACCGCGAGCGGATGCTGGCCGTCGACTGACATCAGGGTTGGACCCTCGTTTTTTAGATACGGATTGTCGCCGAGGTCGAGTAAGAAGAACCTTGGTTTGGGACCTGTGCCCTCCGCTGCAGAGGTATAGCCTCGAAGTATTGGCAATCGAGCCCGACCAGAAAACGGAACGATAATAAAAATGTTCGACTTGAAGCTGCTCGCAATTTCGAGGGCACAAATAAGGTCGTAAACATTATTCGGCGTCGGCGGACGATTCTCGCCCATGTTTATATAGATATCGTCCGGGATTGGGTCGAATGAACCCTTGTAGCTCGTTGCCCCTATATAAGGGCTTTTCTTGTTAATTGCAAGTCGAGAGTGGGTTTTGTCAATCTTGTCCCAAAACGTCATGAGCCCGGGGGTGTGCCCATCGGCCGCGGTGTGATCCCACGAGGCTCCACCATAGGCGACCACTCCGTATTCAGATTTGGTCGCGGCTGCAACGACGGACGGGTAGCCAATCGTGGCGTCTTGGGTTTCGACCGCATTGGTGATTCCATCCTTGAAGTTAGCGGTGCTGTCGTCTCCGTTGGTAATACTATCTCCGAGAAAGAGCGCAGAGCGAGTATGACCCGATTTTGTAAAAGTCGAAGCATCAGCGTCGAGAGAAAAGCCGCTTACTCGAACAACATTGACCGGCGACCAGAAGTCGAGAAAAACGTAGCCAGAAACGTACTGAAATAAAAGTGTGTGATTCCCTGGCTTTAAGCCCTTCCCGCACTCCAAGTCGTAGGACCCAGAGCGTAGTTGAACCGTGGTTCCTGGACCGTTGTCAATTGAATAACGTACGAGGGGATACTGGTTAGGTGGGACACCAGCTAACGAAACGTTGTCGAGTTTGACCTGGATGCTGGTACCGGTAAATCCGAGTCGCAAATAAGCACCCGGATTTGGAGTCTGAATGTAGCTCGCTTCTCGAACCCAGTTGTAGGGGCTCAATTGAATACCTGGATCGCTCACCGGCAATTGCTTGCCTTGAGTTAACAGGGCAAGCATAGACAATGCGATGATGCTCATGACCTTACTTTCTGATGGCTATTCTAGAAGTCTCCGCCGCCACCGCCGGAATCTCCTCCGCCGCCGAAGTCACCGCCGCCTCCACCAAAGTCAAAGCCGCCGGAATCATTTCCGCCTCCGCCAAAGTCGAAGTCACCAGAGCTGTTGCCGCCTCCGGAATTGCCAAAATCAAAGTCACCGGAACTGTTATTGCTGTACGGAGCTTCGTTTGGATTTTCGTTGTAGTAGTTGTTGATGATGGTATCTCCGCCACCGTAGCCGTGTCCGCCGTATCCACCGCCAAACAATCCGCCGCCCCAGCCGTAGCCGTAATGAGGCATAAACATGCTTGATAAGGCAGAAATCGTGATCATATCCCACATGAAGTTACGCGAACCAAAGTCGTTATGGGGGCTATAACCTTGCACGGCATACCACGGCATAAACTGTCCGTCTTGACCGTATTGCCCCCGCAACTGTGGCATTTGACCTTTTAACAGTTGATCTCTTTCCTCAGGGGTTACCATGACGGTCTTTCGGGTACCGCCAAAATTCACTTCAACCGGAATCAAGTTGGCACTTGGCTCAGATGAAAAGTAAGAAACTCCTTGCATTGGCTCGAACAATGGAGCCCGTTGATTGTCGATGATTGGAGGAATCGTGAACGCAACACCGCCATCACCGGTAAGGGCATTAACGTGGGGCTTTGCACTTTCCATGTCTTGAACAACTTGGCTGAACGCACTGTTGGCAAGATCATATTCGGCGACTGTCTTCGCAGTTCGTAAGCGATTTGTACCTTCATCAAAGGTTTGTCCCATCCGATCTCGGTATTGTCGAACTGCGTCGGCATCCTGTCCCATTTGGAGCAAGCCGTCGTAGGAATCCAAGTAGCTCATTGCGTTCAGGGCCTTAGTTTTCGTTTCTTCGGCGCCTCTCTTCGCCAGGTTAATTTTTTGCTTTTTTCCCGCGAAAATGATTGCGGCGACTATGCCAATCATGGCAACAGGTATTGCTATACAAATAAATCCGCCAATTACAATGCCTGATTTCTCCGCCACCGGAGGGGTGACCGAAGATGGAGCCCTCTGTCCAGTTGAAGTCTGACCCACTTGAGCGGTTTTGGCAACCAATGCTTTGTCATATACTCCCTTGGCTAAGCTCGTTATCGCAGGTGTGAAGTCATTGGCGGTGGCAAGCTTTGCGGCACTATCGTTGAGCGTGGATAATTCTGCAATAGTTAGCTTTTTGGAATAAGCCGAAAGACCCTTCTTCGTCAAAACAAGGATGATTCCTTTGTCGCCGAATGGCAATTTTTGGTCACTAAGATATTTTGCAAATGGGAGCCGTTGTTCCTTGCCATTCTTGACCCACTTACCTCCAAGTTGAGGAATCGCAAGCAATCGGAACTCATAAGGCTTAACGTCGTTCGCAATAGCTTTGATCTTCGATATGTCAATTTTTCCGTTAAACGACGGATGAGCCCAGTAGGTGCTTGTCTTTAATTCGCGATAAACGGCATCAGGACTGCTGTCCTGTTGGGCCAGCGTGAACGCGGTTATTCCGACCAAAAGCAGCGTCATCGAATTTCTTAATTTCATTTGTTCACTTAATGATACGGCTTTGAAAGGTAGGTGGGTCCAAGAAAATAGAGTTTGAATTCACTGCTCTTACTTCAGAAATCGTTCGACACTCAGAAATTCTAGATCCTTTGAGAGTGTGTTGTTGGCTGCTGCCCAGGCTAGCTTTCCTAACTCGGCTCCGAATTTGAATCCGTGGCCGCTGAAACCACAAGCCACGCTTAAACCCGGCTCAACTTCACCGAACATGAAGTGCCCATCGGGTGACATGTCATAGGGGCAGACCTTGCGAGATAAAACTGAGCCGGAAAGACCCGGAAGGAATTGATTTGCCAACTCTGTCAGACGTCTTTCCTGTTCAACGGTGTCAGATGATGAGAATCGATGGTGTCCACCAACTTTCACACCCGGAACATCATCAACTCCCGGAAATCCGTAAAGCATTTCACCTTCTTCATTCATGATCCCGAATCCCGGGCCGAGGTCAAATTGATGAGATGAATCGTCGAGCCAAAGCAGCAAATGAGCTTCCTTGGAAAGAAAAGGTTTTATTTTTGGTACCAATTCAGATGTTTCATAACCCGCTGCAACAATGACTCGATCTGCCAGTGCCGAGAAGTCTGAACCTTCAACTACCCACTTATCGCCACTTGGGCGAATACCCAGTACTTTTGCTTCTGCAATCAAGACGCCAGCTGCCTGAGCCGCGGCGGCTATTGCCCTTGTCCCCGCAGCCGCTCGGACATAGCCACCTTCGGATTCCAGGAAAACAACGTAGTCCTGGGGCAGGAAGAATTGGGGAAACTGTTTACGAGCGGTCTCTGCGGGCATGATATCGTGTTCGATTTTGTGCCGGTTCGCGCTCTCAAGCGAACCCTGAATCAACTCTGATCTTATAGGTCCAGCGTAAAAACCTCCTACCGGACAGTAGAGGGAAACCCCAAGCTCCTGCCAACTCTCAATTGCCTGTCGCAAAAGCGGAACATAGGACGGATGCTCAAAGTAGCTCAGCCGAAACAATCGGAGTCCGTCTCCAGATGCGCCAAATGGATTTGCAACTCCATACTGGTCAATACAAATAATTGATTTGACGCCCGATTTGGCGGCAGCAAGAGCAGTTGAAAGTCCAACTACACCACCTCCAATAACAACCAGGTCAAACTCTTCGAAACTCATGTGTCAACAAAGACCTTACCGTAAGGGGTGCAGGTACGATGAGAATCACACCTGTCTACTGTGATCTATCCAAATTTTGAGATACACAAATTGGCAAACTCGCATGTATATGTTTCTTACTTCAGCACCAGAAAAAACAAAGAAAAATGGTTGTTTCTACGACTATAAATGATGAATCTGGCTTCTCAATAAAGCTTGATGACAAAGTGTTCTTCAAGGTTGCTTCAATTCCGGAAATCTTCGCCTTTCAACCGGCAGATCATGTCACCTACTTCATTTCAAAAGAACCTCGCGACTTCCTAAATCGCAGCAGATACATTCTTGCCGACGCCAACAAGGCGCAAATTGCTCAGATCACGGGTGAGTTTTTTGGAGGACTAATCTTTGGCTCTAAGCTTCAAATAGGCGAGAAGCAATATCAAATTAGGCTAAAACGATATTCATTTTTCAATATTGGGATTGCTTGCGAAGGTTTTTGGATCGAAGAACTAGGGATTATCTTGGACTCATATAGGCGCAATGACGGGATTTGGTCAGCTTTTTTCGCTGCCAACGAAGTCAGGACGGTGATCGAAGATCCTGACGAACAGCAAATCGCAATCATCGCACTCTTACACTTCGCGAGATTTTGGAAATGGAAGGAACAGAGTGATTAATATCGCGAAATCCAAGCTACCACGTTTAGGTTAGTTTGAGATCCTTAGCAACTTACAGCCGTGCCAAGGGATGTCAAGAATTGTCGTTTGGGATTCGAGAGCCCATGTCTGACCGGTCCAAACATCGGTGACTTTGTTTCCTGCTTTGGCTCCAGCGGGACCAAGGTCAAAGCTCATACGTCGGGAATTTCTTTCCTGTGGTCCTCCTTCCTTGAATCCATAGACAAAGAACTGTACCGTTCCACCCGTAGTCTCGGACATACAACTATCGTTCAGGGCCGCAAAGGCAGAGAATGATTTTGCTCCACCTGGAAGAGAATAGACCAGAACTGAAGGGGCGTGAGCAAAAATCCCAAGTGGAACTGGAGAGCCTTTCACAGACAAAGGCTTTCCACCTGGCGCATTCTTGAGGGAAGGTTCGCCAAAGCCGACCGTAGCAAATTTCCATGGCTGGATTGATAAGTCAATGACACTCCCAAAAGTTAGTTCTACCGTGGGCTTCACCCAAACCGAGTGATCAAACTTGAGCCCATCCCCTCCATCTGACACGACTAATGCAATTTTTGAGTAGCCTTCCAAATTCGCAATTATCGGTAATCCTTGACCAGGTGTTTCTCGGTTAATAAGTTCACCTTCCGATAGGAGATCAGCGTTCGAAATGTCGTATTGGTCGTATGTATTGAAGACGGCTGCATAGCGGTCTTTCGTTTTTGGGTCTTCGGCTGACCAGACAACGACACCTTTGTTGTTATAAATTTCTTTGTTTTTGACGCTATTCTGATTGATCGCCAGAAGCGTGGGATTCGTCAATAGCGATTCTGTAAAACTGTCCATCTTGGTCATATCTGCACCAAGGATAAGTGGTGATTTGGCAATTGCCCAAAGTGACATGAGTGTGTACTGCTCGTCCCGAGTGAAGTTTGTGGTTCGAGTTCCATTGGCCAACGTGCCGATAGGGAGCATGTCTGCATCGGGATAGTGTCCGGGACCCTGATATTCATTCCACTTGCTGAGACGGCCAAACTGGGACTTGAGTGCGGACCAGCTATCCCAAAAATCGTCACTAATGCGCCACATATTGGCATGAAGTTCAACGTGGTCTCCAGATTCAATCGGAGTTTCGCCTGGTGACAGACTAAGAATGATGGGTCGTTTTGTTTTATTGATTGCTTTTCGAATAGCCTCGATCTCTGCCTGGTTTTGTTCGTAAGGTCGACTGAGATCATCAACTTTCACAAAGTCCACACCCCATGATGCAATGAGCTTAAAGACGCTATCGTAATATTCTTGCCCCCCAGGTTTAGAGACGTCTACGCCATACATGTCAGAGTTCCAGGGGCAGACATTTGCTTTGTTCGCGATGTCAGAGCACTTGAAACTCGATCCCAATATTGGTAGCTCTTTTTCGACGGCTTGCCGAGGGACCCCCCGCATTAAGTGAATTCCAAACTTTAAGCCCTTCTTGTGCGTCCAATCCGCCAAAGCTTTGAACCCGACGCCGCCTGCCGATGATGGGAAACGATTTACAGCAGGCAAAAGCCTGCCGTTTCCATCCATCGTCAATATTGCTGCAGGGTTGTAGTCAAATCCTTGCGCGTTTGGTTCGTACCACTGGATATCCACGGTGGCATATTGCCAACCAAGCGGTTTCAGCTTTGCCGACATGACCTCGACATTTGCGCGATACTGAGCTTCCGTAATGGAGGTGCCATAGCAGTCCCAACTATTCCAACCGAGTGGGGGCTTTGGTGCCCAACGGTGAAACTCGAGTGGCTTCGCCTTCTTTTTGATCACGATCGGATCCTGCATGCAAAGAACCAAAGCGGCGATAGTTGGAATCATATTTTGAGCCTCGTGAGAGTACCACCTTGCGTCGAAGTAGTTTAAAAAGCCTGGTTGTCGAGAGTTAGGTGCTTTTTGCTCTGACAGATAACCATTCCTATTATCTTATCAACTAAACTCTCAATTGAAACTATGAAGCGCGTTACTCTTGGTGTCATTATCGGCAATCGGGGATTTTTCCCAACTCATCTTTGCGAATCTGGTCGAAAAACCATTTTGCAAGTACTCGAAGACCAGGGCTTTGATGTTGTCATACTTCCCGAATCCGCCCGTCAATCAGGAACAGTTGAATCCATTGCAGACGCGCGAGCTTGCGCAGACCTTTTCAAAAAGAACCGAGAAAAGATCGACGGAATTCTGATCACGCTTCCAAACTTTGGCGAAGAGACAGGCATTGTCAATGCCGTAAAGTTCTCCGATCTTAATGTCCCAATTTTAGTTCACGCATTTGGCGATGATGCCAAACGAATGACCATTGCCGACCGCCGAGATAGCTTCTGCGGCAAGATGTCCACTTGTAACAACCTTCGTCAATACGGATTCAAATTCTCATTGACCGAACTTCATACCGTCGACCCAACCAATGATTCGTTCAAGATGGACTTACAAAAATTTGGTGCAGTTTGCCGAGTCGTTCGTGGACTTCGAAATTGCCGAATCGGCGCCATCGGCGCCCGACCAGGTGCCTTCAATACCGTCCGTTATAGTGAGAAGCTGTTTGAGAATGCAGGCATTTCTGTCGCGACACTTGACCTTTCTGAAGTTCTAGGCTGGGCCAATAAGTTGACGTCTAGCGACAAAGTAGTCAAAGAAAAACTAGCTGCGATTCAGGCATACACCGAAACAAAAGGTATTCCAGTTGAAAGCCTTGATAAGATGGCTCGACTCGGTGCCGCCATCGATACTTGGAGCACTGACAACGAAATTGATGCAACCGCTATCCAATGTTGGACTTCTCTCGAAGAGTTCTATGGAGTTGTGCCTTGCACGATTATGTCGATGATGTCCGATACCCTTCGGTCAAGCGCTTGCGAAACGGACGTGGCTGGAACAGTTTCTATGTATGCAATGCAACTCGCATCCGGACGACCTTCTGCTCTCCTCGACTGGAACAACAACTACGGCGGAGATCCCGACAAGGCGGTCGTCTTCCACTGTTCAAACTTGCCTAAGTCAGTTTTCGCAGACCAAAAGATGGACTTCCAAGAAATTATTGCCGGAGCCGTAGGAAAGGAAAATACCTACGGAACCATTGTTGGCCGAATGAAGACCGGAGCCTTTACATACTGCCGAGTTTCAACCGACGATACATTTGGCGAAATCCAAGCATACGTTGGTCAAGGGCAATTAACCAATGACGTCCTCAATACATTTGGCGGCTTTGGCGTTGTGAAAATTGAAAGAATGCAAGACCTTCTCAAGTTCATTTGCAATAACGGTTTCGAGCACCATGTTGCATTCAACCTAAGTGAAATTGCCTCATCGGTCGAAGAAGCCATGAGCAATTATCTTGGTTGGAGTGTTTACAACCATGGCTAGTGCCCGGTACACACTTGGCGTTGACTACGGAACAAACAGCGTCCGGGCTCTCATCGTTGATGTTTCTAACGGAGACGAGATTGGAACCGGCGTTTGGAACTACGAGACCGGAAATCACGGGGTCCATGAGGATAGCCGGGATGTTCATCTCGCTCGACAAAATCCCGCCGACTATCAAAAAGGTTTCCTAGAATCGGTCAAAGGTGCAATTGCAGATGCTCAAAATAAAGATGGCTTTGACATCTCACAGATCATTGGCATCGGAGTCGATACAACCGGCTCAACTCCGTTGCCGATTGACGAATATGGGACGCCTTTGGCTTTCTTGCCCGAGTTCAAAGGGAACCTTCACGCAATGGCGTGGCTCTGGAAGGATCACACAGGCTTTGCCGAAGCAGCCGAAATAACCGAACGAGCCCAGGCATTCCCGTACTTAAACAAGTGCGGCGGAACTTATTCCTCAGAATGGTTTTGGTCAAAGATCCTTCGTTGCAAGCGAATTGCTCCAGACGTTTTCGCCGCCGCTCATTCCTGGGTTGAATTGCAAGATTATGTTCCTGCTTGGTTAGTGGGCAAAGTCATTCCATCCGATATACCAAGGGGTATTTGTGCCGCTGGCCACAAAGCGATGTTTCACACCGAATGGGGTGGATTACCGAGCAAAGAGTTTTTGACTTTGCTTGATCCAGATCTAGCCTTGTTGAGAGACCGACTCTACGAAACAACAATGACCGCCGACCAGGTAGCGGGTGAACTCTTGCCAGAGCATGCAGAAGCTGCCGGGCTACCGTCCGGGATCCCTGTTGCCGTAGGGGCATTTGACGCCCACCTTGGCGCAGTAGGAAGCGGAATTCGCGAAGGAACTCTTGTCAAAATCATGGGCACCAGTACGTGCGACATTATGATTGGCGGAGCAGCTACTCCTGATACCCCTGGTGTTTGTGGCATCGTGCCTGGTTCAGTCGTCCCTGGATACATGGGAATTGAGGCCGGGCAATCGGCGGTAGGAGACCTTTTCAACTGGTGCGTCGAGCGCCTAGGAAATGGTTCTCATGAGGAACTCACCGAAGAGGCACTTAAGCTTAAACCAGGCGAAAGTGGGCTACTCGCTCTTGATTGGAACAACGGAAACCGGACGGTTTTGGTAGACCCGCAACTCACCGGGTTGATTGTTGGGCAGACCCTGCATACGACGACAGGAGACATTTACCGGACTCTTATCGAAGCCACCGCTTTTGGATCAAGAAAGATTATCGAGCGGATCGAAGAATTTGGCGTTCCCGTCAAGGAGGTTGTCGTCTGTGGAGGAATCGGAGAAAAAAGCCCATTGGCTATGCAAATATATTCCGACATCTTTGGACGACCAATTCGAATCAGCCGGTCTGCCCAGACATGTGCTCTTGGCTCAGCCGTCATGGCCGCTGTTGCAGCTGGTGCCCACGGATCAGTGCTAGAAGCTGCTGACGCAATGACCGGCTACAAAGACATTTCCTACACTCCAAACTCCGAGGCTGTCCAAGTTTACAATCGGCTGTATGCCCTCTATTCGGACCTTCATGATTCCTTTGGAATTGCTGGTACCCGAAACGACCTGAGTAACGTAATGAAAGAACTTCTATCTATTCGGCGTGAGGTGACGGCGTGAGCCTTCAGGTGATCCGAGAACAGGTTTGTTGGGCAAATCAAATGCTTCCGAAAACTGGCCTGGTCACGATGCATTCTGGCAATGTCAGCGGCTACGACCCTGATTCGGGCAAAGTCGTGATTAAGCCAAGCGGGATGGACTATCAAGCAATTACTTCAGACAATTTGGTTGAAGTCGACCTGGCAACCGGCGAAGTTTATGACGGGCAAGCAAAGCCAAGCGTTGACCTTCCGCATCACCTTTACATGTATCGCCACGATCCTTCAATCAGATCGGTAGTGCATACCCACAGCAACTATGCGACCGCGTTCTCGGCGTGCCAAAAGCCAATCCCGTGCGTGTTAACCGCAATCTCGGACGAGTTTGGCGGTGTGATCCCTTGCACGCCATATATCGACAATGAGTTTGACCACATCGGCGAAGCAATCATGGAATTTCGTGGCCGTGGACCGGCAATTCTTTTAGGCAACCACGGAGTCTTCACCTGGGGACCAAGCGTTGCCGCGGCGCTAAAGGCTGCGGTGATGGTGGAAGATGTCGCCAAGACCGTGCACCTTGCTACCCAACTCGGAACTGTCATCCCCATCGACCAAAAGGAAGTCGATAAGTGGTGGAATCGATATCACACCACCTACGGGCAGTAGCTAGTCAATCGATGCCGTCTCTTTCGGGCCTGGATGGTAGAAGCGATCCTTCAAGTCATCGAGGATCGTATAAACTGCCGGGATAACGTAAAGGGTCAGGATCGTCGAAGTCGCAAGTCCACCCATGACTGCCGTCGCAAGTGGGACGTAAAGCTCAGATCCCGCGCCAATGCCTAACGCAAGTGGTGCCATTCCTAATATGGCGCAAAGCGAAGTCATAAGGATTGGTCGTAACCGAGTTGGACCAGCCGTCAAAATTGCCTCATTGCGATCCATGCCCGACTCTCGCAACTGATTCGTATAGGTCACCAAGAGAATGCCGTTCTTAACCGAAATTCCAACCAACATCAGCAATCCAATAAAGGCCGTCAAACCAAACGCACGATCGGTCAAGAACAACGCTAACACGAAGCCAATCGCACACAGCGGCACCGAAAAGAGGACAACAAGTGGATAGATGAACGACTCAAATTGGGCCGCCAGCATCATATAGATCAAAGCAATGGCTAGCACAATCGCCAAGCCGAGTCCAGCATATTCCCGTTCTTTCTGAAGTTGCTGAACACCCAAGGAATAATACGTTCCGGGTGGCATTTCAACCTTCTTCAGCGCTTTCATGACGTCATCTTGTACTTCACTTTGGGATCGGTCCAAAATGTTTCCACCAACCGTGATGACTCGCTGTCGATTCTGCCGTGCAATCTGGTTCGCTCCAAGCCCATATTCGGCATGGGCGACCTGCCCTAACAATATTGTCACCCCAGCCTTTGATACGACGGGAAGGTTTTCAAGTTGCTCAACCGACTGCCGCATTTCACGAGGAACTTGAACATAGATGGGATACTGAAATCCTTTGTCTTGGTAGTAGCTCGAAATCTTTCCACTCGTGCTGCTCGAGATCACCGATGCAATATCAGTAAACGAGACACCAAGCATGGAAGCTTTTTGGCGATCAACTTTCCACTGTATTTCCGGGTTCGTGTCTTGTGTGTTAAGATCAACGTTTTGCAATCCAGGAACTTCGCTCATCGCCTTTTGAATGCTCTTCGCGGCAAGCGTCATTTGTTCAAGATCTTGGCCATAAACGTCAATGCCAAATCCAGAGTTGTTGCCCAGGATTTGTTGGACAACGTCGAGCGGGGAAATCTGAGCCCGAACGCCCGGAATTGCCGCCATACTCTTTTGAAGTCGTTTGATGACATCTCCAGTTGTCATTTTGCGAGTCAGTTTGAGCTGAACTGCAGCCGAACCGTCACTTGGCCCGCCACCGCCACCGCCACGCAATCCCACGCTTGCACCGGCACCCGAAACGAAGCTTTCAACATCAGGGTCTGCCGCCAAAATTTTCTCCATCTGTTTGACGGTTTCATTGGTTACGGTGACCGGAGTTCCGATGGGCAAGCGCAGCCGAACGTTGACGTTGCCACTGTCGCTTTGAGGGAAATTCTCTTTGCCAACGAGCGGCCAAAGCAATGCAGCACCAACAACACTAAGCCCACCAATAAACAGGACGGCATTTCGCCGCTTAATGGACCACTCCAACCCGCGTCGATATGAGCTATCCATGCGATGGAGAACCCTTCCCGCCCAGTCCATCATCCGGGTAATCACCGTAATGCGCTTATGGGGGTGATTTTCTGGATCAGCTTCCTCAAGAACTTCTTCTTCGCTGATCATTCGCGAAGTTAACATCGGAACAATGCTAGTTGCGTCAAGCAAAGAAATTGCGAGAGAGAAGATAATAACCAGCGCGAATTGGGTGAAAATTTGTCCAGATTGCCCTTTGATCAACAGCAACGGAATAAACACGATCATGATCGTGAATGTGGACGCGAAGACCGCAGATAGAATTTCTTGGGTTCCCGAAATCGCGGCTTGAACCCGGTTTTCTTTACCTCGCTCAATGTGCCGATAAATGTTTTCCAAGACCACGATTGCGTCATCCACGATGAGACCCGATGCTAATGCCAAACCACTAAGAGAAATTGTGTTGAGCGTAAATCCACAGAAGTAAAGCAAAGTGAAGGTCGAAACAATTGAAATTGGAATCGAGAGCGCTACCACGAAGGTGCTCTTCAGGTTCCGGAGGAAAAACGTAATGACCAGGACCGCAAGTACCGCTCCAATAATCGCTGTATGCTTCAGGTCTTCAACTGAATTCGTGATGAATCTGGCTTGGTTATAGACCTTTCCAAAGTGCAAACTTGGGTCTCGTTGCTCAATTTCAGCCAAAACTTTTTCAACCTTATCCGAGGTCTCGACTGTATTGGCGTCGCTCTGCTTGGTAATGTTCATCATCACCGCAGGCTCTCCATTAAGGCGAGTATACGAAAGGACGTCTTGACTGTCATCGCGAACATTCGCGACTTCGGACAGGGTCACCAGATTGCCATTGAAGTTTCCAATGGGCATCTGTCGAAGCTCATCAATGCTCTTGAAGTAGCCAATTGACCTTAAGCTGTACTGAGTCTTTCCCTGTATTGCGGTACCTGCCGGAAGACTGATATTCTCTTGGCTGATCTTAGTCGATAATTCCGCAATAGAAATCTTGCGAGTCTTGAGCTTCTCGGGGTCAACCTCAACGATGATCGCTCGGTCTTGCCCTCCGGAGATGTTGATTGCCGCAACTCCTCCCGCAGCTTCTATCTGTGGGCTAAT
>JBAXBU010000073.1:0-16411 GCA_037141835.1 Armatimonadota bacterium | reverse complement strand
ACCTAGATTTTAAATTCTAGGTCCTAATGAGGTTATCGAGACAAGAACTCGGCGATGACTTGAGGAACCGACGTATCGAATCCCACTACGTTCAAAGTCCCTGCGTCGCTTGGGTCTCCGATGGTAGTTCTGGTTGATGCCATTGCTACAACAACCAACTTCGCCTCGATTCCCATCTATCGACGGTACTCAGCAATTGCTTGAGCTAGATGTTGATATCCAGACCAAGTCTCCGAGTCGGTGTAGATGACAAACGCGTCAGCCTTTATCTTCTTGTCGATCGCGTATCGGATAGGTGTAGCACAGTCCGTACCACCTCCACCAGTTCGCTCCAACAATTTGACAACTGCGTCGAGTCGCATCTTACGAGAAATATCCAACTTGTACACTTTGGTATCGAATGCCAAGTGAGTAACATCACTTTCCACTGATTCAGTAATCAATGACATCGCTCCACATGCACTTCGACAATCAAGTCCAGCCACACCAGCAACCCGAGTTCCTGCCATCGAACCCGACACGTCGAGTCCAACAAAAATTCGCTTTCCGATCGCCTTAACGTTTCCGAACGATGCATAAAATGCTTCGTCCAAAGCGTCAGTAATAGCCTTTACTGGCTTCCACTCACCGCTACCCTTGATGCTCTTTCTCCGACAAAAAAATCCCCATCAGATAACTGATGGGGATTTCCTTAAGGCAGGCGGGACGCCTACCCTCCGACTACTGTCGTTTTCGGAACTTGGTTTCAGGGGCGCCTGAGCTGCTACCGGAAACGCCGCCGTCACGTGGAGGACCACTCGGGGCTGCATCTCGACGTGGACCACGATCTCGATCGCCGCCACCGTCTCGTCTAGGTCCGCCTCGATCTCCGCCGCCACGGAATCCACCGCCGCCGCCATCTCTTCGAGGTCCGCCTCGGCCGCGATCTCCACCGCGTCCTCGGTCACCACCACCGCCGCCACCTTGTGATGGAGGAGGGGTTCCGTCTTCGTTACCTTCAAGGGTTTCGAGATCTTGCTTGATTCCGATTGCAGTTAGGTTCAATCGACCCATTTCGTCGAGTTCAAAGGTCTTGACATTGAGCGTATCGCCCATGTTAACAACTTCTTCGATTCGTCCGATTTCCTTCAGAGTGATTTGCTCCTTAGGAACAAAGCCTTGCTTGCCGTTGCTGAGCTCGACCAAGATGCCGCGACCCATGATTCGGGTTACGACGCCAGTGAATTCGGTGCCCATTTCGACATCGCCAACCGCATCCTTGATCATTGCGATCGCCTTTGCGGATTGCTCTGCGCTGCTCGATCCGACCAAAACTCGTCCGTCTTGCTGAACGTCAAGGGATGCGCCAGATTCGGCGGTGATCTTCTTGATCATTGCTCCCCCTGGTCCGATGAGTGCACCAATCTTTTCAGGATTGATTTGGATCGTCGTTACTTGTGGAGCAGTATCAGCAACCGTCTCTCGAGGAGTGTTGATTTCTGCTTCCATGACATCGAGGATTGCGAGACGTGCGCCAAGGGCTTGATTCAATGCTCGGGCAAGAACATCGTCGGGAATTCCGTCGAGTTTCGTGTCGAGTTGAAGTGCCGTGATACCTGCTCGGGTTCCAGCGACCTTAAAGTCCATGTCTCCGCAGAAGTCTTCCATTCCGATGATGTCGGTGAGGACTTTGAATTCCTTACCGTCGGACATGAGACCCATCGCGATTCCAGCAACTGGAGCCTTGATCTTAATTCCGGCATCCATAAGAGCCAAAGTTGAACCGCAGACCGAAGCCATGGAGGTTGAACCGTTGGACTCGAGAACTTCAGAGATCAAGAGCAAAGTGTATGGGAAGTTTGGATCATCGAGTGGCAATACCGCTCGAAGAGCTCGCTCAGCCAATGCTCCGTGTCCGATTTCTCGTCGGCCTGGTCCTCGCATTGGTCGGCATTCGCCAACGGAATAAGCTGGGAAGTTGTAGAAGTGCATATAGCGCTTCGGTTCTTCGTCTTCGATTCCGTCCATCGTTTGTGCATCGCCTGGCAAACCAAGTGTGACAACGGTCATGACCTGAGTCTGACCACGAGTGAACAGTCCTGAACCGTGAACTCTTGGAAGAATTCCGGCTACGGCTTCGATATTTCGAAGTTCGTCAAGCTTTCGACCGTCAGGTCGTTTCTCTTTGGTGATGATCAAGTCTCGAACGACGCCCTTTACGACGGTGTCGGCGGCTTCGCTGAGTTGACCAAGAATCGCAGCATTACCTTCGTACTCTGGCTTGAGCTTCTCGACGATGTCTTTGATGAGATCGTTGAGTGCGCTTTCTCGAACGGCTTTATCCTTGCTACCAAGGAGTGCCTTTTCGATGTCCTTACCGTACTTCTTCGTAATGTTCTTCTTAAGATCTTCGTCAATTGCGTGAAGATTGACAACTCGCTTTGGCTTGTTGACCATCTTGCCGAACTCTTCAAACTTCTCGGCAATTTGTCGAATAGCGTTGTGGGCGAACTTCATCGCGGCGGCCATATCGGCTTCCGAAACTTCGCTGGCTCCAGCTTCAACCATTGAAATCGCACCTTTGTGACCGGCAACGACTAGGTCGAGGTCACTTGCTTTGATCTGATCGCCAGTTGGGAAGAGTACAAACTCGCCATCAATTCGGCTCACTCGTACGCAAGCAACTGCGGCTTTGATTGGGACATCGCTGACAGCAAGAGCTGCACCAGCGGCGCAGACAGCAAGGACGTCGGGAGGACAATCTTGCTCAACTGCAAAAGTCATCGCAATGACTTGAATGTCATTTCGAAGACCTTTAGGGAAAAGTGGTCGTAGAGGTCGATCCATTAATCGACAAACGAGAGTCGCTTTTTCGCTAGGTCGTCCACCGCGCTTCATAAAGCCGCCGGGGATTTTGCCTACTGCGTATTTTCGCTCTTCGTAGTCGCAGGTTAAGGGTAGAAAATCTATGCCTGGTCGGGGATTCTCTGACATCGTGGCGACGCCGAGAACGATGGTTTCACCCATGCCGAGTAGGACTGCTCCGCCTGCTTGTTTAGCAACGCGACCAGTCTCGAGGTAGAACTCTTTACCGCCTACCTCAAATTCAATTGTTTGTATCATTTAGCTTCCGTTCTTAACGGGGCTTAACTTCACGAATTCCAAGTTTCTTAATAAGTGCGCGGTACTTGACAACGTCTCGGTTGCGAAGATACGCCTCAAGGCGTCGGCGTTTGCCAACCAGAACCAAGAGACCTCTTCGGCCGTGGTTGTCCTTCTTGTGTGTTCGAAGGTGGTCGGTAATTTGCAGGATTCTCGCCTGCATAATGGCGATCTGCACTTCTGCAGAACCGGTATCGCCGTCTTTGACAGCGTTATCCTTAATGACTTCTTGTTTCTTATCTGGACTCAGGGGCATCGTAGTTTTAGGCTCCGTGATAGATCGCATTCCGAAGAAACGTTAGCCGCTCAATTCAGCCTCCCAAGGTTTAGTTTGTGGGGCTCAAGTCAACGGTCAACGAAAATCCGCAGAACCGACGAGGTTATTGTACCTGACTTTTTAGTATTCAGCTTTCAGGCTCCCGCTTTCCGCATATTTGGGAGGGCAAGGGCGAGGGCGAGAAGTTTATCATTCACATGATTTTTAGGAAGGGTCGCTCACAGAGTGGTCGTCGTTCGTGATTGAATGGGAGCAACCGTGGACTTTTTCGAATACTCGCTAATACCCAGGCCTGCGCTTCGCAACGCGAAGCTCCGACCTGGGCTTACATATTGCCGCCCCTTCAGGGCTGTTCTTGGGAAGTTATAAGTCATTGATTTCTACTACGGGCTAGTAATTGGTAGATACTCCCCAAATTCTTTGGTCGCTTCGCGTCGTCTCACCACCTCAAGAAGGAGTGCCCTTGTGGCACTCCTTCTCAAGGGCTCTCCTCTGAAACAAATGGGCATTTTGGGTTTAAAACTTCATGAGTTCACATGGGTTTGGTAAAGAATTGAACCTAGTTAGGGATTTTTTCAAAAAAGTAGCACGGTTTTGAAGAGCCGATCAGCTGTTAGCTTTCAGCCTTTAGCGAAGAAGCTTGGAGGGGATTTGGAGCATTGCACCTCATTGATTCGGTAGGCGAACAATAAGCGGCGAATTTCAAAAACCTTCCTAAATTGGACTTTGGGTGGAGACAGGATTGCGGGTTCGAGGTGAGGTAGTTTTCCTTTAATCCCATCAGTTAACATCATGAAATATAGTATACATTAGTCTACTATATTTATCAAGAGCTTTGACAATGTTCCTGAACGGAAATTCATTCTTCGGAGATTGGGCACGCGTCTCTTAGGTTCGCTGCGATCCAGGGTTTCGAGGAGACTCCCCGGCAAGCCGAGCATTAGTTAAGACTCAGCAAGACAGAGGTCTGAACACTGGGCTAAGAATGGTCTTTACGCGATGCTCGAATGTAGCTTGAGTTCAAAAATATGAAGTCCTTCCTCATCGCACTTTTGTCAGGGCAAGAGGAAGGACTTGAATGGATCGTCGAAGGGAGACTACTTGGACGCTGGTTTATGAATATAGATATTCTTAACTACGCCCGAGTCGAGGTCGTAAACCGACCCCATGACGGCGAGCTTTCCAGAATTCACCATTTTCTTTAGCGGATTCAAAGAAGCCACTTTTTTGGCGGTGTTAATCACGTTTTGGGAAATTGAATTGTCGAGGCCGGATCCTTGCCACTTGCTCGTCTGCTTCACGCTTGGAGTAATTTGTGAAATGAGGCCGGGAAGGAAGCTTGCTTCAGCGTGAGCATGTCCCTTGTGCGCAACTGGCTTCGCATTGTAGGTGTCAAATGCTGCCTTTACTGCTCCGCATTTGGAGTGCCCCAAGACTACTAATTGGCGGGCGCCTAAGTGCTCGACTGCATATTCGATGCTTGCCAAGGCACCTGGCTCGGCAATGTTTCCGGCAACGCGAAGTACAAAGAGGTCACCGAGGCCCTGATCAAAGATGATTTCAGGGGAGAGTCTTGAGTCGGCGCATGTAAGGACAATTGCGAACGGCTTTTGCCCTTTTGCCACTTCCATTCTACGAGTGCTATCTTGACCACTGTGCTCTGCCTTGTCATCAACAAATCGTTGGTTCCCCATTTTGAGTCGGTCAATTGCACTGACTTCTTGGACTGAAGACTTGACGTTGGTGGTCAAATTTGGAGTCAGAATGCTGGAAACGGCGAATGTGCTGTAGAGAGCGATGTTTATTATCATTTGTGGCTATGACCTCAGGAACCATCTACGAAAAGAACTTCAGAAACGTATCAAAAAAGTTAAATTTTGCAAGAAATCGTTAAACAATCTTAAGTTTTCACCCAATTATTCTTATTCTTTGGGTTCGTGATGCTAAGAGTCTGAGGTTAACAGTAAAATATCTGGCATGAGTTCCCCTCTCAACCTCGCCTGGGTTGGCGTCGCCCACATTCACACTCCCGGATTCTCGGGTGAGGTGCTCAAACGGGGTCATAAGTGTGCCGGCGTCTATGACCGAGATCATGCAAAAGCCGCGAAGAACGCGGAGAAATTGGGAGGCACGGTACGAACTATTGAGGAGATGGCTGGCGACTCCTCCATTGACGCCTTCATTATCACCAGTGAAACTAGTTTCCACTTAGAGCTTTTGAAGCAAATTGCTCATGCCGGGAAGCCGATCTTCGTCGAAAAGCCACTGGGAATCAATACTGAATTTTCGACTTCCATCCTTGAAATCCTTGAGGACAACAACGTTGTCTTCCAGACCGGATACTTCCAACGGGGTGGCCGAGAAATGCAGACCCTGAAGAAGAAGGTAGACGACGGTCACTTTGGAACCATCACTCGAGTTCGTGCGAGCGTGTGTCATAGCGGGGCACTTGGCGGTTGGTTTGACACTGATTGGCGATGGATGGCGGACCGAACTCTCGCGGGTGTTGGTGGATTTGGTGATCTCGGAACCCATGGATTGGACCTTTTGATTTGGCTTTTTGGCGGAGTTAAGGCGGCGACTGGAGCTCTTTCCAACGGCACCGCACGATATGAGGGATGCGACGAACTTGGCGAGGGCCTCATGAAGTTCACGAGTGGCGCGATCGGGACTCTTACGGCTTCATGGGACGATGTGGCTAACCCGATTAGAATGCAAGTCTCTGGGACGAAGGGACATGCTCTTCTTAACGGCGACCTTCAACTCGCCGGTGAAGACGGAAAGTTGGTCAAGGTTACTGATTTGGAACCTCAGGCGCCATCGGGTTTCCCTGGATTTCTAGACTATCTCGAAGGCAAGAAGGTTGACTTTGTGACGCCACGAGAGGCGGTTCAAAGGGATATTGTTATGGATGCGATCTATCGTGGTGCTGAAGGGCAGCAGTGGATAGAGATCTGTGCCGACTGGCAGTGATTTAGTTGGGAGTTGGCAGTCCCGTCCCCCCGGCTGCTTCGCAGCTCCAGCAGAGCCTTCCCCCGATTCTCGGGGCAGGCATCCTGTCGCTGAGGCGTCACAACCGGGATGGAGCCGAGACTCCGCCCCGCAACGGGATGGAGCCGAGACTCCATTGGCTGAGTTGGCAGTTTTTGAGCATTGAACTTCGTCGAATGTGACTGAGAATAGGTTTCATCAACCGACGTAGTAATACCGTGGGGGAATTAGCCGTAATTCTGGGAGATCAGTTGTTCAAGGGTTCGCCCGGCATGCCAAAGGACTGCCCGATTTTCATGCGCGAAGACGTTGGACTGGCAACTCGATATCGTCACCACCAACAAAAACTCGTCTTGTTCTTCAGCGCTATGCGGCACTTTGCCGTATCTTCGGAACGGCGTGTCATCTACCAATCTTTTGGGTCAGATTCTCTGACTTATCTGGAGGCTTTGACTAAATTCTGCCAGGAGAACGGGATAGTTAAGGTCTGGTTCTACCCGCCAAACGATTCCGCATCGTTTGACCTTAGCCAATTTGAGATTCCTCATACAGTACTGCCCGAAAGCCCAATGTTTGTAACCCCGACGAGCGATTGGCTGAGCTACACAACCAGCACAGGACGTCGGCAGATGAGCGACTTCTACATTCGACAGCGCAAGCGAATGAATATTCTGGTGAACAGTGATGGAGAGTCTGAAGGTGGGAAGTGGAGTTTTGATGGAGAGAATCAGAAGAAACTACCAAAGAACGTGGTTCCGCCATCGGTTTGGTATGTCGAGCCTGATCCAATCACGATTGAAGTCATGTCGCTTGTATCAACAGAATTTGCGATTCATCCTGGCGACGCAAACGACTTCCAGTATGCGGTGACACATGAAGACGCCGAACTCTGGCTTGACCAATTCCTCAACGAGCGCCTTGGATTGTTTGGAGACTACGAGGATGCTATTCCTCAACGAGAGCGCACCCTTTTCCATAGCTTATTAACGCCATATCTTAACTGCGGATTGGTAACTCCCAACCAAATTATTGAGGCAACCCTTCGAATGGACGTTCCAATTAATTCAAAAGAGGGATTTATTCGGCAAATAATCGGTTGGAGAGAATTCATGTTTGGTATGAGTAATCAGTACGAAACTGTTCCGAATTTCTTCAATCATCAACGTCGGATGAACGCGGCATGGTACGAAGGCTCGACTGGCTTGCCACCGGTGGATGAAGCAATTCGCCGAGCGAAGAAGCATGCTTATTGCCACCATATTGAGCGCCTGATGGTACTAGGTGCCCCCATGCTGATGAGCGAGATTCACCCCGAGAATGTCTTCACGTGGTTTATGGAAATGTTCTTAGATTCGGCAGAATGGGTCATGAAGCCAAACGTTTTTGGTATGTCTCAATTTGCCGACGGCGGCCTCTTTGCAACGAAGCCATACATTTGCGGATCGGCATATATCTTGAAGATGTCTGACTGGGAAAAAGGAGATTGGTGCGAGATCTGGGACGGACTCTATTGGCGATTCATCGAAAGAAATCGCGATAGCCTTGCGAAAAATCACCGTATGTCAATGATGGTAAAAATGGGGGCCAAGATGGATTCAGCTAGACGAGAACGTATTTTCGGGGCAGCTGAAGCATTTATTAAGCGAGTCACACTGTGACCCGTATGCTTGGCTCGAAAGCAATCATTGGACCAAATCAATCTCCAAGAGCCCCTTAACTAGGTTCAGATTTGCTCGTATGCCGCATTTACTTAATTCAATTCGTAGTACTTTTTTGTAAAGACCGGCGATTGTCAGTCTAGAAAAACATGAACTCAACCCAATTAAAATCCGTTAGTGCTTTCTGCTTCATTGCGGGTTTCGCATCGATCATAGCTTCAATCATCATTTGGTATACATCAAAATCCCCAGATCCAGCCCACGGCGAGCGTTTTGGAATATTCGTAGGTCTATGGGCACCAACCTTCTTCGCGCTTTCAAACCGATACGACCGGTATTCAACCACCAAGGAAAAGTAATTTTCGAGACACTTTTAAGAAGGAAATGTTTCAAAGTTATGAATCGAATCGGTGGCTGGAGGTTTAGGTTCATTTGCAGTGGGGAAGCTGATAGCTATTAGCCCTTGTATTTCGAATTCAAATCAGTGGGCAGGGGGAAATTTCAGGAAGTACCTTGCCCACTTTTGTGTTTAAAAGGCTATTTGGCCCGGATACGATTATTTTTGGGGTCGTGAGTCAGTTCGACGAGGCCCATTGCCTCAAGTAGTGGCGGAAGGTACACCCCAAACCGGCCGCGCAGACCTTTTTTCAGTCCGTACCAGCCACCAACAGGGTTATCAGCCGATCGTCCCCATGCTTCGAGGGTGCCTTCTTTTGCTTCCTTTTGTTCATCCGCTCCGCCGAGGTCCATCCAATCTCCATGGCTTTTGAGCATAGCGACGGTATCGTCGATGCATTGGGCATTGTAGATCAACGTCGTATTTCCTACAACACAGAACATGACGTCTGCCCCATCTTTGGTATCAAAGTACATTTGGTATGCCGATGTGCCGGGTGGGGTTTTCAGTTCGTAAGGACTATCTTTTCCTCGTCGTTCCATGAGTGAACTTTACTAAACTTCGCGGTTAAATTTCTCATTTTTGGGCAAATATGCACTAGCTGTTAACAACGTAAAGGTTGTTAACAGCTTTGGCAGATCAATTGAACTCGACTGAAATCCCGATTTAGGAGGTCGGCTTTTCTGATCCAAAAGTAAGCCTCTCCACAATCTCCCCAGATACATCCTATTTCGTCGAACCCACATATTTGGGCTAGAAGGATCCAATCATGGCGTCCGTCTTCAACTGAGTTGGCTTGGATGAAACTTCCTTCCGAACTGTATGGATCAATTCCGATATACATTAGTTGGGCATCGCGATCCATGTTATCTCCTTGGATCGGATCTGGATATCCAAGTAATTGGATCATTGAATCTGACTGGGAAGGGAAAAGTTCATGCCAGTTCCTGTTCACCAATTCTTGAACAGGAATGTCTTTGCAGGCAAAGCTATCTTTTGACGGAATACTTGTAATTTGCTTGAGTTGGACAAACGTATGCGTTGAATCAACAATACTATTCGTTGGCTTACTTGTTTCGATAAAGGAATCTGTTGGTCCAGGATAGTAAATCAAAACTGCGGTCGGGCCGATCGAATTTTCTAAGCAAGCAAAGTCGACAAAGAAGAAGATGATGCCTGATTCGGGCAAGCCCACTTCACTAGAAAATTGTGGGACCTCGGAAAGGTCAATTTGGGCGATAAACTCGCAATCTTTCCCGCTACTGTTTGGCCAATTCAAATCGGGTGGTAACCAGGGTGCCCCACCCAAAAAACAGTTAGAACGCCCCGTTGTTTCAAATCCGCCAGCGGCCGGGACGCCAAGCCCCTGAATCTTTTCGATGACCTCATTGTAAGAAGACCGGACCTCGGAGATCGAAACTTTCGGTTCTCGAGTAAATCGGCTGGTGAGAGATTGAAGGATTCCCATGGAACACCAATGTTATCGGGCAAAGACCGATGCCACTTTACGGCTTAGATTGCTTGTTTTTCCAGCTTCCGGCTCTGGGGATGCTTTTGGTTTCGCATCTTTGGGTTCTTCTTCGCTTCTAGCCTCAGCATCTCAGCTAAGGAATTCCAATTTCGCCGAAGTTTCTCGCCTCTGAAGTAGCTAGGTGCTACTTCGCCTTTCCTTCGGGATCGGGACGGATTTCGATCGGTTGTTCGTGAACCTTTCCGTCCACCGTCAGCTTGACCGTATACATCCCCGGTGGAACGAAGACCCCTCGCTTAGTCGGCGTTGAGAGCCAAATCGCGGTCATTCCTAACCCGACTGGATTGCCTTCGGTTCTCAGATCCCAGATGTATCGGTGCGAGCCTTTTGTTGCCATGAGCGGCTTTGGCGGCGCGGCCCATCGAGGGTCAACCGTAATTTTAAGCGGATCGACCGGAGTCAGTTTGTCGTCGCTGGATATTTTTCGGACAACTTCGCCTTTCTCGTTCACGATTTCGATAGAGACAGCCTTGGCTCCGTTGGCCAAGTAATAATCCAAAGCGACTCCGTCGGGCGGATTCTTGCCCATCGGCTCTTCAGGCGGAAGTGGGGTGTCCGTATAGACATTCCACTCGACTTGGTAGGCGACTGGTGGCTTGGCGAGAACTTGGTCCAAGTTGCGGAGTATGTTGAACGAGTCCATGATCCAGAATCCTCGTCCGTGAGTTCCGATGACGAGATCATCGTCGTGAATAACGAGGTCTCGGACTGAGGTTGCGGGCATATTGGTTCGAATGGAGTTCCAGTTTGCTCCGTCATCGGCGGAGAAGCACACCTTTGTCTCAGTCGCGGCGAAGAGGAGCCCAGGCTTCTTGGGATCTTCTCGAACTGCATTCACCGGCGAATTATCCAAACCGTTTACGATTAGGGTCCAAGTCTTGCCAAAGTCATCGGTTTTATAGATGTACGGCTTCATGTCATCGCAGCGAAGTCGGTTCACTGAGACGTAGGCGACGCCAGGGGCAAAGTGACCGGCATCAATCTGGGAAACTTTGCTCCAACTCGTCATGTCAGGTGGGGTCACGTTGGTCCAGTTTGTGCCTTCATCCTGGGTGACCCAAACGAGGCCGTCATCGGTTCCGCACCAGATGATTTTCTCGGTCAGTGGAGAAGGTCCGACGGAGTAAATGACTCCTCGTCGTTTCATTTTTGCGCCTTCTTCTTTTCCGACCGAATAGGCTTCGGGGACGTCCGACGTTTCTCGAGAAAGGTCTGGGCTTATCTTCGTCCAATTTTCACCACCGTCAGTGGTTTTCATCAGGAAGTTTGCGGCTTGATAAAGCACATGTGGGTTCGCGGGTGAGAACAACATTGGCATAGAGCGAAGGAATCTCATTCCTTCAAATTTGGGTCGAATATTCTCGACTTTGCCGGTTTTGTGACTAAACCGAGTGCCTTTGTTTCCGTAGACCAAGTCGGGATTTAGCGGATCGGGGGCAACGTAGGCATATTCTTCGGCACCAACGGTGTGCCAATCTCGGAAGGTGATGCCTCCGTTTCGTCCTCGGCTGGCGACTCCGGCTGAGCCACTTTCTTGTTGTCCACCGTAGACCCAATACGGGAATCGATTGTCGGTTGAGACGTGATAGAACTGTGCCGTCGATTGGTTGTACCAACTACTCCAGGTCTCGCCATTGTTCACGCTGATGGTTGCTCCTTGGTCACTGGCTAACCCAATAATTTCGGGTTTGGTTGGGTGAATGAATATGGTGTGATAGTCGTCTCCACCGGGGGCTCCCTTGATACATTCGAAAGTCACACCTTTGTCGGTGGAACGATAGGTGGACGTATTCGCCGCGTAAACCACGTCCGGCTTGGTGGGGTCGACTCGAACTTCGGCGAAGTCGCTTCCCCGCCCCCAGACTCGCCCCTCGGTGTTGGTTCGGACCCAACTTTCGCCGGCATCGTCGCTACGGAAAATTCCGCCAACGGTTGGAGCGTCGACGGTTGCGTACAACCGCTTAGGATTGGCTTTGCAAATTGTAAATCCGATTCGTCCGAGCCCTTGGTCGGTCGTTGGCAGACCTTTGGTTAGTTGCTTCCAGGTTGTGCCACCATCGACGGATTTGAAGAGTCCACTGGTCTTGCCTTGCCAACCGCCGTTTTCCCAGGGTGCTTCGCTTGAAGCCCAGAGGTCGGCGTAGATTACTTTTGGGTTTACCGGATCGATGGCGACCGCGGCTGCGCCGGTGTGCTCGTCTTTGTACAACACTGACTCCCAGGTCTTGCCACCGTTTAGGGTTCGATAGACTCCTCTGGTTTTGTTGGGTCCGTTTGGATGGCCCATAACCGCCACGAAAACTCGATCTGGGTCCTTGGGGTCAACGCTTATGCCACTCACTTGTAGACCATCTTTTAGGCCTGTATTGGTCCAAGTTTTGCCGCCATCGGTTGTTTTGTAGATTCCGTCGCCAACGCTGAGGTCCGGTCGGTGAAGTCCTTCTCCAGAACCGACGTAGACTGTATCTGGTCGAGATTGAGCGATTCCAAGGCATCCTACGGAGCCGGTTGGTTGATCGTCGAAAACTGGCTTCCAGACGTGTCCGTAATCGGTTGACTTCCAGACTCCGCCATTATTGACGCCGATGTACCAGATGTTGGGCTGGCTGATAACGCAGTCGATTCCGACGGTTCGTCCGCCACGAAACGGTCCGATGTTTCGCCATTCGAGGGAGCTCGTTCGATCCGGACTAACTTTCTGGGCGGTTGAAAAGCAAGCTGCGGTGAGAAGAAAGACTATGGCGAGGACTCGCATAAGGAAATCTTAGCAGTTTGTCAATTTCTATGAGTGATTGGGCTGAAAGAAAATGGCGTATTTGCGTATAATAACTGTATGGTAGACACATATCTACCCCCTCGCAAGCTCCCGTTGAGATCCATGTTCTTAGACCTCAACAGCTATTTCGCGTCGGTTGAGCAGCAGCTTGACCCGAAGTTGCGCGGGAAACCGGTAGCGGTGGTGCCGACAATGGCGGACTCGACCAGTTGTATTGCGGCTTCATACGAGGCGAAAAAGTTCGGGATTAAGTGCGGGACGAACGTTGGCGAAGCCAAGCGGCGCTGTCCGGAAATCATTCTGATGACCGGAAACCATCCGGCTTATGTGGCGTTTCATGAGAAGGTGAAGGTTGCCTGCGACAGCGTCTTGCCAATCGACAAGGTTTGCAGTATTGATGAGATGAGGTTTTGTCTTTTGGCTACAGAAGCGGTGCCCGAAGTAGCAACGGTGCTGGCGAATCGGATGAAGAATGCGATTTTGGATCAGGTTGGCGAATGCATTACGTCTTCGGTTGGGGTTGCGCCAAACCACTTTCTGGCGAAGCTTGCCACCGATATGATGAAGCCGAACGGGTTAGTCATTCTGCAGCACTTCGACCTTCCGGAAAAGTTATTTGACTTGAAACTAACTGAGTTTTGTGGAATAAATACGCGAACCAAGATTCGCCTGAACGCAGCAGGAATCTTTAGCGGTAAGGACCTTGTTCTGGCATCAGAGCAGAAGCTCAGACTCGCATTTGGGGGAGTGATTGGCGAGCGGTTCTATCATCGCCTTAGGGGTGAGCCCGGCAATGACGATAATCAGGTGGACAAGTCACTGAGTCACTCTCATGTCTTGGCTCCCGAACATCGAACTGAGAAGGGCTCTCGCGATGTCTTGCTTCGTTTGCTTCATAAGGCATCGGCGCGGCTCCGAGCAAACGGATTGTGGGCGACACATATGAGCCTTTATGTCAAAGGGATGTCGAAGTCATGGGGTGAGCAAACCGCGCTCGCGCCTACTCAAGATAGTGTCACGATGACCAACCTCTTTTTGGAGATGTGGGAAGGGCGAAATTTCGAACGTCCTTTACAAGTCGGAGTTGTGTTTACTGGCTTGCTAAAGCCTGAGCAAGTTACTCCGAGTCTCTTTGACCCGACGGTTGAGCGGTCTTCATTTAATTCGGCGATTGATACGGTCAACAAGAAGTTTGGGAAGCACAAGGTCTTTTTGGCCGGGCTAGAGAAGGCGAAGGATACGGCGGACGAGAAAATTGCCTTTCAGAAAGTTGAGCTTTTTCAGGAAGGCAAGGATGACAATGTTTGGCCGGATACATTTCGGGGCGGGAAGGCGTTTGATGGGTAGGTTTGCTTGCCTTCGTAGAAGGGGAGTTTATTCGCTTCGCTCAATCGACTCACCCGTTTCGTACCTCATCGGCCTCTCTGTTCCAAAGGGGTAATTTTGAGCAGCAAAGTGTTTTTTGCGACCAACTGCTGCCACGGGAATCCAAGGATTGAAGAAGAACTCTGAATTGGCGAGTGCCTCATACTCAATCCGATCCTTGGATTCCCGGGGCAGCCAGAATGCCTAAGCGTGTATCCGATTTTCCCTTGGCAGCCAATGACCAAAAATCCTACTTCGCCCACCCGCTTGGCTGAAGATTATCGATGAAATACTCCATCCGTCGCGCAAACGAGAGACCAGAGTGACCTTGATCTACGCCCGTGTAGAGCCGATAAGGCTTGTTCGCTCGATCTAAAGCATTGATCAATTGATAGGTATTGGAAGGATGGACGTTGTCATCAGCAGTCCCAATATAGAGGCACAGCGCTCCTTTCAGGTTTCGGACGTACTCCATTGCCGAACCCGCCTTGTATCCTTCTGGGTTGTTTTGAGGAGTATCCATAAATCGTTCGGTATAGATGGAATCGTAGTGATACCATGCCGTGACAGCGCTACCGGCTACTGCGGCGGCGAAGACGTCGGGATATCGAAGCAAGCACATAATTGATGAGTAGCCTCCGTAGGAAGTCCCTTCAATACCGATATGTGCGCCGTCTATGAATGGCATTTTGGCGAGAGCCTTCATTGCGGTTGCTTGATCGTCAATTTCGACGATTCCTAACTTGCGATAGACGCTCACACGGAAATCGCGACCTCGACCCTTGGTTCCTCGACCGTCGATCCATGCGTGAATGAATCCAAACTCGCATTCGGCATTACTGCCAAGAAATCTCTCGCGTCCGCTACCCGAGTCTGGGCCGCCGTAAACGCTGAGGATGACGGGGTACTTTTTGTTTGGATCAAAGTCGGAGGGCTTTTGGATGTAACCGTAGATGGTGGTAGTTCCGTCTGCGGCGAGGCAGGAGAATTGTTCCGCCGGTTTGTAGCCGGCTTTTGTTTGAGCGCTGATATCAGCGGTAGCAATCTCCTTCAAGATTTTGCCTTCGCCATCGCAAACCCTTAGGGTTGGCAATACATTGAGGGCCTCAGCTCGGTCGGTGAATCCTGAACCATCGGGAGCGACTTGAACTGTATGGCCGAGGGATTGATCGGTTAAGCACTTTTCTTCAGACCCATCAAATTTGATTCGATGCAATTGAAGCAAATTCGGATTCGGTGCGCTGTGGGCGTAGTACCAGATTAGACCTTTCTTCTCATCCAATTTGACAATACTCTCGACCTCAAACCCGTGCCTCGTTATTGGCTCGATGACGCCTTTGGTCAGTGAGGCAAGGTAGATGTTCCAGAAGCCGTTCTTTTCGCTAAACCAGAGGAAGCGATTTCCGTCTTCGAGCCACTGCATCTTTGGAATATTCTCAACCCATCCGTTTGGACTGGTCTCTTGGATCACCACTCGACAGGCACCGGTAGCTGGGTTAGCGGCAACGAGCTCCATCACGTTTTGCTTGCGGTTTGTCCGGTTGAACAAAAGCGATTTCCCGTCGGGTGAAAATCGAATGTTATAGATGTATTGGGCGATATCTGGATCGGAAGAACGAACTTCCGTGTTGATTTTGGTCGTTTGCTTTAAGGCTACATCGTATACCAGAAGTTGGACTAGAGGGTTTGGGGCTCCTGCTTTTGGATAGGCCTCTGTGTAAAGCTTATTTTGGATATCGCCTTCTCCGAGGGTGACGTAGTAATCCTTAACTTGCGACTCATCGAACCGATAGAAGACCACTTTTGAAGAGTCGGGGGTCCACCAAATAGCTTCTCGCTGACCGAGTTCTTCTCCATAGACCCAGCTTCCTGTGCCGTACTTGATTCGCTTTTCGACGCTTCCATCTTTTGTGATCGGTGTCAGTTCATCGGGCTTCTTGGCATCGGCGAGAAAGAGATTTGCGTTGTCGTATTTTGCGATCCATTTCCCATCGGGTGACGTCGCTGACGTAAATTGACGTCCTCGGCCTGGTTGCTGGCGCCCGCCGATGGCATTTCTACCAGTCGGAGCAGCCACTGCTGACTCAGGCTTATAGTCGTTGATAGTATTGGTCTTGGTGTCGTAAGCTTTGCCATCGCGGAGAATCGCATATCGGCTGTCGGAGGACCAGCCATTGGCTCCTATCGCGCCGGTTGCTGCGGACATGGATTGAGCTGCCTTTTGTCCTTCCTGATAAGCCTTAAATTTTGGGTGATTTGGCAATCGGTCCTGGGT
>JBAXBU010000072.1:0-16418 GCA_037141835.1 Armatimonadota bacterium | reverse complement strand
GACGAGTACAGGTTTTGAGTGGAGTTGCTGAATGTTCAACCATGCAAGCGGTTGAATACACCCGAAAGTGCGAAGCAATGGGCATCGACGGAATCATGCTAATGCCCGCGATGGTCTACCGAGCCGACAACGATGAAGCACTTGCGCACTACCGAACGGTTGCCAAGAACACGAAGATGCCGATCCTGATCTACAACAATCCGATCGCCTATCACGTTGATTTGACTCCGCCAATGCTTGAGATTCTCTGTAATGAAAGCGACAACTTTATTGCGATCAAAGAATCCGCTGGCGATGTCCGACGGATCACTGACATCATCAACCATATAGGTAACCGACTTGCAATCTTCTCCGGTGTCGATGACTTGGCATTGGAGAGCGCTTTCCTCGGTGCAACCGGTTGGGTCGCAGGAATCGGCTTGGCATTTCCGTACGAGAATCAAAAACTGTGGGATTTGGCGATGGCTGGCCAGTGGGATGAAGCCCGAGAACTTTATCGATGGTACACACCACTTCTGCACCTCGACGTGGGACTCAAGTTCGTTCAAAACATTAAGATGGCAACCCAAGCAACCGGCTACTGTCCAGAGTGGGTTCGACTACCTCGACTAACCTTGTCTGGAGCTGATCGCGCCAGAGTCGAAAAAGTTATCGCTGACGGCTTGGCGACACGACCAAAGATCTAAATGCAAATCGACGTCATAGACTCTCATACCGGCGGCGAACCAACCCGAGTGGTGGTCGGCGGATGGCCGACACCAAAAGGTAACTCATTGGTCGAAATGAGAGACTACGTGGATAGCCATCAGGCAGATCTTCGCAACGGAGTCAGTCGCGAACCAAGAGGCTCAGATGTCCATGTCGGTGCTCTCTTGGTCCCCGCCTTCGATCCCGAATGTTGCACTGGAGTCATCTTCTTTACAACTGTCGGCACTTTGGGAATGTGCGGTCACGGAACCATTGGAGTAGTCGAGACACTCCGACATCTGGGTCGCATTGAGGCCGGAATTCACAAAATCGAAACTCCAGTTGGAGTAATCGCGGTGCGGCTCGAGAAGGACAATACAGTTTGGGTAACCAATGTACCGTCATATAAGTTGACCGAAGTCTGCGTCGAAACTAAAGGCTATGGCTCAATCTGTGGTGATGTCGTCTGGGGAGGAAACTGGTTTTTCTTGGTTGGCACGAACGCCTTTATGCCCGAAGTGACTTACGAGAATCGCCGAGACTTGATGCAATTTACAATCGACGTAAAAAACGCTCTGAGAGATTCGGGCATACGGGGTTCAGACGGGCATGAAGTCGATCACGTCGAAGTCTTTGGCCCCGCAACAGTTGCGGGCGCCAACAGCAAGAGTTTTGTCCTTTGTCCGGGCTTGGATTACGACCGATCGCCATGCGGAACCGGGACCAGCGCCAAGATGGCCGCATTGTACAGCAAAGGTGAACTAGAAGAAGGGATGCTTTGGGTGCAAGAAAGCATCACTGGTTCAACTTTTACGTGCTACGTCTCGATAGAAGGAGACAAAATAATTCCTCACATTTCCGGGACGGCTCATGTGACGGCGAAATCGACTTTGTATTTTGACGAGAATGATCCCTTCCGCTGGGGTATCGCTTAGTGGCAAGAGTAACAATTGTTGGGGCAGGAATCATCGGGCTATGCTCCGCGTACTTCGCCCGAAAGAAAGGGTTTGAAGTTTGGGTTATTGATCGTAATCCGGAAGGAGCAGATAGTTGCTCAACCGGTAACGCTGGAATGATTGTTCCCAGCCACTTTGTACCTTTGTCTGCACCAGGGATGGTCAAAATGGGCATGAAAATGATGTTCAAGTCCAAGGCACCATTTGCATTCAAGATTCCTCCAACCTTAGACCAAATCCTTTGGTCGTGGATGTTCATGGGCAAATGCGACCCCGAACACGTCGCGAAGTGCGAAACGATCATTCGCGATATGAACCTTGAGAGTCGAAAGCTTTACGAAGCGATGACCGAGGACTTAGGAATTGGCTATCAACTGGTCAAAAAGGGACTGCTCATGCTTTGCAAAACCATGCAAACCCTCGATGCAGAAGCAAAGCTAGCGAATCGCGCCAACGAAATTGGGATCAAAGCCACCGTTCATAACCCCTCAGAGCTTCAAGTTATTGATCCAACCGTAACGATGAACGTAATGGGTGGAGTTCATTTTCACGATGATTGCCACTTAACTCCCCAGGACTTTCTCGCTGCCCTTCGAAAGAAATTGCATGAGATGGGCGTTCATTTTGACCTTGGTCGAGCCGGAGTCACCCACCTCAATTCGGTTCAAGACAAAGTCGAAGTAGTTACCGCTAGAGGCGAAAAGTTTGACTCTGATTTTGTCGTGATCGCCACTGGTGTTTGGTCTCGTGAGATAGCCAAGCAACTGGGCATTGGAATGCCGATGATGGCTGGCAAAGGCTATTCGATGACGCTCGAGAATCCGGTCGAGACACCAACCGTATGTTCATTGCTAATGGAAGCCAGAGTGGCAGTTACTCCGATGCAAAACGGCGTTCGGTTTGGCGGCACAATGGAGCTTGGCGAGCCAGACAATGAAGTCAATCTTGACAAGGTTAAAGGCATCGTTGAGTCCATCCCTAGCTACTTCCCGAAATTCCAAGAGCAAGATTTTGTGGATCAAAAGGTTTGGTACGGCTTCCGACCATGTTCACCGGACGGGTTGCCTTATGTGGGCAAAATTCGCAACAATCCTCGGATCGTCATGGCAAGTGGGCACTCGATGATGGGGCTAAGTTTAGGGCCGATAACCGGTATGCTTGTATCTGAGATTTTGGCTGGCGAAGAGACAACTCTTCCAATCAACCAACTCAATCCGAACCGATATGCCTGATACCGAATCTGTTATGACGGCTTGCCAACGAGCAAGCGAAGCCGCCCCCGTATTGCGAGCACTCGAGCCAGCGAAACTTGCTGACTTCTTAGATCTCATAGCATCCAAATTGGCAGCCAGAGAGGCGGACATCGTTCCATTGGCTAGCTCTGAATCTCACCTTCCAGTTGCCCGAATCACCGGTGAACTCGGTCGAACGACCGGTCAACTTCGGATGTTCGCAACAGATGTTCGAGATGGTAAATGGATAGATCGTCGCGTTGTAACGGCGATGCCAGATCGGGCGCCATTGCCTCGACCGGCCCTAAATAGATCAATGATCCCCGTTGGACCAGTCGCCGTTTTCGGTGCGTCAAACTTTCCTCTTGCGTTCTCCGTAGCTGGCGGAGATACCGCCTCTGCACTAGCCGCCGGTTGTCCGGTTGTCGCAAAAGTTCATCCTGCTCACCCCGGTACTTCCGAATTAGTGGGCTCAATTGTCTCCGAAGCAGTCCAAGAATCTGGCCTTCCTGCCGGAGTATTTCAGCTCGTTTCTGGTGCCAACGAAGTCGGCGAGGCTCTCGTTTCTGACCCGCACATCAAAGGAGTCGGGTTTACCGGCTCAAAGATGGTTGGAAGACTTCTGATGGATCTGGCGGCAAAGCGACCCGAGCCAATTCCCGTCTTCGCCGAAATGGGCAGTATCAACCCAATCTTTATGCTTCCGGGGGCATTAGCCGAACGTGGAGAGGCGTTATCCGCCGGATATGTCCAATCACTAACGATGGGAGTTGGACAATTCTGCACCAATCCTGGAGTGGTGTTAGGTATCGAAAGCCCAGAATGGGAAGCATTTTGCGCAGCAACTTCCGCAGGAGTTGCCCAGGTTGCTACTGGCACTATGTTGACGCCAGGAATTGGAGCCTCATACAGCGCAAACGCGGGAATCGTTTCAGATGCGTCGGGCGTCGATTCTCTGGTCAAACCCACGGAGCCTGGGCAGCCGGGACTAGCCAGAACGACATTGGCTAACTTCTTAGAAAATCGAGAACTCCGCGAAGAGGTCTTCGGCCCGTTCGGAATCCTTGTAACAGCCTCCACAGTCGAAGAACTCACCTGGCTTTTCCCAGTACTCGAAGGTCAATTGACGGGAACGATCCAATATGCCGCTTCCGATGAAGCCCTGGTCAAGGAGTTGGTTCCTCTTCTCGAAGCCAAGGTCGGCCGGTTGGTATTTAACGGCTTTCCTACCGGAGTCGAAGTATGCGAAGGGATGCAACATGGTGGACCATATCCGGCATCAAGCGACGTGCGGTTTACCAGTGTCGGAAACCATGCCATTCTTCGCTGGCTCCGCCCAGTAACATACCAAAACGCTCCGGCATACCTTTAATCTTAGCCGCCAATGTTGGCAAGTGAGAAAGTAAACCGCGCTGCTCCCCATGGGGGAGCTGGCGAGGCACGCGCCAGAGGGGGTGTCTTTAAGTCTGGGAGCTTCTTCGACGAATGCACCCAAAATTCTAACACCCACTCGATTGGCAATTGCGTGATAATAAGAACATGTGGCGATGGGGATTGGTGGCACTCATTCTCGCTTGCTCGTGCCAACCAAATGCAAGTTCCACAAACTCAATAAGTAATGCTGGGACCTCATCAAGCGGCGGGGCACCATTCGTTCCAAAAGCCAATAATGGCACCCCAGCCGAAACCCTTTCTGCCTCGGAAGAAGCCCAGGTTATCGCCGGAGCAATGGATGAGTTTTTTAATTCGAGATGGCAAGATTGGAATGTCGGAGAGTACATTGCCATTGAGCCAGCATGGACAATCGGGCAATTTGATTCCACCTATTTTGACAAAGCATTAGACTTTTGGATCGTCAAGTTCGGAAACGACGGAGACGCCGGTGAAGATGCTCTGAAGCGGATTCGAGAAACCCTCATCACTTCAAACTCACCGCCTGCGGTTGGTAGCAAAGTGGAAAAGCCACTAGATACTATGGATTTGGGACAACGGATTGTGATCGTGCCACCGACTTATTTCAATCGCTCTGCCGCCTGGGTGCCCGGTGCGGTTTCAATCAAAAATCGAGCAAATATTGAAGGCCGAATCCGAGCAAGAGGCGCCATGGCCTATCCACTGTTTTCGGGCGATAGACACTATGCGTTCCTACAAATGAACCACGTTGGAGCCGGTAATGAACTCGGCCAACTTCATTTCTTCATGGTTAAGATCGAAGGGAAGTGGAAAGCCCTCGCTGTCGGACGAATGGCCGAATAGACCCGCTTAGGATGGTCCAGGTTCTAGACCTGCTTCTGAATACATTGTTCTTAGCGGAGTGAATTCTTCCGGGCGCATATAGTTCTGTGACTGCATGATTAACCTGATTCTGAGGTGTCGAGGCAACAATCGATCGATCCAAGTCAAAAAGTGTCCAGGCGAAAATTCCTCGTTCACATTGAAATCTTCAGGAAATACGTTGAGCATAAGCTCTGATGCGTCCTCCAGATTCACGTGGTTGTCCGGGCGAATCATCGTAATCCCCGGAATCCGCGCCGCGAGCTTTTCTTGGCTAGAAAAGTAATGCGATAGATACAGGTCTAAGCAGCGAGCCACGAGTGGGGGAACCATTTGGTCGTTTGGACGACCAATGCTGGCTGGTCCGCCAGAGTTATAAAACTCCCAGTCCGGCTCCTGTCCCCACCCTCCTTTCCAAAGTACTTGTGTCGTACCAAAGAGTTTTAGGCTGACGATATCGCCCGGTGAAAAGACATAGATTTCTTGCCCAGATTGAGCCAAGATTGTTGCTCCCGCGCCCCAGTGAACGAGTTCATCGAGGACTTCACGTGGCTTAGCAACCGAGATCACAGACCCCTTATCACCCGGCACCTTAAACCCGTAATAGCGAAAATGATCTGGACCAATAAAATAGGGTTGAGCGGAATCGTGGTCAAAAATTGCGTTCATGAACGCGTCGTCAAACTGCCTTTGCCAATCCAGGTTTCCATCTACACCTTGGTTAAGCAGTGTTATCAGTTTATTGGTGTGGGCTAGACAAGCTGAATTGTCCATCGCCACGTTTTACCATCTACTTCGAAGTTCCTTAGACATCATTGCGATTTTTGACTTAGTTTTGCCAGAGCCCATCCAAGAACTTCAATTGCCATCACCTCAATCAACAACATCAGGGCAAACACGCCAACACAAGCGAGCGTTGTCCCTCGCATCGCATAAGTGATCCTCGCAAACTGATCAATGAAGACGAAAAAGAAAATAATGAATCCAATCGAAAAGAGCCCGGACATGTTTTCGTCGTCGCGAACCGAGTGACCAATCGCGATGAAAGGGCACTGGGTAAGAAGGATTAGCGCATCCCAAAACCGAGGGCTCCAGCCTTTGGCAACAAGCGGCAGTAGAAACACCAGAAAGGGAATAACAATCAGCAAGAATCGGAACTTCTGGTAAATCTCTCCGATTCGCTTCATTGGGATAATGATAGCTCAGCGATAACTAAATCCGAGGATAGTCAGCCGGTTCATTGGATTGAGGAGGAAGCCGAAAGGTCTCAGCGGATAAATCGAAAGGCATACGACTTGGATTAGGTTTGTAAGCTGAATCGTAGAAGTCTCTCATCTTAGGAGCAAGCGCGATCGAGAGTCCAAGGAATAGAATCATGATTGAGGTACCCAGTATTGCTTTGAACGGAGATTCGCGGAAGGTAAAAGCGAAATCTCCGATCCCAAAACTAATGAAAATTTGGGCAAAAAGGAGAAGCAAATGGGGACTCCAGAATTTCTTCGTAGGTTTGATTCCCAACCTCAAACCAAGCAAATAGAAGACGGGTGCGAAAGTAAACCAATAGCAATTCTTCCATATCGTCAGGCTCCAGCCTTGGCCAACGAACGGCAAAAGGAACACGAGCAATGGTGCACCACTAGCTAAATAGCTGTATTTCTTCAGCGATTGAAGAATGGGCTTCACGCTTCAATCATATCACCAAGTGTCATAAAAGATCTTGTTAAGTAACCCGTTCGCCCGAACCAGACTTGTCACAATATATAGAATGTCCATCAATCTTGCAAAAATTGGTTCCGATGCTCCCAACGTCTTCAACACGATTATTGAGATCCCGCGAGGGAGCACCAACAAGTACGAAGTAGACCAAGAAACCGGCATCATCAAGCTAGATCGAGTGCTGTATTCTCCCTTGTTCTATCCGTTCGACTACGGTTACATTCCCCAAACTCACTACCTCGACGGTGACCCTTTGGACGTTCTCGTCATGATCAGCCACCCTACAGTTCCCGGTTGCCTTGTCGAAGCTCACGCCATTGGAGTGCTCGAAATGCGAGATGAAAAAGGACCAGACGAGAAAATTTTGTGCGTCGCCGAACGAGACCCTCGATACCGAAATCGAAACCACATTGACGATTTGAATCCCCACACCCTTGCTGAGATCAGCCACTTCTTTGAAGTCTATAAGACCCTAGAGGACAAGGCTGTAGAAATTACTGGTTGGCACGGCCCTGAACTCGCTATTGAGCTGATCCAGAAATACCGGACCGACAAGTAGCCGGCACAAAAAGGCCAATTTGCCAGTATATTGGTTTCAGAGGAGTATTCAACTTGAAGATATTGTCCATTTCGATTCTGTTAGGGCTGTGCGTGAACGGTTTTGCCCAATCAGGCCAAGTCACCCTCGGAAAAGCCATGCCAATTGACATTCATGTAGTTGAATCTACATGGCAACCAGCAGGGCAGGCGCTGATTTACAAGCGAGAAGAAGAATTTGGCTTTAGTCTCGGAATCTATGGTGTTGGGCATCGAGAAGGAAAGGTGGTCATTCCGATTCAGAAAGAAGACACTTGGGATACCAATTGGCTCGCCGATTCCAATTCCGCTCTCGTGGTAGTCAGGGGCCCGGCGAAGAAAGCTACCACTAAATCGACCCAAATTCGCATTTTCTTGGTTGATGGTAGGACTCAAACGGCTCGACAGTTTTTTGATCAAACCTATGATGATAAGGCGGTTCCATCAGTTGAAGTCGAGGCTTCGCCCGGACTTAAGCATGCAATCGTGACATTCCGAAGTATGCCTGACTCAAAAACCAAAGGAGCCATGAACTCAACTCATATGGTCTTAACTGCGGGTGGCGGCAGTTTTATTGCTTCCCCCGATCTTGACAAGGCAGAAAAAGATGGCTTGAGCGGCCCAAATTGGTCGCTTGATGGCACTGCGATTTACTCAAATTTGCCCCAGAATCGGTTCAGAGTTCTTTCTGGAAATGACAAGGCTGTCGCCGGTGACAAGGTTGGAACAATTGCGGTTACAAATGATGGCGCCCAGACCATTAGTGAGATCAAATTAGTGGTTGCGACCGCGGCAACCAATGCCGAAGTAACCGGCGTTTTGTCTGGGACTGGAAGAGAAGAGGCATTAACCTTGAACTTCGTTGGCGGAATTTTCAAAATTGCTCCACCAATGCCGAAGACCGGAACTTCAGTCCTTGAATTAATGCCAGCGAATCCAATTCTTCGCCCCGTCCGGTTTCGAGGTCCTTGGGTGACCTCTGCACTTACACAGTCCAAGATAGTTAATCAGAACCAATCTATCGTGCTTCACTACGACCAGTCAAACGCTCAAGACAATAGCGTATGGCTTACTAACGGACCTGAAAAAGGGAGCCCGGCAACGTTAGTTGCGGTTCATGCTTCGGATACTTGGTTATCGGAACGGAAAAATAGCATTGCTTATCTGATCGACGGCGCCTTATTTTTCCGGTCAATCGGCAAATAACTCGCGATATACTGCCAAATAGGTAGTCATGGCACTCACAGTTCGGGAAAAAGTCGCTCACTTGTATCGTCGCCTTTCGTTTGGCGGAACTCTTGCCGAAATCGAGGAAGGCGTTTCCAATGGTCTCGAAGCAACCATCAAAAAGCTGATTGACTATGATTCGGTACCAACTAACTTCAACGTCCATCCTTACGAGTTTGCATGGAACGAAGACGAGAAGCTAGAGGCCGAGCCAGGCACCTACCGGTTCCGACTTTGGTGGGTTCTCGCAATGTCTGCCACCAATCGTCCCTTTCAAGAGAAACTTGCCCTGTTTTGGCATTCTCACTTTGCCGTGAGCGAAAAGAAGGTCGAAAACGGCCCAATGATGCTTGACTATGTAACCACACTCCGAAACGGAGCCAATGGGCAATTCAGCGACCTTCTCAAATCGATCGCAAAGCTTCCGGCAATGATGCGATTTCTTGACATGGAACGCGCGTTCAAAGGCCATCCAAACGAGAACTTTGCCCGAGAGGTTATGGAGTTGTTTACGATGGGAATCGGAAACTACACCGAAAAGGATGTTCAAGAGGTATCTCGTGCTCTAACCGGATGGGGCTTCATTGACACATTCTACGAAGGTGGCAAGACTAATACCGAAAGGTTGATGACCCTCTATCGAGACAAGCGATCTGCATCTACTTTCTGCCTCATGCCAACGATGAGGGACGCAGAACCAAAGACGATTCTCGGTCAGACCAAAGACTTTGACGGAGATCAAGTCCTGGAAATGCTCGCTAACCGACCCGAAACCGCAAAGTATATTTGCAAGAAGTTGTGGGAATTTTTTGCCTATGATGATCCTGAACCAGCCGTTGTCGAACGTTTATCTGCGACATTCCTAAAAACCAAAGGAAACATCAAGCAAGTCATGTTGACGTTAGCAAACTCACCCGAATTCTATGGTGAGAAATGCTACTTGAAGGGTTACAAGAGTCCTGCCGATTACGTCATCGGAACTGTACGGCAAATGAACCTAGGAACTGAATTGCTTTTGCTGAGAGGCAAAGAAGCAAATCCGACCAAGCCGGTAGCAAAAGTCGTGTTAGATCAGACCGGAGCCATCGCCTACTACGTTGCAAAAGCTGGTCTGGACATCTGTTATCCCGACGACGTAAGCGGTTGGAAGTGGGGTAAGAATTGGATCAATTCATCCACCATGACGTCTCGAATGCAATACAACGGGATGATGATTTGGGATTCCAAGGGTCCTTGGATTGCCACCAAATCGACCCAAAGTCTGATGTCTGGTGGTTCTCCAGCAACACCAGAGGCAGCATCAGAACGATTTAAGAAGATTTTTGACCTCAACCTGTCCCCAAAAATGGATAAACTGCTGCTCAATACCTTTAAAGCCCAAGGAGCAAACTGTTACCAAGATCCGGGCAAGTGGGCCGGTGTCCTCTATTACTGCCTCAAAATGTTGAGCGCATGTCCAGATATGCACGTTTGCTAGGTCACGAGACCTTGTTCAAACAGTAAACTAGGGGGCAATGAATTCGCTTCGCGTCGGCATCGTGGGTGCCGGAAATATCAGTTCAATCTACTGCGACAACCTAACCAAATTCCCATCGACAGAACTCGTTGCCATTTCAGACCTTGACGAAGCAAGAGCGAAAGCTCAAGCCGAAAAATACGGAATCCGAACCTTGTCAGTTGACGATTTGATTACGTCGCCAGATGTAGACCTAATCTTAAATATCACGATTCCGAAAGCCCACGGCGAGGTTGCCATCAGAGCCCTCCAAGCAGGCAAGCATGTCTACAATGAAAAGCCCCTTGCAATCGGTCGTGAAGATTGCCAAACGATGCTGAAGATTGCGTCCGAAAAGGGACTGCGAGTCGGATGCGCTCCTGACACATTTCTCGGAGCGGCGCATCAACGAGTCCGTCAAATGATCGACGAAGGCAAGATCGGAGTTCCCGTTGCCGTACATGGTTGGATGACCTCGCGAGGAGTCGAATCTTGGCACCCCAATCCAGAATTTTTCTATAAGCCGGGCGCAGGGCCAATGCTAGACATGGGGCCGTATTATCTAACGGCGTTCGTCAACATGTTCGGACCAATTCAACGTCTTGCCTCCATGACTCGAACAACATTTGCCGAAAGAACCATCACCTCAGAACCCCTAAAGGGTCAAACAATTACGGTCGAGACCCCGACAACTTTTGTAACTGCATTGCAGTTTGAAGGCGGCGTCGTTGGTCAGCTCACCACTTCTTTCGATACTTACAGCTTCCCATCACAACCAAACATCGTTGTTTATGGCTCTGAAGGTGCGTTGGTCGTTCCCGATCCAAACTCGTTTAACGGTTGGAATGAAAGCTCATCAAAGATCATTCTGAGAAATCCGAAAGGTGATGAAGAGATTTACATTTCGGACCTCCCATTCAAAGACAACTCTCGAGGATTGGGAATTCTTGACATCGCTCATGCGGTTGCCGAAGGTCGAGATCACCGAGCAAGTGGAGCATTAGCATTCCACGTGTTGGACTCCATGCTTGCAGCAATTGAATCTTCCGAGGAAAGCCGATTTATTACTCCGTCAACTCAACCGGCTCGACCAGCTCTGATTGGTGCCGAAGAGTTTCCCGCCGAACGCGGACTGATGGGCTAATGTCGGATTACCTAACTACTGTCGATTGGAAAGGGGGAATGGTCTTCGAGTCCACCCCTCCCAGTGGCAATGGACTTGTGATGGACATATCGGTTGAAGAAGGAGGCACCAACACCGGACCGACGCCCGTCGAAGCACTGTTAAGTGCCATCGCCGGTTGTTCCGCCGTTGACGTCGTCATGATCCTCCAAAAGAAGAAGCAAATCATAACTTCTTATCGGGTTGAAATTGATGGCGAGCGGGGACCGGTTGGCGTTTACCCACGTCCTTTCGTTTCCGTCACGATGCGACATATTGTTTCCGGCGAGAACCTCGATCCCGCCGCAGTTGCTCGGGCTGTTGCCCTTAGTGATGAGAAATACTGTACGGTTCTGGCAACCATTCGGTCGAGTCCAACTGTGACGAGCGAATGGATGATTGAATAGGTTTAATAATAGGCTGGCAGCAGCAATTGCGCTGTGAGCGCAAGAAAAACTCCCGCCGTAATAAGGGTTATCTCGATTCTCAGAACCTTGAGTCCTACGATCTTCCTAAGCAATGTTGATGCCAAGTAAAGCACTGCGGTAGATGATCCTACGTTCCATAAATATTCCCCAAAGCTGGCAGGGCGAATGATATAGAAGGTGCCGATGAAGGGCCAAGAAATGAGGAGTGTCATGATTGCAACAACAATCTTCAGTTCGATGATCTTGGGTGCGTAAGTTTGCCCTTCATATCGTGCATGAAGAAGCCCGAGATACATTACCATCACGATCAGTCCGATGACGAATGTCATATAAGTGTCTTCTTGACACTATTGTAAACCCCGGTCATACATTTTGAAAGACATCATTTCTAGGCTATAGTGCCAACCATAGCCTAGGAATCTAATGGCTATTTCGAATTCTTATTCAAGATTCGCTTCTTTCGAAGTAGGGTCGCTAAGCCAAATCCCGCGATAACGGTGCCAGAAAGTGGTTCCGGTACAGCCGTCGGAGTGCTGACGTTAAAGAACATCAAGTCAACTTGCTGCGAGTTTGGAATCAAGTTGCTGACACTAAGGGTCATATCGATGCGTGATACATTTTGAAGTCCAGTGACCCACACCTCGCCCCCTTGTCCCAAATCTGGGCTGGCAGCGGTATCTTGCACAAAGAAGAGTGAACTCAATCCGACCGCGGATCGCGACGTTGAACTGGTGGAGAAGTATCCGGAGCAGCCTGGTGCGAGAGCGTTAAACTCCGTTACGGTTGACCAGGTATTGACATCAATAAGGTTATTGCTGAAATCCCAAGCAGAAATCGTGTAGCCATATCCGTTGTGAATATTGCCAATCAACATATCACCGCCAGTACCCCAAGCATAACCAGCCGAAAAGAGAAACGTAGTAGTGGCACCAAGTGATGTTGATGCGTTGATCTGTAGTTCTGCTGATGAAAATGGTGTTCCGGTCATTGCCGTGGGCATTCCGTATGGACCCGGAGAACCAGCAAACCCACCGACCGGGCAAGATCCACTGATCGTTCCCGCGGTGCTCGTATTGTTGAAGTTCCAGAAGCCCCCGCCGAAAGTCTCCGTCCAAGCATGCCAGTCTTGAGCTCCAAAAGAGAGTGAAGCTGTGAGAAGTGATGTAATGCCCAGGCAAATCCGCAATGTTGAAGTGTGTAATCTCATGAAATTTATCCCCTTATAGCCTAGCGATCGTTGACCGCGAGTAATCGAAAAATTTAGCAATCAGATTTGTCGCTTTGAACAAACGTGATGTCTACCAATCCCGATTGCTCTACGACCTAGAGTAATTTGTTAGGGTTCCTTTGGTAGGTACTTTGACCAAATGCTCACAAGTGAAGAGCGGGTCTCTCATTCCGTTCCATGAGCAAGTTTAGGTTCAAAACGGGTAGAATCTTGTGTGCTTCCAACCACTTTCCCCGGACCTAAGTCTGCCTCGATGTTAGCCGAACTCGGCAAATATGTCATCGCCGAGCCGTATCCTTTCGCGGTCGATCTTGAAAAGTGCAATGGCATGACCCTGGTCACGGTCGATGGTCAAGAGCTAATCGACTGGGCCGGATACTACGGTTCCAAACTCCTCGGACACAATCACCCTGGTCTGTATGAGCCAGAGTACTTAAAGCGACTTGCAAGGGCAGCAAATAACAAGGTGGCTAATCCAGACTTCATCACTCAGGAGTGCCTCGATTTCTATCGTTTAGTATATGAAAATGCCCCCGAAGTAATGCAGAACAAAGACCTCGAAGTCTATGTTGTCAACTCAGGTGCCGAAGCAGTAGAGAACATGATGAAGTACTTGGTTTCCAAGTACAACCAGAAGTGCATGGCAGCGGGTCGAATCCCCGGCAGCCGAAGATTTCTTTACTTTGATCGAGCGTTTCATGGTCGAACAGTCTTTGCCTTAGGCATAACCCAAACAATGGACACCGTTGCCACCAAAGACTTCGTAGGTCTTGGCAATGGCGGCAATATGAAGCTGTCGTTTCCAATTTTCGACTCCGAACGAGAACACGAAGAAAATCTCAAAAGCGTGAATCAGAGCCTCGAACAACTTGAGTCTGTCCTAAGACACATGGCAGAGGACATCGTTGGAATCATCATTGAACCCATCCAAGGCGCCGGAGGAAACCGAGTGGCGTTGCCTGAGTTCTTCCAAGGTCTATCACGATTGGCCAACGAATATGATGTCTACTTGGCATTCGATGAAGTCCAAACCGGACTTGGTGCGACTGGAAAAATGTGGGCCATTGACCATTTCAATTTGCCGCATCCCCCGATGGCAGTCGCAAGCGGAAAGAAGTGGGGTAACGGGCTCATCATCATGTTGGAGTCCTTGGACGATGTCGGGGTCCTGGACTCAACCTGGGGCGGAAACTTGGCGGACATGGTCCGGGTTTGCCACGAAATGGAGATCGTCAAACGAGAAAACCTGATCGAACAAGCCGCCATCAATGGAGAATTCCTCAATCAAGGTCTAAAACACGTAATCGCAAAGTTTGAGCATGCCAGTAACGTGCGAGGTATGGGTCTATACCAAGGGTTTTCACTAGATACCGCCGAGCGCAAATCCCAGTTAGTCAAAGTGGCAAGAGAACAGTTTGGTTTACTGCTTCTCGGAGCCGGCAATCGAAGCATCCGGACGCGGCCAAATCTTTCTGTGACCAAAGAAGACATTACAAAATTCTTGGATCTTCTAGAAAAGTGTTTAGCCAAAGTGGCGTAGGACATACTTCAGTGAAGCGATGATCTTTTCCCGACAAATAATCTTTGCCGCCCTTGCAGGGGTCTTTTTGTTGGTAAGCATCGCGCCTGGACTTGGCTTCCTTGCCTATGTCTCGATCTTACTTGGAGCGATCGAAGCAGTGCCAGCGGCTTGGAATGCAATCAAGGAACGACACCTTGACGTCGACACCCTCATGTTGACTGCCGCAATTGGCTCCATTGCCCTCAATCGACCGTTTGAGGCCGGAGTACTGTTATTCCTTTTCTCCCTATCAAAAGCCCTCGAAGACATGACGATGGCGAAGACTCGGAACGCGATTGATGCCCTAATCCGACTGCGACCAAGCCGAGTAACCGCAATTAGAGAAGGAAAGGAAGTCGAAATTGCCGTCGAAGAAATCGTGCTGGAAGAGACCCTGGTACTCCCCGGATTCATGACCGCACCTGTTGATGGAATCGTGACCATTGGGTCGGGTTCTGTCGATAACAGTGCGTTAACTGGCGAATCTGCTCCGATTTCAGTTGAAGTCGGTTCACCTATTCTCGCGGGAGCTCGAAATCTCGAATTTGGAATGACGTATCGGGCTACTTCGACCGTTGCCAATTCGACCCTGCAAAAGGTAGTTGATCTTGTTAGTCAAGCGCAGGAAAACAAGGGAAGCGGAGAACTTGCCAGCCGATGGTTTGGCGAACGGTACACCTGGTTCGTACTCATCGCAAGCATCACGATGCTCATTGTGAAACTTGCGTTTCATATTCCGTTCAAAGATGCCGCTTACTCTTCCTTAACGCTGCTGGTTGCCCTTAGTCCCTGTGCATTGGTCATTTCTGTTCCCGCTGCTGCTTTGAGCGCTATGGCGTGGGCAGCCCGAAACGGAATCCTTATCCGAGGCGGAGAGTATATCGAGAAGGTCGGAACGGTCACCGCCGCAGCGTTTGACAAGACTGGGACGCTAACCGCCGGTAAGCCGCAACTCGTCGAGATTTGCTTGTGCGATGAAGACCCTGCGACCCAATGCCAAGCAACGGACGTTTGTTGGAACGGTAAAGGCGAAATGTCCGATGAATCTCGGCGGATTTTGGGATTGGCCGCTGCGGCTGAGGCACAGAGTGAGCATCCCGTTGCCCATGCCTTGCGAGAAGCAGCGAAGCGGAACAATATCGAGACGGCAATCGCAGAACAAGTCGAAACCGTGCCAGGACTCGGCATCAAAGCAGTCGTAAATGGAAGCCGAATTGAGATCGGACAACCTAAAATGTTTACGGCAAAATTGCCCGACGAATTTAAAGGACATCTTGAGGTCCTTCAAGCGAATGGTTGGACCGTGGCAGTCATCGCGGTGGACGGAAAGCTCGCCGCACTAGGATTCGAAGATCAACCTAGAGCATCTTCAAAGCAAGTTCTACAACAGCTGATCAAACTAGGAGTTAAGAAATTGATCATGCTGACGGGTGACAACGAGCGAACCGCTGCAAGGGTTGCCGGAGAACTGGGTCTATCTTCTTTTCGGGCAGAGCTCATGCCCGGAGATAAGGTTGACGCAATTTCCGAACTCGCAAAAACCGAACGAGTTCTGATGGTCGGCGATGGCATCAATGACGCTCCTGCCCTCACTCTCGCGTATGTAGGCGTCGCGATGGGAGGACTCGGAAGCGATATTGCCCTCAATGCGGCCGACATTGTTCTCATGAAAGATCGGCTCGAATCCATTCCCGAAGTCATCGCTTTAGGCAAGAAAACCAACCGTATTATCAAAGCCAATCTGGCCCTTGGTGGCGGAGTTATTGCGACGCTAGCGATAACTTCGCTAATCGGAATTTTGCCTCTGCCAATCGCCGTCGTCGGACACGAAGGCTCAACTGTCATCGTTATCTTGAACGGGCTTCGATTATTAAGG
>JBAXBU010000071.1:0-16479 GCA_037141835.1 Armatimonadota bacterium | reverse complement strand
ATTGTGTCTTTCTCGGTGTGCTGGTGTTCGAGCCATTCGATGGCTTCCACGAAACGGACAGCAGTGAAGCCGACGTTATTGAACGGAGTGTGGTCACCTCCGCGTTGGAAACGATCTTTTCGGAATACGAGCCACGGTGCGAATCCGCCGAGCTTGCCGCGGCTATTCCATTCGATGAAGCGGGCAAGTTCACGGCTATTGTGCTCGACACCGACTTCGCCTCGCTTGAGCGGTGGAAGTTCTTCGCTATAAAGGCGCACTCGTTTAGTGTCTTTGACGTTGCCAGCCCGTGAACTTCCGACTGTATCGTTAGAAAGGACTGCTTCGAGGCTCCACTTTTCATCTTTAGCTCTTTTTGCTAATGCACCGGAGCCAAGGAGCCCCTGTTCTTCTCCGCTAAAGGCGACGAAAACGAGGGTGTTGTGCCATTTCTTTTGGGCTAGAACGCGAGCACTTTCGATGGTGAGGGCAACTCCACTTCCATCGTCGTTGATTCCGGGTGAGATTGCGGTTATCGGGTCACCAGATAGGTTAATCGTGTCGAGGTGACCACCTACTAGGATTCTCCGGTCTGTCTCACCCTTTAGGGTTGCCACGACCTGGACAACCGTTTTATCAGCCGGGATTCTTCGCCCAGCTTTGACTTCATATTTCATTATTTCGACTTCCAGACCCGGAATCTTACGAAATTCGCTGGCAACCCACTCGGCAGATTTTGTAAGATTGGGCGAACTCGTGTTGCGGGTTGGATAAGTGGCCAGCTCGGTGAGGGTTGCTTTGAGATGGTCAGTCGAAACTTGGTTTATCATGGATACCGAAAGAAGTGCCAAGGAGATTAGCATTTGTTTCTATGTTAGCAGAGAACAACTACGGCGAATCTTCTTCCCAATCATCGATATGCGTGCCCATCTCGTAAACAGGGGCACCGCTTCCACCAGAGAAGATGGATTCTAGATCCGCGATGCCGATGAGGACTTCACGAGGGCGAGGACCGTCTTTTGCGGCAATGATTCCTCTTTCTTCCATCTGGTCGAGCAATCGGGAGGCACGTTGGAATCCAAGCCGGAACTTGCGTTGGATCATCGAAGTCGAAACTGTTCCGTTTTCGACTGAGTAGCGGACGACTTCCTCCCACATTGGGTCAATGTCGGCACCAAAGTCTCCGCTGGCTTTTACCATGTCAACGGCATCAAACTCGGCTGGATCAAAAGCGTAGTTTGGAGCTTCTTGTTCGCGCCAAAACTTACAAATCTTCGCGATTTCTTGTTCGGTAACGTAGCAGCCTTGGACCCGGACTGGTTTGCTGGCATCAATCGGCATAAACAGCATGTCGCCTCTACCGATTAGGGCTTCGGCGCCTTTGGAATCGAGGATTGTTCGAGAGTCTATTTGGGAAGCAACCGAGAAGGCAATCCGACTTGGAATATTCGCTTTAATGGTTCCGGTTATGACATCAACGCTTGGTCGCTGAGTGGCAATTACGAGGTGAATTCCTACAGCGCGAGCAAGTTGGGCGAGTCGAACAATCGAGGTTTCGACCTCGGCTTTCGCTTGAATCATGAGGTCAGCGAGCTCATCGATGATGACCACGATATAGGGCATTTTGTCGTTAAACGACGCTTCAGCATTCCACCCATCGATGTTTCGGACGCCTTTTTCGCTCAGGAGATCGTATCGGCGATCCATTTCACGCCAAACTGCACGGAGTACGCCGGGAGCTTCCTTCACGTCCTTGATGACCGGACATAGTAGGTGAGGGATTTGATCGAACAAGGTGAGTTCGACTCGCTTCGGGTCGATCATCACTAACCGAAGGTCCTTCGGCGTATTACGCATGAGTAAGGAGGTGATGAGAGTAGCTAGCCCGATGGATTTTCCGGAATTGGTTGCACCAGCGATCAAAAGGTGGGGCATCTTGGTTAGATCGGCATATCGATTTACTCCGGCAACATCTTTACCAAGTGCGACATGCAGCCTTGAAGGGTGATTCAGGAATTCATCGGAGTCAACCAATTCTCGAAGGTTAACGGTGCTGGACGATACATTCGGAATTTCTAAGCCAATTGCGGCTTTGCCAGGAATTGGAGCTTCTACACGGACTTGGGACGCCGCCATATCCATGGCGATGTTGTCGGCGAGGCTGACAATACGGGCAACCCGGATTCCGGGACCGAGTTGAATTTCGTATCTCGTGATCGTTGGGCCGGTGGCAACTTCGACGACGTTTGCATCGATTCCGAACTGCTCGAGCGTTCCTTCGATTGTCTCGATGTTTCGCTGCATTTCTTGAGCCGTTCGCTTTGGTCGATCGGCTGGTTGCTGGAGCAAGTCCATCGGAGGAAGTTGGTAACCCTCCTTCGGCACACTTGATTCAATGTTAAAGTCTTTTGGCTTGGCGGTGACCATTTCGCGAATGGTTGCGGCTTTCTTCTCTTTCGGTTTCGCTTCTTCGGCAGCTTCACGGGCAACGGCTTCTCGGACTGCGGGATGAATCTCGTCGTTGTTCGCAATACGATCGGGGAGCATAACGACCGCTTTCTTACCTTTGACTCGCTCCTCTGGTTCATCTTGGGTTGGGGGAAGCGCGGCCTTATTTTTGAAGTCGGTTAGGATTTCTCGAAGCGGCTTTTCAAGACAAAGGATGCTTCCGATTGAACCCATAGCAAGGAATGCAACTGCTTTGCCTGCTCCTCCAAGTAATGCTGTAAACAAAGCACAAACTGCTGCGCCAAGGTATCCACCAGATTCAGCGACAACTAAAGGATCAAAGAAATCGCCATTTGATGACTTAGCCAAGGCACCTAGGATCGCCAGCAAGACAAGGGTTACGCCAAAAGCTGATCGAAATCCTCGCTGGCGGGAATGGCCACGAAGATACATAAACCCCATTGCGGTAAAAGCGATCGGGGCTGCCCAGGCTCCTTTTCCAAAAATGATTGAGAAGACTTTAACAATGACGTCGCCAACGGCTCCAGAATCCTTGCTTAGTAGGGCAACGACGCACAAAGCGGCGAGCGCGAAAAAGCCAATAGCGGCAATATCAAACTTATGGTGACTAGGCACCGCTTCCTTGCGCTTGGCTACAACAACTGCTTTTTTGGAGCGCTTTTTGGCACTCACTTTAGATTTTCCTCGCACCATCCTTGTGCTCTCAGATTCATTATAGCCGTATTACGTTCGTCGAAGGTATTTCGATGCAGATTAGAACAGCACGGCTCTTTCACGAGCGCGAACATTGAGTGCAAGTCCCACAAGACTCATAGAAAGCCAAATAGCCGTTCCGCCGTAGCTTAGGAAGGGGAGCCACATACCCACAACGGGAAGAATCCCCAAGACCATTCCGGCATTGACGATGACGTGAAATCCGAATACAGTTAGGATTCCCGCCATGACAAGTTGATAGTAGAGATCCGCGGCACTTAACATCCCGAGCCATATTCGATAGAAAAACATGGCAAAAATCCCCAGCAAGGCGAAACAGCCAATCATTCCGAATTCCTCACCGACGCAGGCAAATATGAAGTCAGTACTGACGAAAGGAACCTTCTTTTTTGCCTCACCCTTAAGGTATCCGGTTCCACCAACTCCCCCGTTGGCAAATGCATATGATGCCATTCTTACTTGGAGTTTCTTGTCGCTGAGAGACTTCCCTCCTTTTGTTTCAATCCCTAAAAGACCGGTGATGCGCTCCCACTGATAGTCCGTAATCACCATGTGTCGAACAGTTGGTGACTTATAGACAAGAGTTGCGAGGACAAAGAACGAGGCAATTGCGGCAATCATGAACTTTGGCGAAACGCCAGCGACCAAACTTAATGCAACCCAAAGACATAAGATAAGGAGCGAAGCACCCAGGTGGGGCTGCTTCATGATGAGCATGACTGGCACTAAGACATGGAGCAAGCCAATTCCAAATGTACTGAATTCCTTGATCCGATCTTGGCGAGAAGCATAGAATGAAGCTAGCGTCAATACAATGAAAATCTTTGACATTTCACTGGGCTGAAATTGGAAGCCGCCAATTGAAATCCAGCGTTCAGCGCCGTTTAGAGTGTTTCCCCTCACTAAGACAGCAACCAACAGCAAAAGGTTGAGGATGTAAACAAACACGGATGCCTTTGCCCACAATCTCGGATGGCAAAATGCAAAAACGGATGCCGGCAAAACCCCCAGCAGGATAAACACAAACTGCTTTTTGAACTCGGCAAAATTAGTTGAACCTTGCACGGCACTGAAGATGGCAGTAAGTCCTACAAGGATTAGAAAACTTGCCGTGCCTAACAGCCACCAATCGACGCCAACTTTTTCGTTTCGGGATTCGGAAGACGGGCGAAGGGTTATGGAAGCCATTAGTGTTCCGGCTCCCGGATGTTCTTGAACATTTCGGTCCTGACGATGCCTTTGCCCTTTACAAACCAAAAGGAAAGTTTGCGGTTGGCTCCCTCACCAAATTTCAAGTTCATTTCGGATTTGATTGCGTCATCGCTTTTGTCTTTGCCTTGGACAAAGTCGGTTGACGTTGTAACGATGGCACTGGCACTGATGTGTTCGATTTCACAACTCAGTTTGCCACTCCACTTGTACTGGTTTCCGACGCTTAACGGGAACTTAATAAGAGTAACCGGAGGTTCGAAAATCTCTCCAGCCGCAGCTTTCAATAAGACTGTGTCGTCTTGGACGTCATAAATTTCTTCGTCAACGACCTTTCCATCCGAAATTGCCTGGAAGTGTACGACGGAACCTTCTTTTTTGGTTCTGAGTTTGTAGTTGGTTTTGGTTCCGTCAGCGACAAACATTGATGCCGTTGATGATGCATCTAGCGGCAAGAACTCGTCGATTTTATGAACGAAGGGTTGGCTGGTTTGAATCTCAACATATTGACCATGTCCGCATCCGACCAAACAGCCGACGACTAGCAGAATCGAAGGATTACTTCGATTCTGACATCGTGACTGATTGCGTATTCTTTCCAGAAACATTGGTGATCTCAGCTTTAACTTGCCCTCTGCCTTTAACTAGCCATTGTTTCGACTTCAACATTACTTTTTGACCACTTTGAATTCCCGTGGCGGTTGAAACAACTAACAGAGCGTCCTTATACGTTCCAACGGCGGTAGTGATCGATTCAGTTCCCTTAACTACGTTTGAACCCGTAAGTTTCATGCCATTGCTCTCTAACTTGAACGGCCATGTCTTTCCCGTTGTTAGACCAGATGGAAGTTCAAATGTTTCCGAATCGGCTTTTTGTCCATTGACCGAAACCACTTTGATTCCATTTTTGTCGAGGCTAACCATGACTTCGCCCAGCTTTTCGAGTCCACCTTGGTTGGTAATGGTAAATTCAGCTTTGCCGTTTTCTACCTTCTTCAGGGCTACAGTTTGGGTAGCTGGCTCAGCCGCACCATTTTGGGTCACAGACATTTTTATTGGATCTGTTCTGCCCAGACCGTAATATTCAAAGGCATCGTTCTTGAGCTCAGTGGGGATCTTTGAAAGATCGAGCCCAGGCTCGACCGGTTTTCCTTCGGGTTTCCCAGCACTATTTGTGTCTGGAGTGTTGGTTCCTGCACTATTGTTGTCAGACGAAACTGACTTTAAGGTGCTGTTTGACGCATTTGCATCGGCAGGTTTTGAATCGCATCCGATCAATCCGATGACTATCAAAGTAAGGAGCCAAAAACTAATTTGCTTTTTCATTTCTTCACATTGTAACTTTTCAAGCGCAAGGTTATGGCTGAATTCATACCCTTTAAGCCAATAACTTGTCGATATCGAATTAAACCAACGCCGGGTGAAAACCAAGAATTGGAAACCAGTTGACCGGCGGTTCCATCGCTCGACATGAATTTTCCGGCGGATTGCATGAACAATGCAGGCATGGATTCCATTTCAGTATCGACATTCTTTTGAATTCCATCGTTCTTAAATGCGTACTCCATTTTGCCTTGCTTGCCAATTGGAGTGATACCAGTACCTTCCCATTTGAATTCATCCTGATCTTTGACCGGGAATCTTATGACTGGTTGCTTTGGCGAATAAGGCGTTTTTGATGACTTGCTGGAAAGCTGGAAAATACCTTTGCTGTCGCAACTCCAATCTTGTTCATCTTGCTGCTTACCATCTTGCATAACGGCCAGAGTTGCCCTAACAGAGTCACCAGAATCGTTTGAGACTTTGGTAACCTTGTATTGGATTTCCCCGGTCCTCGTCTCTTTTGGCCGATCTTTGCCTTCTGAAACGATTTCGATGGCGTAGGTCCACGTATTTCCCACCGCAAAGGGAAAGAGTGTGCGCTGATTTTCAGCCGTTATTTTGATATCTGGCAGTGCGGGCTTAGCAGATGTTTTGGGATCTGGCTTACCGCATCCTGCCAGGGAAAAAATCGCAATTATGGCCAGTAGTTGTGGTTTCATTGTGGTTCCGTTAGTTTTTTGGTTTCACTAGACTTACAGCTTCCTCTACTAGGCGCTTATCTGCTATCTGTTTTATTACGAGTTCTTGGCTATTGAGCTGAGTTCCGATAATGGCGGCGGCTATCGCGACTCCCTTTGAAATCACGAGAATTTGGGTTCCGCCCTCACTAGAGAATTTCCAAAGTCGGTTCTTGCCATCGGGTGTTAATCGTATTTTGAGATCGTACGTCGTAACTTTCCCATCGTTTTGCTCTTGCATCGATACGCCTTCGATCATTGGCTGGTTTACGAGGATTGTGGAATTCGAAGCAATTCTTTGTGCCTTCCCGAGTTCTTCGCTACCTTCAGCTCGCTCAAAGACCTTATTAAGCGTTTCAGCGAGATTTTGGGGTTCCGGTTTCTCTTCTTTTAGGTACGAAGAGTAATAGGTTTGCAACTCTTCTTTGCTGTAAAACTTCTCTTGCATGCTTTTGTAGAATTGAGTCATGAACCTTGGCTTAAAATTCACGATGTCAGTTGTTTTGATCTCTGGACCCAAGGCGTTTGGGACTTTGAGGGTAATCGGCACTTTGACCCTTATGCCGTAGAAAAATGAAAGTCGGTTAAGAGTCGGATTTGGCTTTCCGTCCAGGGATACGCAGAGGTCATGCTCTAATTTGGCTTTGAGCAAAGCATCATTTGCAAGTGCCTTTTGGATGTCTTCTTTTGTCCAAATTGGTGCCTCTTCGACGGTTTCATTGTCTTCATTTGCAGCCCTCAGCTTCTTCACAAAAACCTGTGCGCTTTCGGGATCACCACCCAGGACCTCAACTAACTCCCTTACGTGGATTCGCTTTTTGACGGATCCTTCTTGGGCACCTCCGCCGTCAGCAGATTGACCGCCACCGAATTTATCGGATGCCTCAACAATTTGAACCATTTGGTTGGCAGTGATTGTTTTGACGCCTGCTTTTGGACCAATAGCCAATAGGCAAAGGTCGCTTGAAGGTATTGGATGAAGGTCAACTCCGGTTAGTCGAATTTTTGTATAGCCGACGCTGCCACCGTAGGCTATTGCCACAAGGCCAATAAACCCAAACAGAATTTTTGTGGAGGCACGTAACTTCATAATCTATTCTTCAACATCCCAAACAACTGAGACGTTCCGACCTTCTGTAGTCTACTCGCTCGGATTGAAATCAGCATAGAAACGACCGGCAATGGTGGTTAAGACCAAAGTCACACCTAAGTTAATTCCAAGACAAACCATGGCGGGAATCACTGGTGACCAGTGAAGCACGCCAAATCCGATAAAGGTTATGGCGGTTGGAGCCATGATTACGGCCATTGCTAAGAGTTGCATGATCCCCCGAAACGAACGCTGAGTCGGATCATCAAAATCTGGGAAAAGCACGACAATCAGAAAGATCGCCGAAACAAGGGCAAGCGACAAAGATGGCGCGGCGATCATTCCTGCTAAATGAAACTGCCAAATTTTTGGCTGATAAACCATGCCAATTATGAAAGGAACGAACGACATGAACATTGAAATCATTGCCTTGGCGGCGGTTTCGTAGAATGCAATCTGGGCCGAGGTGAGCGGAAGTGGCTTCATGACTTCAACTCTACGCAAGGTTTCGACAAACCCAGAATAGGCTTGGATTGTGCTCATGTTGACTCCCATAAATCCGGTCATTGCAAGGTAGAGATATGGCCCAACTTGCGCGCCACGTCGAGACTCAGGAAGAAAAAGGAACATGATTCCGAAGCCGCTAATAGCCACCAAAAAAATAATGTTCATCCAAAAACCTATCCGGGATTGGATCAATATCTCCTTATAAATGAGGGTCCACCCTTTTCGGAAGTTCCAATTTGCGACCTTCTTTGCCAATCGGCTCTTTTTGCCGAAATTGCTTGTTCTCGCTCTTTCGGCAGCAATGGCCATCATGTCGCCTTTTCTTTGGAAGTCCTTCATCGCCTGACCTTGTGAACCTTTGGTCGCAGCTTGGTCATACATCCACCCACTCAAGTTTGCGGAGTATTTTAGGCATCCCACGATGAGAGTGACGAACACTAACCCTCCCCCAATTGAAGCCAACAATGAACCATTGAACCCGCCCATTACGATAGCAGTTGCGGCCGAGGGAATGATCATGATCGCTCTCAACCAAGGTTCTGAGGTTGATTGAACCATCGTATCAAAAGATGGTTCAGCCCTCATTTTCATCCAAATTGAGCCAAACACGAGCACAACGGTAAGGAAAAGAGAGATGCCAATTGAGTTCGTGATGAGTCGGCTTCGCTTTTCATTTTTTGCGACAAAAAAGCAAACAGAGTAGCTAATGCTGATCCAAGCTAACGAAAGGAGGATCCAAGCGACCAGACCTCCTCGGATCAAATTGCTAAGATTTTGTGGATCGCTCTTCTTGACTGCATTAAATGCTCCAATCCCAAACTGGAAGGTGAACAGAGCAAGTAGCAGGGGCAAAAATAACGTTAAGGCGTAGTCGCGAAACAGTCGAAAGAACATGACGACTTTCGTCGAAATTGGTGTTGGAAATAGTACATCAACGTCAGCCTGCTTGAATGTGTTTCGAAAACCAAACATGGACATAGCAAAGAATATGCTGACTATCATGAAAGCAATGAACACGACCGTTTCGATTGCTTGATTGCCAAACTGGAAATTCTTGCCAATTTCCCTTTCGACCATGTTAGAACTTGACCGATCCCATGGTCTCATGAAGAATCCGACGTAGTAGCCGAGTCCAATCAAAACGGAGATTAAGCGTCGAGGTGAACTCACCGCACGCTTGATTCCATTAACTATTTGGCGAAACCAGAGATACCAAAGGACTCGGACAGAATTCACTACTCGACCTCACCGGTCAGCTTTAAGAATAGTTCTTCGAGTGAATTGTCTTCCATCTGATAGTGTTGTCGCAATTCATCGGGAGTACCTTCGGCAAGTAACTTTCCTCGGGCGACGATCAGAACTCGATCACATAGCTTTTCCGCAGTGTCTAAAAGATGCGTTGAAATCAGGATAGCTCCACCTCGATTTCGAGCGTCAATTAATTCTTGTTTCAGCTCATGGGCTCCGGCAGGGTCAATACCAATGAGTGGTTCATCGAATAAGAAAACGTTTGCGTCGTGAATGAGTGCACACGCAACCGACAGTTTTTGCCTCATACCTTTGCTGAGAGTTGCGACGAGATTGTCTTTCTTTTCCCAAAGGCTATATTTCCGAAGTAATCGTTCGTGGTCTGCTTCAAATTTGTCGAGATTGTCAAAGCACATCGCGATGAATCGCAAGTGTTCATAGACCGATAGTAGCTCATAGAGCGATGGAACCTCGGGAACAAAGGCTAAGCCCTTTTTGGCATTCATTTGATCTTTGATCAGGTCGTGTCCGTTGATCAAAATTTGACCAGCCGTTGGCCTTAAAATTCCGGCCATACATCTCAACGCAGTTGTCTTGCCTGCTCCGTTCGGGCCGATCAGGCCAACTATTTCACCTGGGCGAATTGTGAACGTTAGGTCATTGACTGCTCGTTGTTCTTTGTATTCTTTTATTAAGCCAGTGACTTGAAGCATCCGTACCATTTCTACCTGATTTAGAGCTTTTTCGTTTCGATTGTGCCATGCTACGAAAGCATATGTCCGTCGAACAATTATCTCAGAAGATACAAACGGAAATCGCCAAAGTAATTTCCGGTCAACATGAAGTCATCGAGCAGATCGTTGCGGCAACAATTGCCAACGGGCATGTTTTGCTGGAAGGGGTACCTGGTCTTGCAAAAACCCTCATGGTCCGATCTCTCGGCAAAGTTTTCGGCATGAAATTTGGCCGGGTTCAATTTACGCCCGACATGATGCCGTCTGACGTCACTGGCACTATGGTCTTTGATGTCTCCAAGAATGAGTTTCAATTTCGACCCGGACCCCTTTTTGCTGGTCTTTTGTTGGCCGACGAAATTAATCGAACTCCACCCAAGACTCAATCGGCTTTGTTAGAGGCCATGGAAGAAAGGAGAGTTACGATCGATGGAGTAACCCATGATTTGCCTGCCCCATTTTTAGTCTTTGCTACTCAAAACCCTTTGGAGTATGAAGGCACCTATCCTTTGCCGGAAGCTCAGCAAGATCGGTTTTTGATGAAAATCCTCTTGAGATATCCGACAGCAGAAAATGAGATTGACATATTGAAGCTTCATCACTCTGGCTTTCACCCCCAAAACCTTGATGAGCGAGGGCTTCAGACTGTTACTTCAGTTGAGGAGTTGAAGGCGATTCAAGCTGAAGTAACCCGGACAAAGGTTGAAGATAAGATTTTCAACTATATTTACGAAATTGTTAAGACAACCCGAGACAATCGGGACATCATGGTTGGTGCCTCGCCACGAGCTGGGATTGGACTCCTTAATATTTCAAAAGCAATCGCTCAAATGCGAGGACGAGATTTTGTTATTCCGGACGATGTGAAGGAGTTTGCTCCGGCAGTTTTGCGGCATCGAATTCAATTACGTCCGGAATCTGAAATCGAAGGTCAAACTTCTGACGACGTTTGCAAGAGAATCTTGGATTCAATTCCAGTCCCTCGGTAAACCAATTTGCTTTCTTGGTCGTCTAAGATCAACATATGATTATTTCGTCCTTTGTGTTAGGGCTCCATATCGCGTTGCAGTCGACGGCCTTTCAGATGTCCGTTCCCTCCCTTGCTAAGGCTCCTACCGCGGAGACTATTGTCGCCAAAGTGAACGGCATCAGCATCTTGGCTAAGGATGTTGAAGACCTACTTTGGGAAGTGAGAGGCGAAGAGATTCTTAACGACCTCATGTTTTACCAGGTCGCCAAATCGGAAGCGGAGAAGCTTGGGATTGTCGTGACTGATGGCGAAATTGAACAGGAAATAGCCCGTCAAAAAGAGTTGATGAAGTCAGGCCTTGCTCAGGGGCAAACCGTTGAGGATGCTCTAGTTCAGGCTGGCCAGACCAAGAGCCGTCTCTATTTGGCGGCAAAATCTTCTCTCTACTTTTCAAAAATTGCCTTGCAAGAATTTGACCCCAAGGCTTTTGTAAGAGTCTCCACGATTGTTGTTCATCCGCCTTCTGAGAAGGCTACGGACATTGCGTCAACGATTCAAGTTGTACAGAAAGCATATGACCGCTTAAAGGCGGGCGAACCTTGGGATCGCCTTGTTAACGAGCTTGTTGTGGACCAAGAAGGAAAGCAACAGAACGGGCTTTTGGGTTGGAGAGAGCTTTCGGCGTTCCCTGATGATGCTAAATCTCAAATCATCAAGCTAAACAAGGGCGAGGTCACCCAGCCAGTTCAGACAAAAAATGGCATCCAGATCTTTCGAATTGAAGCGAAAGGTGATGGCGCGTCAAAGGTCGAGCTTGAACAAATGCGAACCGAATTAGCCGAACTACTTAAATTTCAGGCGACTCAACGAATTAAGAAGACTTTGAAGATAGAAAAGCTCTATCCCCCTAAAAAGGGTGGTTCATAACGTGTATTGTTAATGTATGACGGTAACTGAGGCGCTACAAAAAAGAAGAGCGATTCCATCATTTGATAGTTCGATACAGATTTCACAGCAAGAACTTGACAAGCTAATAGACCTGGCCAGCTTAGCGCCAAGTTCGATGAATTTGCAGCCATGGGAATTGCTCGTTTGTTTTACTGAAGAAGATAAGGCCCGTATGCAGGCAGTTACGATGAATCAGAAAAAGGTTTCTGAGGCTTCGGCAGTATTGGCAGTTATTTGCAATTTAGATTTTCCGGAGCATGCCGATGCAATCGCGGAAGCAAATGTATCGAGAGGATATATTACGGACGAACGTAAAGCCGGTTTTATTGAAGGTGCCCATTCCTTCAAGAAAAACTCACAGGCACTACGAGAGGAAGCCATTCGAAGCTGCAATTTGTGGGCAATGTCTTTTATGTTGGTGGCCACAGAGGCTGGTTGGGATACTGCACCAATGGGTGGATTCGTTGCAGAATCTCTTTCTGCAGAATTTGGACTTCCCGATTCCCGCTTCCCCATATTAGTAATTGCTGTTGGTAAGCGAAATCCTGATTTGAAGGTACATGAAAGAAGTCTTCGCTTTCCGGCATCCGAAATTAGGCACGTAGGAAATTGGTAAGAATGTGAAAATAGTTCGATTTTTATCGAACTAAATAGATGTTGGAATGCGTCATTGCTTAAGTCTAATGGGGAGATATATCATTCGGGTTGTATGTACTGCCGGAATAGCTCTGCTTGGCACTTTTGCCAATGCTCAGGGCCTGACCATGTCAATACAACAAGTGTGGTCAGGGCTCGAGTCTTCACAGCCAAACCCTTATTACGCCAATATTGAAAATCTGGGGCCCAATACAACAGGTGTCATTTCTCCCGACGAAACCGGCGCCCGGGTAAGTATCGACTATCAAGTGGAATTACCGTCGGGCACCAAAAAGCGAGTCCTGTTTTTGTCAGGAGGCTACAATGCTGGAAAGGTCACGTTGAGATCCCCGGCAGGTGTTAAGGAAGCGTCGATTAAAGTAACTTACAATTCTGAACAAACTCGGTTCGGACTAATCAGTGACAATCCTTCCGATCTGATCTTTGTAAAGAGTCAACCAAGTGGCGAAGGAGACCCTTCTTCGGCACGATCCGCAATTGGAGTTGGCGGATGCACTCCCGATGATGCACCAGACCGAGCCTTTGGTTACTCTTGTCTTGATGGCCTTGTGCTTGGGGATGGAACAGAAAAGCTACGAGACTCCCAAGTCGATGCGATAAAGTTCTTCGTTCGATCTGGTGGATCGCTGGCATTTATTGGTGGCGCGGCTCAATCCGCATCATTAGACCCTCGGTGGAAAGAACTTATCCCAGTTTCAAAGACACAAGTTGTGACAAAGGAAGGGCTCACCGAATTGTTAGGTGCGCCGCGATTAGGTTCGGTTGAAGTTAAGGTCTCGAAGGGGACTTGCTTTAGTCGCAGTTACGGAGCAGGAATTGTCTCTATCCTTTCGGTGAACCCATTTGAGTCACCTGTCCGTGAATCGGAGGACCGACGAGCAATTATGCTCAAGGCAGTCAGATGGAACCACAAGAAATCAATTACCCGTTTAGTCAACGAACAGATTGGGCAAAGACAGGAGGAATATGGTTATGGATCCAGTACCGTTGCCTACTCTTCAGGATTCACCGGAGTAACTTCACCTACAGCTGCAACCAGATACTCTGGAACTTACAACGATCCGTACCAAATCAAGCCACCATCGTTGGCCAATATCATGTGGATCTTGATCATTTATGCGATTGCGGTCGTGCCACTTAATTTCCTCGTTTTAAAGAAGTTAAACAAAATGGAATTTGCTTGGGTGTCAACTCCCACGATTAGCGTGATTTTTAGTTTGGTTCTTTTGAACAGTACGATTGGGTTGTATAAGGCAAGCGCGACAACGCGAACGACTGCGGTCGCAATTCTCGGCGAAAATAGCGAAGATTCTGTGGTTTACGGTCGCTCAGAAATGTTTTTCCCGCGGGCCAAATCTTATGATTTAGAGCTAAGAGATGTTGAGTCAATCATTTCTGGAAATTACATGGGCAATTCTGATGGAGGAGATTTGAACCTGAAGGATGATGGTCGACACCTTATTGCTCCCGATGTGCAATCTGCCAATTTGGCATTTAAGGAATTTGCATATATGCAAACTTCTAAGGATCTCAAGGGATTGGAAATCACTCTTGTGAACCAAAATGGAGAACCACATATCAACATCGTGAACCAGTCCCACGCAAATATCCTTCAGATAACGATTTGGGGAACAGGAGCAGAACAAATGGTTTCGGATCCAATCAAGAGTGGATCGTCTCGAATGATTCCGGTTGGCAAAATTATTCGATCAAAGTTAAATAAGGAAAAGCCTGATTCAGTTACCGGGTGGCAACAATTTGCGGCGAACTTGCCGAATAAGATTGTTGTATTGACAAGCATTGACACTATGGCAGTTGGTCCGAAATACGGTGCAGGCCACCCTGCTTCCCAATATATGGTCGCCTCTGTGCCGCAATGGAGGGAAACACGATGAATCCTATAAAGTCATCGTGGTGGGAAGTTCTCATAACGAAGAATCCGATGATGGCCGAGGTAACTCGATTTCGCAAGAGATTCTTTTCTATACGGGGATCATCGGTAGCTATCAATGGAGGAATTGGGATCGTCTTGGTTTTGTACGCCCTATTTGCAATGGTCTGCGTTTACTACCGTGGCGATATCGACCCAATTATTCTCATCGTCCTTTTTGTGGGAATGATGCTGTTTGTGATTCCTCTTCTCCTCCATGCCTCCATTTCTGGCGAGCGTGAGCGTCGAAGTTGGGACATGCTGCTTGTCGCACCGATCACTCATGGGCAAATTATTGCCGGTAAATTTATGGGTGCCTTTGCAGGTCTTGCAATGGGATTAGGGCTCTTTATTATTCCGGTTATCATTGACGCACTATTCTATCCAGACACAAGGTTCCTACCTATGGTTCTTGCCTTGTTGACCGTTCTGGCGCAAGGAGCTTCTTTGATCGCGATGACCTTGCTGATTTCTTCGAGGGTTAAGCGCCCTTTGGTCGCATTAGCCGTATCAATCGGAGTAGTAGTGATCTACTTCATTTTTGTTCCTGGCCTCGTTTCAACGGTCACATCTTTCACGGGAAGTTTTGTAACTGGCATTGTTTCACCCTTTGAAGTACTCAGAAGACTTTCGTCTAGTGGAAATGGAATGCGAGATGCTTACGGAAATCAATCTGTAATTCAAAGTCTCGATTTGTTCGCTTTGACCACGGGACACTTTCTATATCAAATCATCATCACGATCACCCTGTTGGTTTGGGCAACCAAAACCCTTGTTTTTGCAGACCACGAAGTAAAGTTCATTCCCAAAAAGAAACGCCATGCTTGAAGTAAAAAATCTCCATAAGACCTTTGGTGGCTTTACTGCCGTTCAAAACATTTCGTTTACGCTTAAACCAGGCGACATTTTTGGATTTATCGGAAGCAACGGAGCCGGGAAGACCACAACTATTCGAATGATTTCGACTTTGCTAGAGCCAACATCGGGAACCGCGACACTTAATGGGGTGGACATTCTAGAAAACCCCATGCAAATACGCAGAATGATTGGCTATATGCCGGACTTCTTCGGTCTTTATGACGATGTAAAAGTTTGGGAGTATCTCGATTTTTTTGCTTCCATCTATGGCGTACAGAAGCGAGACAAAGTCATTGATGAAGTCTTGGAGCTTACGGATTTAAGCGTAAAGAAACATTCGTTTGTTCAATCCCTCTCTCGCGGAATGCAACAAAGGCTGTGTTTGGCCAGATGTTTAGTTCACGACCCAAAATTGCTCCTGCTTGATGAACCGGCTTCAGGATTAGATCCAAGGGCACGGGCAGAGCTGAAAGAGCTTATTGCAGAGTTGGGAAGGATGGGAAAAATTGTTATCGTTTCTTCTCACATTCTTCCTGAGCTTTCTGACTTTTGCAACTGCGTTGGTATTATCGAGCGTGGAGAACTTCTCGCCTTTGGTGACGTTGCATCGGTTGTTCGCAGCATTCGCCCAACCAAGTTGGTTCGAGTCCAGTGCATTAGTGACCTTCAGAAGCTAGAAAGCATGATCACAAAAACGAAGAATGTCCAGAAATGTGAGGCTGTCGGAACTGGGGAGTTCTTAGTTGAACTTACGGGAGACGAATCGGATCAGGCTCAGTTCTTAAAGTCCATGGTTGATGACGGTCATCAAATTATCAATTTTAGTGAAGATCAAGCAAACTTGGAAGATGTCTTCCTGAAGCTGACGACCGGAGCCGTGAATTAGTAGTGACGGGCGAATTGTCTTGGTTAAAAGGTCTTCAACGAACTTATGTTGGCAACGCGACAGCCACTCGCGACATGAGAGTTCAGTTACGAGGCAGCAGAGCGGTTGTTCTGTTTACTATTTACCTCGTAGTCATGACTTTCGTCCTTTTGATGATTTATGACAATTCCCTTGGAAGCGCCTATGGGCAGACTAGTTTAGCTACGGCTCAAAGCAGACT
>JBAXBU010000070.1:0-17269 GCA_037141835.1 Armatimonadota bacterium | reverse complement strand
GGAGAAACGTCCTTTCGCGTCGTTGGCGGAGATGCTCGAGATTCGTTCAGAAACTCGGCGACCTTCAGCGACTACATGAAAGGCAAAATGGATACGATTTATGAAGACATCATTCCAGGAATGAATTCGCGCTTCAACAAGAATATCGAATCCATTGGAAGGGAGGGAGTTCGATGCAAAACTTGGCACTACTACGACATTCCCATTCGCTTTACCGGAAAAGCCCCGGAAGTGGATCCATCCAATGCCGAAGCCGCATTGAAACTTGCAATTTCTGAACTCACCAAACTCAACAGTCAAGGACTTTCAGATCCCAAAATGGCTTGTTGGTGGACGTACTGGATCAATCACGTCGTTGGTGATCTTCATCAGCCGCTTCACTGTGTAAGCAGTCATGAACATGACGCCGATGGAGACGCAGGTGGAAACAAGTTCAAAATCACCTCACCTGATGGCGAAAAGCCAACCAACCTTCACAGCTTCTGGGATGGCGGAATTGGTCGAGCAATCGGCGAAGAACGAGAGAAAGGCAAAAACCCAAATGTCGAGAAAGTCACCGATCGGTGGTCAACCGACAGTGCATTGATTCCAGCTCCTGAATTGGTCAAAGATCTCGAGCCGATGAGTTGGATTAAGTCCGGTGCAAGATTAGCCGACCGAATCGTATATGGCAATCTGAAAGCTGGCGATCGTCCCGATATGCAGTACTTATTCGAATCGTCAGCTCTATGTCGCAAACAAGCGGTCTTGGCAGGTTTTCGTCTCGCTGCAATTCTTAACAAAGCACTTGGCTAAAGCTGGCTATTCATTTACTGGTGAACCTTTCGGCCTTCCGTTGGCGTAACCTTTAATCGGGAGATGCGAAAAACCCTTCGGGAACAAATAGAGGCAAACAAACGAGGGAGCTTCCTGCTCGTTTGTGGCATGGTGCTCCTCATTACAGTCCTAAGTGCCACAATCGTTGGCATTTGGCATCCAAGGAACTGGCCGATTGGAGCGGCTAGCGGTCTCTGTTTGGCGCTCCTTTGCTCGTTCATTTCTCGGGTCTGGGGTTCAAAGATTGTGCTCGGCATCTCAGGCAGTCGCGAAGCGACCCAGCATGAAGATCAAGTCTTGCGCAATGTCGTCGAAGAAATGGCAATTGCATCCGGACTGCCAATGCCAAAAATTTATGTCATCGACGACTACGCGCCAAATGCCTTCGCGACCGGTCGCGATCCCCAAAACGGAATCGTTTGTGTTACTACTGGCCTACTCGCCAAGCTCAATCGTGATGAACTTCAGGGCGTTATGGCTCACGAGCTTTCACACATCCGCAATTACGACATTCGGTACATGACAACCGTTTCAACTATGGCTGGGCTCATTGTCCTGTTAGCCGATGTCGTTCAAGGACAACTTCGGTGGGGCTTCTGGGGTCGTTCACGCTCCAGTGACGACAATAACGGTGGCAACAATCCCCTCGGAATCATATTCTTGGTCTTGGGGCTCATTCTTGCCTTTACCGCCCCAATGATGGGTTGGCTGCTCGAAATGGCGGTTAGTCGACAGCGAGAGTATTTAGCTGATGCAAGTGCTGCCGAAATGACCCGCTATCCCGAAGGTCTCGCCAGCGCACTCCAAAAGATATCAGAAGACACCGACATGCTGGAAGCAGGAAATCGAGCGACCCAACACATGTACATCGTCAACCCGCTCAAGTTGATGGAAGAACATCAAGACCTACTCAGCACTCACCCGTCAACCGAGTCCAGGATCAAAGCTCTGCTTGGTGATGCCGAATATTATGCCAAGGAACGCAAATTCGGGTTCAAAGTTTAACCTCTAAATTCGTCGAAGCGGATAGAATGATCGGCAATGAGTTCGCCGCTGATAGTTACCGCCTGGAGAGGACATGAGCACTTTGCCAAGTGGCTCGTGCACGAAGTTCAACCAAAGGTCATCGTTGAACTTGGCGTTGACTATGGGTTTTCCAGCTTCACGTTTGCCACTCCCGGCATCGGACAAGTCTATGGAGTAGATAGCTTCGAAGGCGATCCAGAAGCCGGACATCGCGACACTTACAACGATGTGATGAAACGTCGCGACGAACTCGGAATCAAAAACCTCGAACTCATTCGGGGCTACTTCTCGGATGTCGCCAAGACTTGGGACAAAGCAATCGACATCCTTCACATCGATGGTCGGCACCGCTACGAAGATGTCAAAGAAGACTTTGAAATGTGGAGTAAATTCGTCCACCCCGGCGGAGTGATTCTCCTCCATGACACCTGCGTCGACAAGGAACCCTACCAAGTCAACCGCTTTTTCGCCGAAATCACCCTCCCGAAAACCAACTTCGAGTTCAGCAACGGCCTCGGCATTGTCTCCACTGATCAAGCAATCATTTCAAAGATTGACCAAGTCTTCCACAACAAATTCGTAACCTCCGCCCCAATAAAACTCTTGAAACGTATCAGTCGAAAAATCAAGCGAACCATCAGTCCTGAGAAGTTCTAGTCTGCTAAGTTAGGTTCGAACTATAGGGATTTGCGGCATCGACTTCATATTCGAGACTGCCTGATCCGGAGGATCACAGAAAGTAGCCAGGGTGTCATTGGGTAAATCAAGCTTCAGGCGTAGATTGAATCAATGACCCCAGGGAGCATCCCGTAACTGTCCTTTCCAAGGTCGCTTTTACCAAGCTATTGAACCGAAAGCATGAATATCAGCGACCCCGGTTGTTACAACCGCATCATCGAAAGATCTATTCGTATCGGTAGCTTTTTTCCCCGGTACCGTTCCCGCACCATTCAACCAGCAAGGACGTGGGATTGACAACAAAAACCGAACTTTACCCCCGAAGAATTTCCCCGCTCTAACCTACGAACTTCAAAACCTAAAGTAGATTGCAAAGTTCATGCCCTAAGCTCGCAGAAATACCTGCCGAAGCCTATTACGGGATGAACCGAGGAATTTATACCGGAGCGAGAGGAATGATGACGACCACCCAGTGGATGGACGTCGTTTCGAACAACCTCGCCAACGCAGGAACCGATGGATACAAGGCTGACACTCTCGCATTTTCGGATGTGATGGTGAAGAAGCTGTATGGCAACGGAGGTAACGGACCACTCATCGGCACCCTTGGTAACGGACCTCAAGGCATTGCAAATGCAATCGACCGAAGTGTCGGCACCATCAAGAACACCGGAAACCCGCTAGACTGCGCAATCCGAACCCCCCAAGGAATGTTCTCTGTTCAAGAAAACGGAAAGATGGTTTTCACCAGAAACGGTTCATTTACCGTAAACGCAGACCGAGATTTGGTCACCAATCAAGGACTGTTGGTGCTCGACAATCAAGGTCAAAAAATAAACCTACCCGGAACCGAACGACTAGAAATTGACTCCGATGGCCAAGTCCATCAGGGCAACAATGTCGTCGCAACTCTCGGAATCTACGATGGTGAGTTTTCCAAATCAGGCAACAACATTTGGGCGTCAAAAGACGCCAAGTTGATGACTAGCGTGTCGCTTGCTCAAGGTGCTGTCGAAAGCAGCAACGTAGAGCCAGTCGGTGCAATGATTGACCTCATCAAAATTCAACGTTCCTTCGAAATGAGCCAGAAGTCAATCCAAACCCAGGATGAAATGACCGGAAAGCTTTTCGAACTTTTAAATCGACGTTAGTTCCCTAATCGGAACCATGACTAGCTGAGCAGGATGCGAGGCTGAAGAAATGCAAAGGATGGCAAAAACAATGAATAGTCGCCATGTTAAGATCGTTAAATACATCCGCAACCGGAATGGTTGCCCAACAATTTAATCTGGACGTTATCTCGAATAATCTCGCGAACGTCAACACTACAGGTTTTAAGCACCAACGTGCCGAATTTCATGACTTGGTCTATCAAACTGTCCAAGCAGCAGGAACATCGGTTGGTGGCAATTTCAAAACCCCAACTGGCGTCCAGTTTGGACTCGGTTCTATGGTTTCTGCGACAGCCAACGATCTGTCGCAAGGCGCCTCAACCAGCACCGGCAACTCCCTAGACCTCATGATCATCGGTGAAGGGTATTTCCGGGTCCTGAAGCCAGATGGCGGATTTGGATACACCCGAGACGGAAGTTTTAAGAAGGATGCTACGGGCCTGATTGTCAACAGTAGCGGATACCCCCTCGTGCCTCAAATTACAATTCCTGAAGGAGCAACCCAAATTTCCATCGGACAAGACGGCACCGTCGAAGCGTTGCTCGCCGGCAGTGCAACTCCAACCAAAATTGAACAGATCAACTTAGCAATGTTTGCCAACGCGGCCGGACTAACCCGATCCGGTGAAAACATCTGGGTTGAGAGTGCTGCAAGTGGCTCACCAAACTTAGTAGCCGGCGGCACGAGTGGAGCCGGAACAATTTCATCGGGATACCTCGAAGGATCAAACGTCTCAGTCGTCGAAGAGATGGTCCGAATGATCAGTGCCCAACGAGCCTACGAAATCAATTCGAAGGCAATTCAAACTTCGGACGACATGCTCCAAGTTCTTAACACCCTTAAGAGATAACCATGATTTTTAGTTTCATTCCAATTTTGACTCCGGTCGCAAATGTGCCTCTACTCAATATTTCCATTGAGGGTGACGGTCTTCTTCGATTTGTAAAGGATGGAAAGACTGTCTACAGTCGACAGGCAAGTTTGTCCGCAACACCCGGTGGTTTAGCAACATCTGACGGCGCCATTCTCGTGCCTCGAGTAATGGTTTCGGAATCAACGTCCGAGTTGTTTATTGACCTCGATGGAACGATTACTACGAGGGACACAAAGGGCTTTAAAGAACTGGGTCATGTTATCCTCGCCAATTTTGATAAGAAGGCGGACCTGAAGCAAGTCGGAAGTTATGTAACGACTCGCTCAACTCCAAAACTTAGTTATCCTGGACGAGGATTTACCGGAGTAATTCGTTCAGATCAACTGCTCTCAAGTTGCTTTACAAGCACAGGGAATCCCCTCGACTTAGCCCTTCTGGGCGAAGGCTATTTCCAATTCCTGTTGGAGGATGGATCAATGGCTTACAGTCGTGATGTTCAACTTCAAAAAGATGTGACCGGGTTAATTGTCAATCGCAATGGCTGCATTCTGATTCCACAAATTACTATCCCTGAAGGCGCAACACAAATTATGATTGGTCAGGACGGGACATTTGAGGCGCTAATGGCAGGTTCATCTACTCCAACAAAAATTGAACGAATTCAGCTGGCAACATTTAACCACCCATGGGCCCTGAAGAAAGTCTCGAGCAATCTATGGGTTCCTACTAACGGTAGTGGACCGGCAAAAGTTGGTACTGCCGGCCAAGACGGCTTTGGAACGATCGTATCTGGATACATTCCGGGGCTCCACGAAAGTTGGAAAGTCACGAGTTCAAATGGAATCACCTACGAGGTAAAAAAATGATAACTAGCTTTATTGCCGCAACCTTTATATCAGGAGCTTTGCCGACCCTAACGGTCCGAGTAGAAGGCGATGGATTCCTAAGGTTTGCAAAGAACAATCAAATGCTGTATTGCCGACAGGCAAAACTCACCGCAACCGCCCAAGGATTGATGGCATCAGATGGCTCTATGTTGCTTCCTCGATTGGTTGCGCCAACTGGAACTACCAAAGTCGAAGCGTCAATCGATGGCACCATCACGGCAACGCTCCCAAACGGAAGAAAGCAACTTGGTCGATTTGTCATCGCAATCTTCGATCCAAAAACTGCCTTCACTAATGTCGGCAATTATGTCTCGACGTCAGCAAGACCAACCCTCACCAATCCTGGAGAATGGATTGCGGGAGTCATCCGTTCGAATGTCCTAACGTCTTCACCAAACACTACACCAATCGTAGCGAGTAACTCCAAGGCACCGCAAACCTCAGCCGCAAGATTTGTGACCACGAAAGCCGAAGTAAACGTAAATTCGAAATCTGAAATAGACACCGATAAGACGGAGCAGATACTTCTTGGTTCAATTGCCAAGATCGAAGGAGACCCCGAACTTGTTCAGAACCTCGGCAGAGTCGACTTTGGTCGGGCACCGCTCTTCGGTTCTAAGCGGGGCTTGACCCTCATCCATGTTCGCGCCCAAATCGCCGCCGCCGGTATTGATATTCGAAAAATCACCATTAATGTCCCAGAGGGAGCAATCGTTGAACGTCTTGGGCAAACCCTCAAACAAGAGTCAATTGACGAAGCCGTCAACAAAGCGATTAAAGCAAAATTCGGTTTTGAGACAAAGATTGAGCAGAAGTATAAGACCAATCCGGTCTCCCTTCCCAACGGACCAATCACCCTTGATGTCAACCAACTCAACCTAAACAACAGCGAGATCTCAGGAATCCTCGATATCGCCGTCAAAGGAAAAATCACGAACTCGGTTCGAATCAACTATACGTTGCCTCAACTCTCGATGATCAAAAAGGGAGATGTAGTGCGCTTGCGCTTAGTTTCCAATTTTGCCAATGTCGAAGTCAATGCAAAGGCAACCACCATGGCCTACCTTGGTCAATCAATTTCGGTGCAAACCGACAACGGCACCATACATACCGGAACCCTTATCGGGGCAAACCTTGTGGAAGTGAAATTATGAAAATCATTTGTTTATTAGCAGTAGCTCTGACAACATTTGCATTTGGTCAACAGACCAAATCAGATGAAAACTTCGGCTCTTTGACGCCGAAAGTCTATAGTTCACCCTTTCACACCAGGACTGCCTACCGGGTGGGCGATCCACTAACCGTCATCATTAGCGAGACGAACAACTCCACGTTTCAAGCCAATACCCAGAATAACAAAAAGGAAGCAGCTAAGAACGGACCCAATTCGGTTCCATTGCTCGATTGGCTCAAAGTCGGATTTCTCTCTACCTTGGCCGCAAGCTCAAACTCGGCAACCGACCAGGCCCTATCTACTTCAGGATTAAGCTCCCAGCGTGGCAATTTGTCCGCAAAAGTAGCGGTCCTTATCAAACAGATATTGCCAAACGGAACGCTCGTCGTTGAGGGAACAAGATCCGTGAAGTTCGGACACGAAACCCAAATGATGACTTTAAGTGGTGTTTGTCGAAGGGACGACATCCGAATCGATAACACGCTTCTCAGTGAGAACCTTGCCAACGCTGAAATCAAGAGTGAAGGAATTGGTGCGATCTACAAGAAGCAACGACAAGGATTTATTTCGAAGGTACTAGGGTGGCTATTTTAATGAAATTTGTTTCTCTCACTTCTCTCGCGCTATTGGCAACTTTGTCTTTTGGTCAAACCAATCCAAAGGCTCCAGCCGCAACAAAAGACAAGCAGCCAGCGCCAGTAGCTCCGCAAAAAGATAGTCGCGCAAACCAAGAAATGGCCAGGCGAATCCAGAGCATGCAAAGAGCAGAAAGCAATGGCGTCAGTGTCCGAATAAAGGACATCGCCCGTTTTAGAGGAGTTCGTGGCAACACGCTCATGGGCATCGGAGTTGTGGTTGGGCTTAAAGGCACCGGTGACACCCGAAAAAACCCGCAAAGTGCAGCTGCGATCGCGAACTACATGAAGTCACTTGGTCAAGATGTAAACCCAGCTTTGATCGAGCCAAAGAACTGTGCAGTCGTCTTTGTCCGGGCAGAACTACCGCCCTTTGCAACCAACGGTCAAATTATGGACGTTACCGTCGCTTCGGCGGGTGATGCCCAGAGCCTGCAAGGAGGCTTGCTGCTAAGAAGTGAACTCTATGCAATTGGAGACAAAGAAACTGTTTATGCGGTTGGCGAAGGCCAAGTCAGCATCGGTGGCTTTGGTGCATCGTCCGGTGGAAGCAGCCAATCAGTTGGATTTCTAACGTCCGGTCGTGTCCCAAGCGGTGCCATTGTCGAGCAAGGTGCTCCAACGAAACTCGTTTACGATGGCAAGATGTATATCGAACTGTCAGATGCAGACCTAACCTCCGCAAATAGAATTCAAGAAGCGATCAACAAAAAATATCCGGACTTTTCTGCAGAAGCAGAAAACGGTGGCACCATTGCCGTCGATCTCCCCAAAGGCATGAGTGCGGTTCAAGCAATGTCTCGACTCGAGGAGATCGTTGTAATGGTTGACAATGCCGCAGTAATTGTTATCAACGAAAAGACCGGCTCGATCGCCATCGGAGGCAATGTCAAAATTGCGCCGGTAGCCATTGCCAGCGGATCCATCAGTGTAAAGATCGAAGAATCAGTGAGCGTTTCACAACCTAATCCTTTTGCCAAAGGTGAAACGGTAGTGATCGGTAACCAAAAGGTCTCTGCCGATCAAGGTGAAGCCGATATTGCGGTAGTTGCCCCAAACACGACTGTAGCCGACCTCGCTCGAATCTTCCAGGAGCTTCGCCTCAAAGCCAGCGACATCATCAACATTCTTCAAATTCTCCGCCAACAAGGCGCCCTCAAAGCAAGGCTGGTGATCCAATGATGCCAGGCAGCCTTCAAGTGGCAAAAGTAGTTGGTTCCATGACGGAAGCTAAAAAGGACCTTGAAAAACTGAAGAAAGCAACTGACGGATTGGAAGCGTTCATGTTCAAGTCCCTGCTCCAAAGCATGGGCGGTAAGAAAGGACTCTTCCCCACCAAAATGCCAGGCAGCGACATCTATCGCGACATGTTCGAATCCAATATGTCAAACATCCTCGCCGAAAGAGGGTCTCTTGGCATTGGTAACACGATCTACTCAAAGGTCGCGCCACTGGTATTGGTCCAAGCTGACCTTCGACATAAGAAGCTTTTGCAAGCTCAACAACGAATTAAACAATCATCGCCCGAGAAAAAGATATGAAATCCCGACAACTACTAAACATGTGGACCGAATGGCTCACTGCGTCCGAAAAAATGCTGCGATGCCTGCACGAGCAGACCGTGGCAGTTACTCTCCGAGACGTCCAACGAGTCGAACGACTACAACCTGAACTAGATGAACTCACCGAGATGATTCGTATCATCGACAGTAAAGCATTGACAGAAGCTAAATGGCTGGCCGAAGAACTTGGAGCATCGACTCTAAGCCTTCGAGGTCTTGTTTCGGTACTCGATAAGACCGAAGCCGCTCAAGTTCAATTAACTGCGAACAAGGTACTTTCAGCGTCACAAAACATCCAAGACGTGGTTTCCAAAAACCGCAAATTGTTTGAAAGTGAAATGACCTTCATCAATGGGACCCTCACGCTAATCGCTAAAGCAGCAGTTTCCGGAAAGAGTCCATATAGAACCCGAAAGAATAATTCTGTTTCGGTACTTGTCGATGCCGCTGCCTAAAGGAGAAAAACGCCATGCCTAGTCCATTCCAAGGAATTGAAACTGCAAGTCGAGCCCTTCGAGCCTTTCAACGAACACTCGATACCACCGGTCATAACATTGCGAACGTCAACACACGGGGCTATTCTCGCCAAGTTGTGGGACTTTCTGCCACAACGCCCAACGTCGAATGGGCTCATGGGCAACTGAGCATCGGTTCAGGAGTAACCGTATCGACCATTAGTCGGATCCGAGACGGGATGCTCGAGTCGAGACGCCAAGATGCCTATTCCGAACAAGGACGTTCAGAAGGATCGCTGAGCAACCTTGAAAAGGTCCAATCAACCTTCCTCGATGTTCAAGGCAGGGGAATCAGTACTGCTCTCTCCACATTTTACAATTCGTGGTCAGCCTTAGGGTCAAACCCTACCAGCGCTGCGAACCAAATGCAAGTTCAATCAGCAGGCAGAGACTTGGCTAATAAGATCAGTGGTACTTATGCACAACTGAAATCTCAAGACTCATCCCAAACAAATCAAATCAACCAGACGCTGTCCGATATTCAATCAATTGCCAACCAAATTGGCGACATTAACGACCAAATTAAAAAGCAAACTGTAGAAGGAGGATCTCCAAACGATCTGTTTGACCAAAGAGATACTCTCATTTCCGATCTATCCAAGCTTGTAAATGTGGACACCCATGTCGCAAGCGATGGAACTACGTCGGTTTTTGTGGGAAGCTTTACCCTTGTGGATCAAGTTGGGGCAACCCAGTTCCCCACCACATTTAATGCTGCATCAAGCACAATATCCAATTCAATTGCTACATGGTCGGTAACCGGTGGCAAGCTAAAAGGACTATTTGATAACTCGAATCAAGTGACTGGCTACAAGAGTCAGCTAGATAACTTAGCCAACACCCTCCGAACCCAAGTCAATTCGATTCACGCTGCTGGCTTTACATCAACTGGTGCAACCGGTCAAGATTTCTTCAACGACGCAAATCCACAGACGGGTGCCGCAGATTTTGCGCTATCGGCAGGCGTAGCTGCAAGTGCAAATAATATTGCCCTTGGAAATTCGACAGCAGCTGGCGACGGCTCCACCGCATTGGCACTTTCTGCCCTTCGGGACGTCAAGTTTGCGAGCTTTGGTAGTCGAACTTCGGAAACGTACTTTGCCGATCTTGCCAGTACCGTTGGCCGAGATGTGAGTGTCGCGAAAAACGAAGTTGATACCGCAAATGCTCTCAGCGAACAACTTGAATCCCAAGTGCAAGATGTAGCCGGGGTAAGTCTCGACGAAGAAATGTCAAACATGCTGAAATTTCAACGTAGCTATCAAGCCGCCGCCAAAGTTCTTAACACAATGGACTCATTGATGGGTGACCTCATAAATATGCTCCGATAGGCCAAAAAGGTAAAGAATGAAGTTACAAAATACCGATATTTATACTAGGAGAAATCGATGAATCGAGTTAGTACCTCTTACCAATACAACTCATCCCAGAGCCAGATTCAAAAATCTGGAAACGCATACTTTGCGGCTCAGCGAAGAGTCTCTACCGGAAGGAGAATCAATGACCTTGGCGATGACCCAACCGGCGTAAGCAACATCATTTCGATGTCGAGCGTGAAAGCTGGCTTAGCCCAGTACTCTGCCAACCTTGATCGGGCAAATTCACGATTAGCCTCCACTGAAAACTCCTTTGCCGAAGTAACAACATTGCTCAATCGAGCAAATGCGCTTACCGTTAGCGGTGCAACCGCTACGATTGGGCAAAACGAACGGCAAGCAATGGCGTCTGAAATGACTTCAATTCGTGATCGTCTGGTCCAACTTGCCAATAGCAAGGATGGAAATGGTGACTATATCTTTGCCGGAACCGCAGTCAAGACAACTCCATTTTCGGTTGCATCCGGAGTCATCACCTATAACGGTGACCTCGGCTCAGTCAAAGTCGAAGCCGCTCCAGGTCAAACCATGGATCTTACGATCAGTGGATCACAATCGTTCTTCACCACTGCGTTCGACACGTTAACTACCACGATCACGGCCTTGCAAAATAACGATACGGCAAGTCTAAGTAATGCTTCACTGACGAACATTCAAGCGAGCCTACAAACTTCAAACCAATATCGGGGTGAAATAGGCAACCGTATGCGGACTGTTACGGACTACCAATTCGATCAAACTCGACGTATTGAGGAACTCACCAAAGGGGTCTCAGATGTCACCGACGTAGATTTAGCGCAGGCGATAACGGACTATCAAAGTGCTCAAACGGCTTACCAAGCCGCTCTCCAAATGGCTGGACAGGGAAACAAGTTAAGCCTAATGGACTTTATTAGAGGATAGATAAGATGACGTTAAAAGGAACAAGATTCGGAAACATTGAATTCGCTAAAAGCGACGTAATTCAATTTCCAGATGGCATGATAGGATTTCAAAATCTGCGTAAGTACGTTGTCGTTCACACGAAGGAAGGTAGCCCTTATCGATGGCTCCAATCTGTCGAGGAGCCAAAACTTGCGTTCCTCGTGTCAGTTCCAGAGTCGTTTGTCGCCGAGTACGCTCCAGAAATTAGTAATTCTGAGGCTGAATCGCTGGGATTAAAGCCAGAAACGCCTCATCTTATCCTGGTCACGACGACCATTCCCGCTGGTCAACCGACCCTTGCCACTGCAAATCTTGCGGCACCAGTGATCATAAACTTGGAAACTCGTAAAGCAAAACAAGTCATTTTGGAAGATGAAGCGTATACTATTCGATATCCGATATTTTCGGGTCAACAAGATGTTGCAAAACTTGCAGTAGCTTGACCCGACAAGTTAGGATGCCACGGAGGGCGTAAGGATGCTGGTCCTCACCAGAAAAGTAAACCAAACGATCGTTATTGGAGACAATATTGAAGTTGTCGTTCTCGAAGTTCGAGGCGAACAAGTACGTCTTGGTATCCGAGCGCCTCGGGATGTTTCAGTTCACCGAAAAGAAATTTACGAGCAGATTGCTGAGGAAAACCGGGGAGCATCAGATGTTAGACCCGAAGACATCCCCGAATAATGAAGTTGCGTTCCATGACCGCCTCACTGTGGTTGGAAACGCGAGCTTCATTTGTTTCATTGTTTCGGTCGTATATACGGTTTTGTTTATTGGCAAGGCCCAAGTATCACTTTCAACCCTAATACTCCTCGCAGCGCCCTTAGTCGCAACCGGATTGACCGTTCTCATTGGCGCATTCTTCAAAGACCTTGTACCGAAGAGAATTCTATCAACACCCCTCAATTTGACGATTCCGGTGATTTGGTGCCTGCTCTGCTTTTTAGCGGTTAATCTTATTTCCACTCAAGAAACGGGTTCGACCCGAGTCGCCGAAGCATTGTTGCCGGCCCTTGTCTGGGCAAACTTATCGAACCTCATTCCCGTTCTTATCGGGCAGATAGCCGGACTCACAGTCATCGTTCTGATAACCAAGGAAAACGCCTGATGCAAGTTCACTTTGGTGTTGAGCTACTCAACCCCGAATGGGAAAATGCAGTGGTTTGCATTGGAACATTTGATGGCGTTCACTTGGGACATCAACGAGTCGTTGCCCAAGCCGTTGAACGAGCCAAAGAGCTCGAAATACCCGTCATCATTGTCACGTTCGATCGACACCCAGCCGCAATCCTGAATCCAGCAAAAGCTCCAAAAGCAATAGCCTCACTGAAAATGAATTTGGAACAACTTCAAATTCACGGTGTTGGCTTGACCGTGGTCGTGGCATTCAACGCTTGGTTGAGCCGAATGTCCGCCGAAGAGTTCTTTCAATCAATCCTAGTCGAAAAACTCAAGGCTTACTGCGTTGTGGTTGGCCACGATTTTGCAATGAGCCACGGGCTCGAAGGAAACACAGAGTGGCTCCGACAAAGGATCGAGACCATTATTGTCCCTCCTTTCGAAGTAAACCAACTGAGGGTGAGTTCCAGTGCAATTCGTGAAGCAATCACGACTGGAAACCTAGAATTGGCAAACAGCCAACTGGGACGGGGGTTTGAAGTCCAAGGATTTGTGATTCATGGTCAAAAACTGGGAAGGACTCTTGGATTTCCTACTGCGAATATTGCGCGAAGCTTCGACCAAATCATGCCTAGCGACGGAGTGTACGCTTCGTGGTTTTTTGTCAATGGAAAGCAGTTCAAATGTGCGGCAGCAATTGGAACTCGTCCCGCCGTAGGCGGTATCGAGCGAACAATTGAAGCCTATTTGCTTGACTACCCCGGCGATTCTCTCTATGGTCAACATATCCGGTTGCGCCTTGAAAAGTATTTGCGACCAGAAGCCAATTTCCCATCAATTGAAGATCTGAAGAAACAAATGTCCAAAGATGTCGAATCCGTTCGGCAAGTGCTGGCGTAACCTAAAAATAAGATGGCAACAGGTAAAAAAATTCTCGGCGTAACCGGCGGTATCGTTGGACTACTCTTGATCGGGAAGGTTGGTTTGGGATTTCTCAACCAACCTGATGACAAAACCCTGATTACTGAAGCAATCAAGGAAGCCCAAAAAGCCAGTAAAGAAGGGCGCCCTGGGGGCGTCATGGACTTCTTAAGTCTCAGCCTCAACGTAAATGGCGCTGAAATCGAAGGAAATCGTCGAGAAGTCTGGAACATGATCAAAGATCAAAAGCCGGACATCGAATTCACAAAGATTGAACCCATAATTACGGGCGAAGATGCCCGGTTTGAGTCTCCCGCAAACATAAAAATAGGGATTGCAATGCTCTCAAAGACAGTCACGATTCCGAACGTCGTGATCAATTTGAAGAAGGAAGAAGCTCGGGAATGGTTCATTATTCCAAAAAAATCTTGGAAAATCACACAAATCCGCGCCCCTATGGAAGATTTCACGTCCCTCTTTATGGGCAACTGAAATAGTTGAAACCATTTGCGGTAAGCATATGTTAACTATTTCTGGGTATAACGCCCTCGCAGAATTTACGAATTCAAGAGCCGTACTTTCCGCGATAGACAGGAGGATAACAAATGAAAAACACTCTAATGATTCTCGTCGTCGGTGCACTTTTGGGCACCATGTTGGTCGGTTGTGGTTCAGCAACTGAAGGCAACGGTAATGGTCCTGATGGAACAGTTCCTTCAACTAAGACCGGCGCATCTGCTGCTGGAACCGTAGAGAAGGCTGGAGAAAATGCTCCAATGGATGCAAACAAGCCAGCTATGGATGCAAACAAGCCAGCAACCCCTTAGTCCAAAGAAAAACTAAGGAAAAGCAACAATCGGCTCCCATCTGGGAGCCGTTCTTGTTATTAAAGCGGTAGATTAAGTCAACTTCATGCTTGATCCGCGCATAACTAAGCTTGCCGAATTGCTCTGCAATCACTCCTGCGAACTCAATAATTCCGACAATTTGCTCATTCACGCCTTCGACATCCCCGAAGAAGCCGTCGCCGAAGTCGTGAGAGTCGCCCAATCTATAGGAGCCAAAGTCGTTGTCAGGCTGGAGAGCAATGTCATCAAGCGTCAACTGATGCATGGTCTCACCCTCGAAAACACCCAGCTCATTGCCCAAGTCGAAAAGTATGAAATGGAGCAAATGACCGCATATATTTCAATGCGTGGAACCCACAATTACGCTGAACTCGCCGAAGTCCCTGGCGACAAAATGAATCTTTGGTCCAAGGAATACTCCACTCCGGTCGTATTCGGTGTCCGAGTCCCCAAAACCAAATGGGTCGGTCTTCGTTGGCCAACCCCCGGCATGGCTCAACAAGCAAACATGAGCACCCATGCATTCGAAAAGTTCTACTTCGACGTTTGCACCATGGACTACGACCGAATGGAAAAGGCAAGCCTGCCGCTGCAAGAACTCATGAGCAAAACCGACCGAGTACGATTAGTCGGTCCCGGCACCGACTGCACAATGAGCATCAAGGGCGTAGGTGCCGTTGCCTGTTTTGGACGGCGCAACATCCCCGACGGTGAATGTTTCTCCGCCCCTGTCCTTGACTCAGTCAACGGCGTCGTTCAATACAACACTGTATCGCTTTACCAAGGAACCGAGTTCAAAGACATACGGTTCGTGATCAAAGACGGCAAGATCATCGAAGCCACTGCCGGAGCCCAAACCGAGGCGATGAACAAAATTCTCGACACCGACGAAGGCGCCAGGTACTTTGGTGAATTTGCCATTGGTTTCAACCCATATGTCCTCCACCCGATGAAGGACACTCTGTTTGATGAAAAAATTGCGGGCAGCTTCCACTTCACGCCAGGCAACTCGTACGATCCACCGGGTGGTAATGGCAACGTCAGCGCAATTCACTGGGATATCGTCAATATCCAACGCCCCGACTACGGCGGTGGAGAAATCTGGTTCGATGACGTCCTAATCCGAAAAGACGGAATTTTTGTGGTCCCCGAACTCAAGGGCCTGAACCCCGAAAATCTAAAATAATTCCCAAAAACCCAACCTCCCGCCAAAAAGGTAAAATGAACCCTGAAATATGGAAACCACATTGGTCCTCATTAAGCCTGGCGGGGTATCACGCAACCTGATTGGAGAGATCACCCGACGAATTGAAGCACGAGACTTGAAAGTAGTTGGCCTCAAACTCATCAACGCAGAACGAGCAACTGTCGAGGCTCACTATGCCGAGCACAAAGAACGACCGTTCTTCAAAGATGTATGTGACTACCTAGTCAGCGGACCTGTTGTTGCTATTGCAGTAAGTGGAACCAACGCAGTAAAGGCCATTCGAGCAATGATGGGTGCAACAAACCCAATTGATGCTACTCCTGGAACCGTACGCGGAGACTTCGCTTTATCGATCGACGACAACCTCACGCACAGCAGCAGCGACCCTGATGCTGCGGCAAGCGAATTAAAGCTTTGGTTCCCTGAAGGAACAGTCTAAAATCAGACAGTTTGTCCAATGTTTTGACCTCTGAAACCAACCATACAGTCAATTCGTAGCCTCTTTCATGCTGTCACATCCGTCACAATGGAGTAGAAAGGATGAAAGAGGTTTTTCTTCCTTAGCCTAACCGGCAACCAATATCGTGAGTAGTACTACCGTTTCTAACCGGCAATTCGAGAGATTCATTGTCGGATTCTTTCTCCTAACCCCACCGATAGGAGGCGCTGTAGTCCTCTACTACGCGCTTCAAGATTTCCAAAAGTTCAGCCTAACCATGGCATGGCTGGCTTACCTGGTCATTCTGGTTTCGTCCCACGTTAAGTGGGTTCGCCCGATGCTCAGACGATATCCGTGGGTAGCGTCTTACAAAGAAATTGGTGAGCGAAGCAACGCAAAACGCGCCGACGGCTCCACGATGAATTCCCGTCATCCCAAATTGGTCCAAAGCGCACGAAAAAATCGAATGATTCGTTCAGCTTATCGACTTGCCTTTGCCGTTGCTTTGGTGCCGTTCTTCTACGAAATGCTGGCTCTCCACGGAAAGCACTTCGCCTGGTTCTTTGGAATGTGGCTAGTCGCTGGCTTTGGTATCACCATCGGCTATCACCGAGTTGGAACCCACCCTAGCTTCAAAACCTTCCAATGGATGCGAGCTATATTCTTCGCGATGGGCAGTACTGCCATCCAAGGTTTGCCACAAGAGTGGATGAAGAAGCATAGCAAGCACCACGCATTCGGCGAAACCAACGCAGACGTTCACTCCCCGTTTGTATTCGAAGAATCCAAACGATCCATCTTCATTGAGCAGTTCAAAGGGTTCATGCACTCCTTCATGATGTGGGCATTCAAAGAACCGAGCCTCATGAAACCTGGAAAGCTCACCATCGATGAATGGAGAGTGGAACTCCAAGCTAAATGCCCGGATCCTGCCACTTTCGCATATCGACCAGAAGATCGAGATTACTGGGAAGTCCGCGACAAAAAGACCGGTGAAATCATCGTCTCGACTCCAACTTTAGTTAGAAAACGATGGGATGGCTTGGTTGAAGTCATCATCGGTATCGAAAAAGACAAAGTGGTCAACGCGATGAG
>JBAXBU010000069.1:0-17728 GCA_037141835.1 Armatimonadota bacterium | reverse complement strand
TCATAACCGGAGTTGCCGAAACGGAACTGCTTGTTGACCCATACTTTCCCAAAACTATCGGTACGGTTACCCAAGAATTAAAAGGAAAAACCGCACATGCCGGCGGAAGGAACAGACTTTTCCTTGATTTTCATGCAAAATGGATTCGCGACATCCGCACCAATCCATGAGGTTATTCTTTGCCATTGCCCTTTCGTCCATTGCCCGCAACTCGCTATCAGAGTACACACCCAAGGTAAAGGAGCGACTCGATCGGCAAGGTCTGCGCTGGACGAGACCCGAAAAATGGCACGTAACCGTTCTATTTGTTGGCGATGAAGATCCTGAGACGGTTAAGGGCATGGCTGCCGAAGTCCTCAAAGGACAAAAAGAAGTTCGACTAAAACTTGAGAAGATCAACGGATTACCTGACCTCAAACGACCTGGCGTGCTCTGCTTAGGCGTAAGCGTTCTTAGCGGTGATCTCAATGCCATCCACCAGGCTCTATCAGGGGCTTTTCCGATGGATGACGAAGAATATCAGCCTCATCTCACCTTGGCACGCATGAAACCCGCTTCAACAAAGCTAGGCCACAAACTAAGAGACTTCATGCATTCCGGTGCAGTTCCCGAAGACATTCAATGGAACGCCGAATCAGTCACCCTGTACAACACTTTGCTTGATGGAAGTTATGAAGTCATCGCCGAATTCCAATTGATCAACAATTGAACGGACAAAGTCTTTTGGACTAAAAGTCTAAGGATACGCTGGGAAGCTGAAGACAGAAATATGAGTGTCGGCATGAGCAGATAGCTTGACCCTACTGCTCCAATATGTCTTGATTGGGGTGGTTAAGCTTGTGGGTTCAGTGAACAATACATCATTCTTTCCAAGAGAATCAAACCGTGTGACTACAGGAAAACTTTTGTCAATATCGGTGTTATAGTTATCTGGCACTGCCAAGTACTCGTAGCTAGAATACAAGTGGTTAATGGCTCCAAACATTTGTGAGCGACCTCGATTTGCATCGGCATCCGAAAACCAAATCTCTCTTGACTTCGTGTACGGTTGAAGGCATTCAACAAGTAGTCTCGGCTGATCTGAGTTGGTAGGCAGTCCCGAAGTAGAGACAGCAGGGTCTAATAGTATCAATAGCAATTCATTGTTTCGATAAAACGGCAGGACCTGATCGCTATCGTCTGTGTACATGATTGTCGCGACAGCGAGTTGGCGAAGATTTGAAGAGCTAACAGTCTGTTTTGCTTTCTCCTTTGCCTTTATGAATACGGGAAAAAGCAGTCCCGATAAAATTGCAATGATGGCAATAACAACGAGCAGTTCGACAAGGGTAAATCCTCTATGTTTCATTTAAATTTGGCCCTGCCGAGAAAACCCGACAGGGTAGTGTCTAGTTAGAGGCAGAAATTCTCCGTACTTGCAACCCACTGGGAACCATATGGGGCAGTACAAGTAGTATTAGAATGGTTTTTGGCCATGCAATCCGCCGATCCTGTGCTGCCACAACTTGACGACCATGAGAAGCCGCATTTGGTATGCAGGTTGTTGTAGTAGAACACGGACTGAGACCCGTTTGGTTTACATTGTCCTGCAAAGGGACAAGAGGTTGTGTTGCAATCGGTAAACACCACCCCGCCTGAGATTGTCGAAAGTTCATCGCTGGAGAGCAATCGCTTGCCATCCTGATGAAATGATTGAGAAGCCATCCAAGCAACCAATGGTGCTACAGATAGAGTGATGAGTAGGTTTTTCATTTAATTTTCCTTTTTTTTCTTTGTTAGTGATTGTCAGGGAAAAAAATCTTCAAAATGCCGGCCTGAGAGCCTTCTGAAGTATTAAGGAAGGCACTAAGTGACACTAAGTCAAGACGTAAAATCTTTGGCATCCCACCGTCACCATAAATTGATGCTTTGGCAAGTGTCGGCACAGCACTAATTTGCAACTTAGTTGCCAATTCTCCATCACTCTTGATTGTTTGCAAAGACGACGGTTCTGGAAATTTGAGCAACTCAGCAATTCTCTGTCTGTCAATACCGCACTTGACTGCCCGAAGTATTACATCTTCGTCACTTGCAGGCAGTGGATCTGTATAGACAGATTTTTGAAAATCATTTCCTTTCTTTAATTCAGACGTTTTGGTGCTTTCAATAGCCGCCGCAATCCGCAATGCAAAATCTCCGTGCTGAGGAAGTAGCTTCCATCTAAACAGAATTCTAACATTTGGTGGTTGTGCTTCAACCTTCTTTTCAGCAATACGGCAGGCAACGCAAAGCGGATCAGTAAATATTACGAATGCTGGATCCGAAATCCTACTCTCATAATCTCTGGTTTTAAACGCAACTGGACCTTGATTGGCTAAGATTCGATTCTCTGCAATTTGACTGGAAAGGTTACCTATCGCTACCAATGCTAGTCCGACGCTCAGAATGGAAAAGACCCTGTACCGAACAATTTCTATTGCAGACGCGAGCCAAATTAGCTGGATTGAAAGGCAGTTTACGCACATCCATCGATTTAGCGCCAACAATAGAAATGCGGCAATAGCCAGACACCCTTGAGAAATGACCAGATAATTGTAGTAAATATCCTGTCTCTTAACCAGGAATGTAAGTGCAATAATCGGCACCACAATTGAAACCAATGAAAAGATTGGAGCAAACCACAAACTTCGAACTTCAGCGCATTGCCAGCCACAGTCCGCAAAAGTTGAACCAAAATGCTGACTCGCACCAAGGATGCCAAAAATCAGGGCAATGGACTGTAAGGTATATCTGAGCAAATTCTTGAGCCGGTATCCGCAAGATATTTCACTAGTCGACGAACATTGTTGCATGACTCACCTCTTTATATCCATCGAATACAATGATCCTTGTTTGCAAAGTTGCCAAACTAGATAGCGTGGCTACCCCAGTCGTTGGATCAAACTTTACATTGACTCGCTTATCTTCGGCCCTTATTAAGAGTCCATTCCGCAAGTTAATAAGTTTGACCGTTGTAACACGTCCTCGTACGGTGGTTATTACTTCTGGATATAATCGTGCATTTGAAAGACTAGACTCTTCATGCACTGGCAATACCAGACTCTCATTGTTAAACGAGATTCTTACGCTTGCATTTTGATCGATTTCAGCATTCTTGACAACATACACATTTGTACCGGAAACCGAACAACCTAGCCCTTCAGTTGCTTCACACTCAACTCTTGTGTCTTTACTGAGGCCGAATACATGTACCGTTGATCGACCTTGAGACATCCATAACTCTGTCCGACTTATAAAGGGTCTTGCCATTATCAAATAATTGATTTGATGCACAAACGGTATTTCCTTATTTCCTGAAACTATTCCCAAAGTAATTCTGGCTGCGGTTGGTCCAGGGATTCTTGGAGCACGCCCACTAACATCTAGCTCTACCGACTGTCCTGGTTCTAAGACTCCATTGAATGGAGCTGTGATCTTCACGCTACAAGCCTTTTCTAAGCCAGTAATCCTGGCAGTAGTTGAAAATGGGTTCTTCAAAGATACCATTGTGTGAATCACACCACCAGGTTCAATCGAACCGAGATCAACTTGATTAGGAATGGGCTTCACTTGACCACATCCCACAATAGAGAAGGAAATTGGAAAAATTATCAGGTTCTTGTAGTACATGGTCATTCGAATATGAGGGCAGTTCCCGTATATAGCGCGAGTGCGCGCTGAGCGTCAGGCATGTCTGTTGAGTATGGTGGGCTTATTATGCCTCCGCTTTCCGGAACATAGAGAACGAAATGTGAAGGTCGCCAAGATAGGATTGCGTACTTCTTTAGGTCCTTAAGTTCCTGCCAGGATACTGCATATCCTTTGGATTTCAGTCCATGCGCTAGAGCCAACGATTGCAATTCTTCTAAAGTAGCTCCACGCGTTTTTGCATCAGGAAGATCTTCTAGCAAGAGTCGATATTCTATTGGTCTGTTCATCATTTTTGACAAATAATAAACGCAATCAAGACCACATAACATCTTGCGCTGATTTCCCGTTACAAGTTTTGTCTCCTTGGCCAGACATCGTTTGATGACCTCGCTGGCAGATTCAGCGCTAATCGATGATGCCTCTTCCTGAACGTATCTGAGGTTGTAGTGCTCGTCGTAAACTACAGAGCCGTTTTGGATTTCAATGAGAGGTGGTCTTTTCAATAGTTCAATAGGTTCGCTAACCTCAAGCTTACCGCCGTGCTTACCACTAATTGTTAGCCCAATAGTGACTGGCCAACTGTGACCTTTTGGTCGGCTATATTCATATTTGATAGAACCTATGGATAATTTTTCTGGGCAAACCATATCCTCGCGCCAGGAAATGCTAAATTTGGAATCATCCGGTGTTGAAAAGGATATGATCAAGAATTGGTCTGTCTTTGTAACATGAGCATCCTTTGCGGATTGAAAAGCGTCGGACATATTTAGGTCACCTGATACCCTGGCGCCGAGCCAGAAGAGCAGGGCGTGCAAGTCGGCACTCATGGCGCGAACCGATGTCGCAATGCTAGATCCGTAAGCAATCGAAACTATAGGCTTATCTTCATTATCTATTGAGCGACGGGACAGCAACCCGTGACTTAAGGAAGCAATTGTATTGCCGTGCGTAACTAGTGCTTCATCGGCACCCGCCAGATATAGAGCAAACTCATTGCCAGATTCAAGATCCTTGTACTTAACCATTGAGTCTTTAAACAGGCTTTCAAAGGCAAGCATCTTATGCAGAACCAAATCATAAATTCTACGTGAATTCGAACCTAACATAGTAGGTGTTTTAGCGGGCCGCCCATTTACACTTGAAAGAGATGCCGAACTCGCTGAGTCCTCTGCATTTAGTTTTGTGCGTTCATTTGACCTAAACTGCCTTCCGTTTGATTGTATTAACCAAGTTAAGACCAGTATCAGAACAACACCGCCATACATTAAAGCTGAACGTTTCACTACCATGTGCCTATCCTGATTATAAGGCAATAAAATCTGTTTGAAACGTAATTGGCAAAAACAATCGCAAAAATATTGAAATTGGAATGATAAACGAAACCTAAATTGGCGCGGACTGTCAGTGTGACACCTGCCCATTAGATGACGAAAGCCAGTTGGTTACTCACTCAAAGGGACATAAATGCGGGCGAATATTCCTTTTGACACCTTTCGTGGGCTTTTTTCTGCCTTATAGCCAATAATCTCACTACTCCCAATGCTCATTTCACACTGCACGGCATAAGTAGAAATCTTACAGGTCAAACCTAGCCTGAGATTGACATTGCTTATTTGGCACAAAAATGTCCGTCTAAGTAGTGTGGCATGTCAATAAAGTAGGGCTGTTAAGGCTAATCTATGTGGCTAGTCACTGAAGCCGTCTTTTAACCTGAAATCAAAGTCACCCAAGGCCGTTAGCCACACCGACGGTTCGGCCTGCGCCGCCGCAATCTTAATCGCCCGCGACTTTTCCTATCCTCTTAGGAGAGGACCTTCCCGCGTCGCGAAGCAAGCTTGGGAAGAGGTAAGTCTACTGCCAACTGCCAATGGAGTTTCAGCGACATCCCGCTTTGCGGGACTGCCAATGGAGTTTCTGCGATTGCTGGACTGCTAACTGATAACTGACATGGCACTGAGCCACTCAGCCAAACCAGTCTGCGCCGCTACAATCTTAATCGCTCTCTTCACACCCTTGTCGCGAGTTGGTTCCTCAGGGTCGGGCAAAATGCCCCAGTTGATGTTCATGGGCGCGAACTCCCTTGGCGTATCATCCTGCAAATGAGCGAGCAAAGCCCCATAAGCGGTTGTTCTCGGAGGCTCGGGCATAGGAACGCCAGAAATCTTGGCAAGGACCTGTAATCCCGCAAGGATGCCCATTGCGGCAGATTCTACATAGCCTTCAACTCCCGTAAGTTGTCCTGCCACAAAGAGATTTGGTACCGACCGCATTTCCAAGTTCGGAAGCAGTGCCTTTGGAGCCTCCAAATAGGTATTCCGATGAATCACGCCGTAACGAACAAACTCAGCGTTTTCAAGACCCGGAACCATTCGGAAAATTCGCTTCTGCTCTCCAAACTTTAACCGAGTCTGGCAGGCAACCAACGAATACAATGACTTCTCTTTATTCTCTGGCCTAAGCTGCAATGCCGCCCAAGGTCTTCTGCCGGTCTCTGGATTAGTGAGCCCCATTGGCTTAAAGTTTCCGAATGCCAAGGAGCGAGCTCCCTTTTCTGCAATCGCCTCAATTGGAGTGCAACCAGCAAAGTATTTGATCTGCTCAAGCAACTTCTCTTCACCACCGCCTAGAGCATATTCAGGATCTATGCTAACATCGGTCCGAACGCCTCCAGCCTCAAATGCGTGAAACGGTGCTCGCTCTGCCATAATGAGGGCAGCTACGAACTCCTCATAGTTTTCTTTGTTGAACGGACAATTGAGGTAGTCGTCCCCTTCGCCTTTGTCATATCGACTTTGGGCGAAGACAATATCCATGTTCAACGAGGAAGCTTCAACCGTCGGCGAAACAGCATCGTAAAAGTACAAATGTTCCCTTCCCGATTTTGCCGCCAGCCACTCCGACAATTGGGGTGAAGTTAAAGGTCCGGATGCCAAGATCACTTGATCACCACTGGCCAACCAACCTTCAACCATGACGGGAGTCACTTCTTCCCTTTCAACCGTTATAAGGGCATGATCTTCGATAACCGAAGTCATTGCCTTACCGAACTCGTTTCGGTCAACGCAAAGCGCTTCTCCGCCCGGAACTGAGTGCTCAGCCGCGGTTTTCAAGATGATTGATCCCAGGGCAGCCATCTCAGACTTCAGTTGCCCAGCCGGGCTAGTCGGTGAATTCGACTTAAGGGAATTTGAGCAAACAAGCTCGGCAAAGTAGTCGGTCGTGTGCGCTGGGCTCGACTTGGTTGGCCTCATCTCGTATAGGGAAACGGCAGTTCCTCGTGAAGCGCATGCCCAAGCAGCTTCTACTCCCGCAAAACCGGCACCAACAATTCTAATCATGAATAAGGAATGAAACAAAAAAAGCCTGAAGAGAAGCTCTTCAGGCTTTCGTATCTCAAGGTCAGATTACCTTGATCGTCGTCGATGAGATCCAAATTGGAAGCTTGGGATGTTTGCAGAAACACTTCGACCGTTTGAATCAGTCCAATAGCAAGTAGACCCGAGTGAAGTGTTGTCCACTACGGTAGTGAACGATGTACTACCAATGTCATAGCTATCCAACAATACTCCGGGACCACCGACTCGAAGAACCGCAACCTTTGTCATGTCTTCGTTATAGAATCCAAATGCTTCGTTGAATGTTGAAGCTGGGGTGACCTCAGTAACGGTGCCACCAGGATAAGTTACGTTGAACAAGTGAATATTCTCGTTAAATGGATCAGGGCTGTGTCCAAACACAATGTTCGCTCCGTCTCTGCTCCAGTTTGGCGAAAATGTTTCAATTCCGAGGCTCGTTACTTGGAGCTTAGCGGAAGTAAGATAATCAACCGTGTAGACATCTGAACTTGTTCCAGAATCCTTGGCATATGCTACGAGGTTTGTGCCCACAACTGGATTAACTGAGAATTCAAACACTCCAGAATCAAGTACTGTTGGAACACCACCACCAACAGCAACTCTGTACAACTTGAACCCAGTACCTGCATCTGCTTTGAAAATGACATACAAGCCATCAGGGGTGAATTGAACTCCGTCAATTCCGTCGTAAGAAGTAGTCGTAAGGAGTGTGCTCGTTGCAATATCTAAGGAAGTATTTCCCTTATACAGTTTGTATTTGGAAGTTCCTGAATTGAAGTTGGCAAAAGCAAACTGATTTGGCTTTGTTGGATTTGGTGCGACAGCTGTAACATTTCCCGCTACATATGAAGCCAATCCGGTGTCGCTTGTGCCGTCAGACTTGATCGACTTAAGGAAATTTACCGTTCCGTCGGAAATTGTATAAAGGATCGCATCGTGAGGAAGTGATCCGCCAGTTGTAGAAGTCGTACTTGTTGTGCTCGTCGTACTAGTGGTCGCTGTTGTGCTCGTCGTGGCTGTAGTGCTCGTCGTCGCTGTAGTACTGGTCGTAGCCGTTGTACTGGTCGTAGCTGTGGTGCTGGTTGTCGCCGTCGTGCTTGTGGTCGCAGTGGTAGCCGTCGTTGAAGTGGTTGTACCACCCGTGCTTCCGCCTCCGCATCCAATCACGATGGCTAAGAAGCCAACCCAAGCCAATGCAATTACTGTTTTTCCGCCTAATCTCATCTTATTTTTCTCACGCAAAGGATGGTCTACTTTACTGCCTATTCTCTCCAATTTGCTCAGTCTGACCGAAAATAGGACCATAAAGTTCGGGTCTTCTGCTTTCAAAAACTGTAGTTTCATGCTTACCCGGTATGGTTACGCTTCTTTTATTGCGGCTCAATTCAAAGTCAAGATCTGCAACAATACATTCCTCATCCGATCCCGCACTGGCTAAAACCTGACCCATTGGGCTAATAATTTTGCTTTTACCAATGAAAGTGAATCCTCGCTCAGTTCCAACACGGTTGCAAGTCACAACAAAAACTTTGTTTTCAGCAGCACGGGCAATTGCAAGGATGTCGGCACTGATATCTGCACCGCGTGGCCAATTCGTGGGCAAGAAGATGGCATCCGCACCTTTAAGTGCCAAAATCCGGGCCGCTTCAGGAAATCGTACATCGAAGCATATCAAAATCCCAATCTTTCCGAATTTTGTTTCAAAAACTGGAAGATCTGATCCCGGAGTAACAAACCGATCATACCCAAGCTCAGGAAGGTGAGTCTTTCGGTAAAAATGGGGTTGAGTATCTGGCTGAAATAAGGCAGCGGAATTGTAAAATTCCCTCGCCGTCTCTTCCGAAAAACCTAGGATGACTAGGACACCGGTTGCATCAACCGTACTCTGAATCACCGCAAACTCTGTTGAATCTAATTCCACTGAGATTTCATGACGCTGATCTTTCGATTCAATGCAGTAACCAGCCAGGCAGCACTCTGGAAAGACGACAATATCAACCCCCTGCTCGGCAAGCTTGCAAATCTCGCGAGAAATCCTCGTGAGATTTGCATCACGATCACCATATATAACATCCATCTGGACGCAGGCAACTCGCGGCATGGTCTGGCTCAATAACTAAACTGGGTGAATAGCGATGGTCTTGTGAAGGCAAAAATAGATCGTTTCTGTATCCTTCTTTAGTCGAATAAAATTGGCGTCAGCCTGCTCAAGAATTCCCCGATGGAGAACTACCTGAGCACCACTTTCAATATGTACGACAACTTTCTTGCCGATGATCTCGTTGATGATCATAGAATTTATGCAGGATACCACCCGAAATTGTTACTTAGCCTGAAACTAACGAAATCCCAACACTCTTTAGGTCAGTTGCCGCCTCAATAACCCTTGCTTTCATACCCGACTCAGCTTTTTTCATAAAAGCTCGAGGGTCGTAAGTTTTCTTGTCGCCCATTTCTCCGTCAATCCTGAGCATCCCGTCATAGTTCTTCATTACGTGATCCACAACTGGTCGCGAGTAATGGTATTGACAGTCCGTATCTACATTCATTTTAATAACGCCGTACGATACCGCATCGTGGATTTCCGAAAGGAGACTCCCACTACCACCATGAAATACGAGGTCGAGAATCTTGCCGTACTTAGCCTTCATCGCATCGTTTCCAGCTTTGAGGATCAATGGATCCAACTTTACGTTGCCAGGCTTATAAACGCCGTGGACATTGCCAAAGGTTGCCGCCAAAGTAAATCGACCGATTGCGTGAAGGCAATCGTAAACGTAGAGCATGTCTTCAGGAGTCGTATAGAGCTTCTCATGGCCAACGTGAGAATTATCAATGCCATCTTCTTCTCCACCCACGACTCCTGCCTCCACTTCCAAAATGATCCCAAGAGGTGCCATTGCTTTAAGCAATTCCTGGGAAATTGCCATATTCTCCTTCAGACCCAACTCAGATCCGTCAAACATATGACCATTAAACAATGGTGCCAGTCCTTTCGAAATTCGATCCTTGCTCTCCGCGATCAACGGCTTGACAAACTTATCAACCTTTTCCGGAACACAGTGATCCGTCGTCAACGCAATATAACAAGGTAAGTCTTTGGCAACTCGGTGGGTGTATTCAGCCAAAGCAATCGCGCCTTCCGACATGCTCTTAATCGGACCGCTCGCAAACTCCGATCCGCCGGTGCTGAATTGAATAATTCCATCAGTTTTGGTTTCGGCAAATGCCGCTAAAGCAGCATTGAGTGTTGTGCTCGAAGTTACATTAATGGAAGCGAGAGCATAGTCTCCTTTTTGGGCTGAATCGAGCATTCGAGCAAAAGTTGCTGCATCTGGTACCGGCATAATATTAATGGTATCTCATGCAGCAAGTTGCAAAATACGCTTCACCAATCATTGTCTTGCTAGCAATACTTATTTTTCGAGATAACCAATCGAAATACGTCGTCCCAACCGTTTTCCTCGTCTCCTCGATTTCCGCACTTTACCTTGGTTCTAAAGCCCTGCGCGAAGATTCCAAAACGACTGGTGTTCTTCTCTTTTGGCTTGCTCCTCTGACCCTGCTTTGGCTCCTTAGCGAGCGGCGAGAAGGTCGAAACATAGCCTCAACATCAGTAACCATAGAACTTGTCTTAGCAGGAATTGGAACCATACTTCTCGTCTCAAAAGAAGGTCTCAAGAAGTCAGATTGGAGTCTATTTCTGGCAATCTTTTTATCCTGGGCGGTCGCCTACTTAAGTGGATCAAGTGGCGGCGCAGATCAAATGGTGCCGTACTTCGACTTTTTGGGCTTGTCTGTCGATCAACTAAATAGCCTCATCATCGTTATTCGCAAGACGATTCATGTCTCCTTCTACGGGACTCTCGGTTTCCTATTACTGGCCTACCTTTCCAACCGGATTTCGAATTTAAAGTGGCTGTTTTGGATTCCATTTCTCTTTTGCCTTTCCATTTCGATCGCCGACGAAGGTCGCCAAAGTTTTATGCCAAATCGCGGAGGAAGCGTTTCTGATGTATTTTTAGACATGGCGGCAACTTTCTTTGTCCTCTTTGTTGTTGCAAAGAAAAGAGCAAAGATCAAACCGTAACTGGTTCATTCTTTGAATCGTCAGAGAATGTGAAGGGGAAATATGAAACAAGCTGCAATTTGGCTTATTCCAGCGGTCGCACTAACGACAATTGGATCACTCACGTACGCGTCAAATCGACCAAAAGCCGACGAAGGACCAAAACGCCACGAAAAAAAAGTCCTAACTAAGACTGTTCCATTTGCCCACGACCACGAAATTAGCACCTATTTAACTTCGATCCGAAGCTTTATGCTCACTCCCCCGCGCGATGGTCGGTTTGGCGCAAGTCGAATTCCAACGTTCCATGGCGTAACCAAAAACAAGATCCCAGGCTATAACGAAGTTGGAGCCCTCACCAAGGAATACTCTTTTGCCTCGTACGTCGTCGGTGAAATGCCTAAGGACACCATAGCCGCAATAAAACAATATGAAAGCGAGCATCCCGACGTAGTCAAAACCCCTCAGCCCAATCTCCGAATTACATCGGTGCACCGAGTTGCAAGCAATCCTCCAAAACTTCCCAATAACAGTCGATATCCAACATACTTTGGATATCAAGCGGCATTAGACACGAAATCAATCATGGACAAAGCCGGCTACGAAACCTACTCGGAAAAGGTAACCATCGACGGCAATCCCGGTTGGATCATGGCAAAAGCAGTCCGAGCATCAGATAAATCTTGCTATTCCTGCCACACCACAATCAAAGAGGGTGAGCCCATCGGACACGTCATAGCTGCCATTTGGAAGAAGAAATCCTAATCGTCAACCAGCAAACATTCGAATTCCGTCGAGAGTCAACATTTCATCGTAGCTCTCGATGGTTTCGCACAACCCAGTAAACACTCCGCCGAGTCCGCCCGTGGCGATTACCTTGGGCTTTGCCCCTAGTTCCGAGCCAATTCGACCAACCAGCGCATCAATCGCCCCGGCGTAACCAAACATAACCCCAGATTGAATCGAATGCGTCGTGTGCTTCCCTATCGCGGTCTCCGGGGCAACCAGATCAATCGAAGGCAATTTTGCCGTCCGAGACACCAACGACTGCATCGAAGTGATCGGCCCCGCCATAATCGCTCCGCCAACATAAACGCAATCTTTGTCAATAACGTCAAACGTGGTTGCTGTGCCAAAGTCCACGACGACAATCGGAGCCTGATACTGTGCCAAAGCTGCAATCGCGTTTGCAATCCGGTCGGCCCCAACCGCGTTCGGCGGGTTATAGTCGACCTTAACCCCATGGTTTGATGAGCCGGTCAAAAACAAGACTTCGCACTCAAAATACTTCCTACTCAACAGAGTCAGTATTTGGTTCATTCCGGGAACAACGCTGGCGCAGGCTACCTTGGTCACTTTTGTCGATATCGAAGCCACGGACAGCATCTGAAACAACCAACCTGCCAATTCATCCTCGGTTGTCTCAACATCTGTTTGGTGTCGCCAGGTCGCCAACCAATGATCGCCATCCCAGACGCCAAACACCGTATGACTATTACCAACATCAATCGCAAGGAGCATGTTTTTAATCTACCTATCCTAGAAAGTTACCGACTCTAATCGCCCAACGCATGCGTCAAATCTACCCGACTATAAATCTTGCCGCTGGCTTCGCGAGTTATCGCGCCAACCACCGTAGCCGCCACCAGGTCTCTCAATTCGTAAGTGTCTGCCTCAACCATCACGCGAACAATTGCCTGAGTCCCGCTCGATCGAACATTAATGCGTCCATGTCCGACCAAGTCCTTCGTAGCCTGCTCAAGCGCATCTTGAACCATTTCACCGTCGTTCCAAGTCGATCGGTCAGCGACTTCCATATTCACCAAAACCTGTGGCCAAGACTCGTAGTCTTCATAAATCGAAGCCGCATCCCGACCTGATTCCTTCATAACTCGCAAGACTTCAAGCATCGTAACCAAACCGTCGCCCGTAGGTCCATGCTTCGGGAAGATGATGTGCCCACTTTGTTCCCCACCAATCTGCGCTCCAAGCTCACTGATTTTCTGAGAGACATACTTGTCTCCAACCGGAGTACGAACCAAATTGATGCCGCGAGAAGCGACGAAGTGCTCAAATCCGCCGTTGCTCATGACGGTTCCAACAACTGACTTGGGGTTTAAGCGTCCCATTGCTAGTTCGTGAGCAGACCACATTCCAATCGTTCGGTCGCCATTGATCAATCGACCCTTGTTGTCCGCAAAAACTGCGCGATCAGCATCGCCATCAAAAGCGACCCCTATGGCGGCTCCGGTAGATTGAGTCAACGCCTGAATCGTTTCGGGCTTGGTGGCACCACCAAATTCATTGATATTCACGCCGTCAGGTGAATCCCCAACCACGAATATTTCTGCTCCCAGTCGCCGCAAAATCTCAGGTCCAAGTGACGCAGCCGCACCATGCGCTCCGTCCAATGCTACCGTCATTCCTGCCAATCCACCCGGAATAATCGTCTCCAAATAAGCCAAATATGGTTCAAAAAGAGTTGAGTCCTGAGTAAGCGAACCAACGTTTCCACCAACCGGACGATCAAAATCCTGCTCCATGTACTGTTCGATCAGCAGTTCCACTTCGTCCGGAAGCTTATGACCGTTATGACCAACTAACTTGATGCCATTATCTGGAAAAGGATTATGCGATGCGGAAATGATCACGCCAAGCCCAAATTCGCCATTGCGAGCAACATATGAAACCGTCGGAGTCGGTGCTACACCAAGGCTAACAACGTCAACTCCTGCCGAGTTAAATCCCGCCGAAAGTGCCATGCCTAACATCGGACCACTTTTGCGAGTGTCGCGTCCAACCACGATTCGGGGCACCCCACCAGACTCTCTTAGCCACATTCCCGCGGCTCGACCCAGCGACATCGCCAATTCGGGAGTCAATATTTTGTTAGCGACTCCGCGAATGCCGTCCGTTCCAAAATGTTTGCGGCTCATGATCAGTTAGCGACTCGAACTTTGGAGTGGCGAATGACTTTGTCACCCATCTTATAACCTGGTTCGACTTCTTCAACAACAGTTTCTGACGGATGTTCGGGAGAATTGACCGTACCAATCGCTTCGTGCAAATCAGAATCGTATGGCTGCCCAACGCACTGAATCTTAGTCACGCCTTGGGCTTCAATAATGAATCGAAATTGCTTCTCAGTTGCCTTGACGCCGGTAATCAACGATTCAACCGGTGCGCCTTTCTCGGCTGCCACCACTGTCCGCTCAAAGTTATCCATGACAGGCAGGAGTGTCATGATCAATGACTCGGTTGCATACTGCCGAATCATTCCCTGCTCCTGCTGTGTTCGCTTGCGAAAGTTCTGAAAGTCAGCCATGGTGCGCAATAGCTGGTCGTGAATCTGGGCTTTCTCTTCGGTTAACTTGGAAAGTTGGTCGTCAAGGACATTAAAATCCTCCGTTACTTGATCAGCAGTTACTTCACTTTCTTCTGCGGATACTGCTTCTTCAAGTTGGCTTTCGCCTTGTGTGTTTTGGTCTTGAAGGGGAGTCTCAGGCTCATTCATTGTTGAATCTATTTTACCAGTTCCCTTCCACTAGGGGGAGAAAGGGCTAAGAATGGATGAAATAGAAACTTGCAATAGTAGGAAGAAAGTGCGAAGCACCTAATCGCTTTGACCGCGACATTCGATTCACTTACTGTAAATCGACCTTATCTTCCAAGACTTTAGTGTTTCAAGATTGATGTCACCGTCGCGACTCACCACCTGAACCCCAAGGTTCCCCAACTGATATTCATGATGAGCAACTGCCGCCTGTCGGTCATTGGCAAAAACTTCAATCATTGTCTTATCGATGAATATGCGCAGTGAGAGCCGCTCATTTGGTTTGAGTTCAAACGGGACCATCATGGCGCCAAGCTTCAAAGCTTTATCATCCGGAGAGTAGGTGATTGGAAAGCCACTCTTACCGTCCGAGTCACAATGGACCTCGATACCAAACTCCCTTGCATTTGTGGTTCCAAACTCAGCCAACAGTTCAACTGCATCGCCAGATGCACTTTTCACCTTTAACGGTGCGTGATCCAATACTTTGACCGCATCCTCAATGACTCCTTTTGTCCGTAGTTGTTCAAGTTCGCGCAAAGGTTTGATCCGCAATACGCCGTCCGCCGGCAAGCTAAGTTCTCGAGGTAATGCCTGGATGCCAGTTTGAGGCGAACGAAAGTTACACCAAGCCCACATCACTCGCCGCCCATCGGGAGTCAGAACGCTTTCAGGTGCAAAGAAGTCCCATCCGTGCCAATTCATCCTGGCGTGGAAGTCTGGAGTGAATTGCTCAGAATGCCAATCACCTAAGTAGTACCGACAGCCGAGGGTGTGGCTGATGCACAACAACATGTACTTACTGCCAATCTTAAAAAAATTGGGGCACGAGACATCTTCATCGGCACGAACTTCGGGCATTTCCTTTGTCATAAAGAGGCCTAAATAGTTCCAATCCTTCATGTCGCTTGATTTGAACAACGTTGGTGGTTTGCCACTTCCTGGAGTACCTCCAGAAAGTGCAAAATACGACCCATTATCTACCCAAGCATCTGGATCCCAATTGGCGATCTTTGTTTCGTCCTGACCGGGAAGAATCTTTGCGATAAGTGGCGCCGGCTTCGACCACTTTTCGAGGTTATCGTCAAGGGCAACCGATACTTGATTTCGCCCCGAACCCTGACCGTGATAGATAATTGCCGGACGTCCTTCTTTCGTGAAAAATCCTGTTCCACTAAACATTCCGTGGCCGGTTTTGGTCGGAGTCAACGTGGTAGGATGCCACTTCCAATGCACCATATCGGTACTGCTCACGTGGGCAAACACAAACCCGTCCGCATTGTTATAAATGTAATGAAGGTGATACCGACCCTTCCAATAAAACGCGCAATTCGGATCACCCGGCATGGCGGGATCAGGTCCCGGATGAGCCAGATGAAACGTGAGCCAATTTGCCGGAACAAGCTTAGGACGAGAGGGTGTTTCAATTTTCATGGGGACAATAACTCCGGTAGAGGTGTCGAATTCACCATTGACGCCGTCAAGAATGAGGGCTCCGTTGGCAATCTTGGCCTGGTTCTTGAGCACTGGGAATCGGAAGCGTCCAGTTTGATCCTTTCCAGCTTCATCATTAAATTTCCACCAAGCCCATGGTTTGATCAACGATGGCTTATTTGGTTGCAGTTGGTTAAGTTGGTCAATAGTCAAAGCTTGTGAATATACTCTCGCGTCATCTATAGCACCGGCGAAGTGAGCTCCATCTCCAGCTCGAGGATGACGTAATCCAATGTTGATCCGAGATGAGTGACCGAAAGCTTGTGGCTCACTTTCGATCCGGTGATGTTCAAGGAGCACCCCATTTCGGTACAGGGATACTTCCTTTCCTGCATAGGTGATCGCTACTTGAACAAACGTATTCCGATCAGCGGTCTCTTCGGAAATTCTTGACTGATCTTTGTAAGATCGCCTCCAATAATCGCTTCCTGCAAACCACTTTTGTGGTGCAAGCTCGCCAAATACGATTCCATCAAAGTGGTCACGACCATCGTCGATAGTGAGGGCGCTACCTCCCCGTTTTTGTTGCTCAGCTGGAGCGACCCACACGACAAGCGTTTTGTCGACCAAATCTGGGGCTGTTCCAAGCCAAAGTTCACATGCCAACACCAAACCCGTCATAAGCGTAGGTTACATCTAAATCAAAAATGAAATTGGATGCCCAAGTACGAATTCCAACTCAAACTATCCGACTTGTTCGCAGCAATCGTTTTCCCGAATGCAAAAATTAGGGTTGAAGCCTCGCTAAGAGTCTGTCGATAACCAAGCTGGGCAATCCAATTCGATTCCCCTGAAGCAAATACTCCCTCTCCGTGCAACTCTGCCAGGTATTCGCAAACGCCAACTTTTCGTCCAATAGCAACCCCAGCAAGCCAACTCGGACTTGCACCTCGCTGGACAATGTATCCCGAGTCAACATTCACGCTAAACCGCTCAAAATCCCACTGAATCTCAATCGGAACGAGCAAACTTGTCCCAGCTTCCGCGAGTCCGTTTTTGACCGATCTCGACGACAACTGAAAGCCAATCTGGGGATATGTTGAGATCCCTGGTCGGAACCCTTTGGCATCAATGAAGCGATATTTGATCCCGGTTGAACCACCTCCGTCGCCATTGACACTAGGTCCACCCCCAGAAGCGAAAACCCACGGCACTTCAATTTTGAAATGGGCGCGATCACTGATACCATGGCTTGCATCGAAGTGAGGAAGTTCGATTTCGGTAGACGTGGAAAGTCGCCGGTAGATCCAAGCCATGTTCAACTCCCACTTGCCGTTCTCTACTGTGCCCGGATCATCAGTAAGGAGCGGTGGCCCACCTTGGCCCAACACATTGCTTACTGCCACTAGCAGGACTGAAGCGAACATGACTTTCATGAATTCACAGAAGAATACTTTACGTTATTCATCTCCCTTTGCCATTTGCACCCTGCACCCTGCACTCTGCACTCTGCACTTCGCACTTCGCCCAACTAATGACCCTGACTTGGTTCCGGTTCCTTCGAGAATAAAATGATCAGTGGAATGATTGCGGCAAGGATAACGAGCGAGGCCAGGGGACGACTGAAGTTAAATCCGCCCTTTACAT
>JBAXBU010000068.1:0-17793 GCA_037141835.1 Armatimonadota bacterium | reverse complement strand
AGTTGGGGTAACCGGTCATTTTTCAATTCGGTAAACTTCGATCAGATTCTCATCCACCTCTGCCTCAGTTGGGGTAACCGGTCATTTTTCAATTCGGTAAACTTGGATTATCCGAGTGCCGTAACGTTTCGAGGTTGGGGTAACCGGTCATTTTTCAATTCGGTAAACTTGTTAGTTCTCGCTGCAGCTCGTCGCTGATGTTGGGGTAACCGGTCATTTTTCAATTCGGTAAACTATATGCTTTTTGATAGACCATGGCAAGCAAGTTGGGGTAACCGGTCATTTTTCAATTCGGTAAACTTTTTGGTTGTCTTTATGACCAAGGTTGCGTTGGGGTAACCGGTCATTTTTCAATTCGGTAAACTGGCAAACCATGCACGATATTGAAACGATTGTTGGGGTAACCGGTCATTTTTCAATTCGGTAAACTGTACCAACCTTAATTTGAGGCTGGCGTAGCCTGCGCTCTGGCGAATTTTTTTCACCAAAAACTTAATTGATTTGGTCCAGTTTCGGGTGGAGCGGAAGATTTTCCGCAAAAAATCTTCATTTTTGAGAATTGTAGTTCGGTCATGATCAGGACTCGTACTTGACCGTCGTCCGGGACTTTTAGTTCGACACGGTCGCCATGGGTGTCGGCATTCTCACGGTTAGGACAGAATCGGGCATAGACGCTGTACTGGATCATCATGAATCCGTCATTGAGGAGAAAGTCACGAAACTTTCGGTATTTGCTCCGCATGAGAGGAGTTTCAGTTGGTAAGTCGAACATCGCAATAACCCACATACAACGGACACCTCCATAAATTAGACGGTAGGACATTGGACATCTGAGCCTCCTTCGGTAAGGGCTTCCCTAACTTGGGCGCAAAAGCGTTCGAGAGCGGTGTCGAGAGGGAATCGTGCACCAGCCCAACTTACTTCGGCAGTCAAGACCTGCAAAAGGTGCCTTTTGATTGGAGGAGTCAGTTCTAAATCATCGGGAAATAGGTTTAAGGACTCGTAAACGCATTTGTCCACAACGGGTCTGATCGGCTCAATTAAGTCGTCTGCCAAAGGGAAGGGATTATATCGATTGTGGTGCCAAATGCCGACGCTAGGATCAAGTCCCGATAGGACAATCGCCCGTGCGACTGCGGCACGAAGAATTGCGTAGCCATAATTCAGGCGACTATTGAGGCCGATAAGTTCGGGATCCCGAATGAAACCAGTGCCAAACATAAGTGGGAAGTACCGGGCAGCGGCGTTGCCCTCGACATTGGTTGGGTCGCCGCTCCTAACATTTCTTAGCAGGCGCCTCAATGGCTCGTCATTTTTTCCGAGAGACCGAAGGGTATCAGCTTGGGACATAATTTTGGCGGATATGATGGTTTGCCATAGACGCTTCTTGGTAGGCAGTTTTGCGTCGAGTTGTTTACGCTGGACGTATGCCATGAGGTGGTTACCGACACTCGGTAGCAGTATTGAACAGGGAAGATGCTTTCCGCCACAGAACACGACGGCGATGCCAAAGTCACCACACTCGGCGAGAAGGGCACTTGTCCAAGTTGTTTCTGGTGTATCGACAACGATGATGGCTAAGTCTTCGAGTGGCGCGGTGTTAATCACGGCACTACCTTGGCGCATGATCAACTGACGCCGTTCAATACTGAGCGACGATGGAGCTGAAATCGACAGAGACCTCTTGACCACCTAGCCATAGTAAGAGCATTGTTTCTCTTTTGAGCCTGTCTAAGTTACGAGGTTTTGATTCGTTCTTCCCAAATAACCTCGCCAAAGGCGTTTAACTTGACTTTCCGAATGATATCTTCTAACGGTCCAAGTCCGAGATTTCGGATAATCGGAACGTCGTCGTGAACCCGATTAAAAAGGACTTGTTCCATTGTATTGACTGTGGACTTTTGGAACCGTGCACTGACGCCACCTGAATTGTTGACAGATAGAGCAGCCACCTTATAAAAGTTATTTGGGAAGTCTCCAAATTCAACAATCTCTCCTTTTTCAAGGGTGAAGTATTTTTCGAAACCAATGCGCGTTGCTTCGACCTTTTCTTCATATGGATCATTACCCTGTTTGACATTCCTGGCAACGTCAATCAACGGAGTAATTGAAACATGAAGCCTCGATTGGCCGCTTTGGCTTTTGCCCTTGTAAATGGTCATATGATGGTTTTCGCCCAACGGATACGCTTGGGCAGCCTTTCCTTCGATATCGTATCGGACTAATTTTCCGGAACCGACTTTTGAAGACATGGGAAGACCCAATTTCTGGGCTTCTAATAAATCAGCTAGGTCTTCTTTTTGAGCCATAGCTTTGTTCAAAGGACCGGTTGTGGACGAGCGAGTATAGTTTGTGACTACAATGCCCTCTTTCTGGTTATATACATGTTCTCGAAGGCCCTCGATTGGGCACGTCTTCCGATAATTGGCCCGATGGTTTTCGTTCTGATGTTTGAATTTATTTGCTCGGCTAAGGGCTTGAAACGTAGAAACATCAGTTAAGGCAATGACTAAGGCATCTACGGCATGATGACGGTGATCTGACCGGTTCTTGCCTTGGTTCTTTAGTTCCTCGGTTGCCTCTCCTTTCTTTTCTGCCTTCAATTGCTTGGCCATTCCCAACCAGTCGGGAAATAGATTGTCTTCGAGGCCCCACAGACGGCGTAGGTGGGCGGTTGCTTGCCCGTTGGTGACCTCGACACTGGTACCAAGTTGGCTCAAAACTTTTCTAATTTCTCGGGACAAATAACCGGTGGCATGAAGTTGGCTTTCAAGGAATCCCTCTTCTGGTGGCTCTTTCTTGGTTACCCATGCTTTCTTCATGCGTCCCATTTTGGAGTGCTTAATCCTTGTTTCAAACCGTGAAAATTCATCGGGTGTCAGCCAGTCATAGAGTGGCATTTCTCCTTTTTGCTGGTTCGTGCCACGGAAGCAAACAACTAGATTGAAGCTTTGGTTTATCCACATGGTGGCTCGGGGGACAACGTGATCAATTTCTAAGTCTTCGATATCGTTGATGGAGACTTGCTTGCCTTCGTACGGGAGGATGAAGTCACACTCTTTTAGTAAGCGGAGCTTCTTGATGTTGCTTCCATTTGCAAGCTGACCAGCCTTGAGAAGTTCTTGAGCAAGGGCTTTTTTGAGGTTTTCGTTTTCCACCATTCGGTCTTCGAGTTTCTTCTTGTCCTTAGCGGGCATTGTCAGTTCTCTTGGTAGTTCGACGCGGATCGTCTCTGGGATGCCATATCGGTAGATGACTTGATTGAGGACCCAGACCGTGCGACGAAGGGCCTTTTCAACAATAGGGTTTCGGTAGTTTAGGTTCGTGGGAAGATTAATCAAGCTGTTTGAGTTAGGTTTGTCTGGATCGAGCGGGGTTTCGGAAGACAAATGGTTTCGCTTGTGGTCTCGGGCAATGGCATTCAACTCGTCCAATGCGACCTTTTGCTGGATGCCTTTCGTAATCATGCTCTCATTAACCTTGTTTAGAAACTTGGTCGAGTACTCGGCGTAACCGTTGGTAAATGGGGCAAGTGCGATATTGGCGGCGATTTGCTTATCGATATTTCTTGAGACGAGGGCTTTATATGTCTTGCTTGGAGTTGAAGCCGATGAAACAACATCGAGCACGTGGTTTTGTAAAGCTTCGTCCCAGGTGTCCCATTGGTCGTAACTTGCTTTGCGAATAATTTTGATGGTTTGATTGCCGAAAATGCCTTGATATTTGTCCAGTTTTGAACGCTTGATTACTTCAAATGTCTCCTTGATTAGGTTTGGTAGAGACTCGATGGGGAGGTCATGACCTTGTTCAAGTATAGCTAAGAGACTCCTTACTGAAGCCTCGCTGAGGACGGTGCGGGGTGGAATGATTTCGTCGCTCATCCGGCTCGCGTCGAAGGGAAGGCCGTTTGCCTCAACCTTCTTAACTTTTTTTGTCTTCTCACCAGTGCGGATGGAGCTAAATAGGTCTTGGGTGATCCTAGCTCGTTGAGATGCACGGGAGGTCTTCGGAGAACAGTAGTGAGATGGAAAGGCTTGGCAGGTTTTCCGAAGTGATGAAGTGTCTTTGAGTTCCTTTTGGTAAAAGATGATTCGTTCGACTTTTGCCTTCAAGTCATGTGTCCAAACTTCAGGATGGGCATTGGCTTGTCGGGTCCAAAGTTTGTTAAGCTCATCGTGAATCAGGGCACGGTCGGAACGATATGCCAATTGCTTAGTTAATGGCTGAGGCTTATCAACTTTTTTAGTAAACCGCTTGGTGTAGTGGCGGGAATAGAGGCCATCACCCAAGTTTTGGAAAAGTAGTTCGCCATAGGTTCTTGCCTTTCCACTGCTAATAGCTTGGTGAGAATTTCTGATGCCACCTAGAATGACCCCAGGCTTTTCGTCGCCTTCACCCTGATCTTGTTCGTCATCATCTTCTTCGTCGGAGACGGCAAGAAAGACTTTTCGCGCCTCAACCTTTAAGATCTCAGGAATTTCATTTGACATGAGTTCGCCAGTACTTAGGTAGCCACGTTGACGGTTTAGGTGACAAAGCACCTTGGCAAAATCTGCGGGTGATAAGTCTGAATCCAAAGCAATGGTTCTTAGATATAACGGGTGATGAGGGTTTCCTTGAAGGGTGTGGGCGCAGAGGAAGGTGGCTCGGGCTTTTTGGTCCGCCATTAAGACGCCTACTTGGGTTAGTAATTCATAGAGTGATTCCTTCCGCCACTTTCTTCGCCGATAGGTTCGACGAGCTAATCTCGCTTTTCGTCGTTCTTGGTTTTTGAGTTCTCTTTTACCAGTTTTGACGTTGTCGGTTCCGGCTTCTTCGAATATATGACTACCTAGCTTCAGAAGCTCATATTGAGTTGCATCAAGGTCTGGACAAACCCTTGGATTGGTTATGAGGCTAAACCCAACCGAGTTCGACCCAAGGTCTAAACCGATTATGTAGGGAAAATTTAGCTTGACAGTCTTGGTGGACATGATATATCATTATAACGAATTGAAAAATGATCGGCTACTCCAACAAAAGTAGTTGAACGAACGGACGTTCTCCGTTTGTACTGGGTTTGTAAAAAGATCCGAAAATAATTTGAAAGCCCTTTGCTTATTTGTTTAAGCGAAGGGCTCAATTTTTTGGTCTTGGCGGGTTACGATTTTGGGGGATGAGATGCTACCCCTCCCAGCTTCGGGGAGTTGGGATTTGGTTGACATAATGACCGACCCACGCTTGGGAACTTCGTTCCTCTGCCCAGGCTCCAGGTTAAACTTTGTGGACATCCTTAAAGGTTTCAAACCAGCCCGCCGTCTCGGATAAAACAGGATTTCCGCTTTGTAGTTTGGCGGCAAGAGCCTCGGTGATTGCCAAAATGGTCGATTCCTTATAGTCCCACAAGTTTCTTACGACCGGCGTTCCGTTGTCAATCACGGTTCCATCCTTGGTCGAGTAAATTTTGACTGCCTGATTCTCTAAAGTCATTTCCAACGGAGCGGCAACCGTTGGACCGGAGACTTCAGTGTTGAGCCAAGTTTGAAACGCGACAAGACCCTCGTACTTCTTGATCATCGCCTTTCCATCCTCTGTCTCAGCCCCACTTGCCTTTTTCAGGATTTCTACGACTCCGGCATAATCGTGACTATTGGTCTTCGAAGTTATTTCGGCTACTTCGGTTGCATTCATCGATAAAGTTGTTGGCGCGGTCACGGGGGGAGAAGCGGCTGCGTTGTTTGCCGTCACTACGGGCTCTTCTGGACTATTATTCCCTTGCAATAGATTCTTGATCGTTTTGCTAACGGTTTTCGAGGCCTTTCCATCGCCCGGTACTCGACCCTCCTTCTTTGCTTGCAATCTTGCCGCTTCAGCGGCGGATTTCATCATGAATATTGGCGCAGACGCCAACGCCAAAAGCAAAAGGACTGCGATGAGGATTACGGCACTTCGTCGGCCAGTTGCACCTTCTGGTGATCCCGTCGCTTGTGGGGTAAAAAGCATTTCTGCGGCCCGTTGTCGAATCTCATCATCAATAGGAGAAATTTCCCAAATTGGAATTGCATCTGGAATATTTTTTGCTCGCTGCGGGCCAAGATACTTCGCGTTGAATGGCGTTTTGTTAACGACCATATTGTGGAATTCTCTTGACATCGCGATAGCCTCTGGTCGGGCGAGTGCTTGGATTCGAGCGGCCTGGTTAACCCCGTCTCCCATCGTATTTTTTCCGTTCAGAATAATGTCGCCAACGTGAAGACCAAGACGGTGTTGGAGAATTCCGTCGGCGGGCTTCGACAGTGCCTGCCGATAGAGTTCACCCTGAATAGCGATTGCGCACTGAACGCACTGAATGGCGCTGAGGAAGACGACCATCATTCCATCGCCCATCGTGTTAAGGACTTGTCCGTTATGGTCGGCAACGGCTCGGTAGATCAGGTCGAAATCTCGATTGAGTGCCTTATAGGTTTGCTCCTCGTTGATTGCGCTATGTTTGCTAAAGCTCACAACATCCGTGAACATGATTGACGCAAGGGTTCGCTGTTCGCCTGACTGCATTTGCGTCGATGATGTTTGATCGTCCATTGTGTTTTCCCCTAACCCTGTGAAGTTTAGACGGTGTGAGTTCCGATTTTGTGCCCAAAAAAGGTATATTCACGGTCTTGTTTAGGCCGATGTAGCTCAGTGGTAGAGCAGCTGTTTCGTAAACAGCAGGTCGCGGGTTCAATTCCCTTCATCGGCTCCACGATTCGGTAGATCAGGTCGATGAGGCATTTGTTTACCAGACTTTCTTTCAATTAGGCTGCGAGTTTTCTATTGGAGGGCATTCCAAATTTTGAAACGTACAAGGCGTCTTTGAGTGATAGGGGCTTTGCAAGCAGATATCCCTGAGCATAGTCGCATCCGAGTTCAGTCAAAAGGTCGAGTTGATCCTGAGACTCAACGCCTTCGGCCACAAATTCCTTACCAAGGCTGTGGCAAAGATCAATCATTGACTTAACGATTGTTCGAGATGTCTTGTCGTTCACGATGTCTTTTGTGAAGAGCCGATCGATTTTGATAATGTGATAAGGCAACTTAAACAATGTAAACAGCGAGGAGTATCCGGAACCGAAATCGTCAATCAAAATATTGAATCCAAGTCCGGCTAGTTCGTCGAGCACGGAACGGCATTCGTCAACGTCATCCATCAATTTGGTCTCCGTGATTTCAATCCCAATATCTTGGACCTTTACCTGATACTTCTCGCAATACCCAATCAATTTCGGAATGAAGCTTTCTTTGAGTTGTTTGACCGAGACATTAAGAGTAATGATTCTGTTACCTGGAAGTGCATTTATCTCATTGATTTGCTGCGACGACCAAATCGCTTGTTCAGCAACCCAATCGCCAAGTTGGTGGATTCGTCCATGGTCTTCCGCTAGCTTCACGAATATGTCGGGACTCGCAACAATTTCGCCTTCAACATTCCATCGGCACAAAGACTCGAATCCCTTTAAGGTGTTTAGCTTGAGGTCAATTACAGGTTGGTATACCAAACTCATCTCTTGATTTTCTATAGCAGCACTCAGCTTCTGAGCCATTTTTTTTTCGGTTCGAATTTTGAGACTATCTCGGAGGGAAACCGAATTGACTATTTGCTCAACCTCTTGCGAGTGGAACGGCTTACTGAGGATTAAGAAGTTTGGACGATTGCCTAATTCTCGCCTTAAGGCATCAAAGGAGTAATCGGAGTATGCGCTACAAAGGACGATGAACTGATCGGGATTAATTGCCCATATTTCCTTGATGGTCCTGAGACCATCCCATCCTGGCGGCATTCGCATGTCGACAAAAACAATGTCGAATGGGTTACTTAGATGGTGGGCACGGAAAGTATCAAATCCTTCTTGCCCCTGCATAGCCGAAACTATTTGACATGTCGGCTTTGAGTGTGATTGAGATTGAATCATGGACCCAAAGAGCTCGCTTTCGACGGAACTTAGATCTTGGGTCGAGGATGAGTCGCCAAGGATTTTTTCAAAGTCCTTGTGAATATCCATATTGTCATCAATGACAAGAATTCTGGAATGTAGTTCACTCATGCGGCCTCTCCCTTCTGTTCTAATTTTGGAGAAGATATCGTAAACTTAGCGCCTCTACCTTCTACACTGCTTTCCACAGAAATACTCCAACCCATTTCAGCTAGCGAGTTGGCGCAATAATGCAATCCATGACCTGTCCCTCCCGATTTGGTTGAGAATCCAGGTTTAAATATGTTTTCAAGGTTGTTGGATGGTATGCCTGGGCCGTTGTCGCTTATTTGTATCTCTAACAATCCATTCTCTAATGAATGGCTAGTCATGAAAATTCGTTTCTCGGATTGTGGTTGACTTAGCAAAGCTTCTTTAGCGTTAACGACAAGATTGATAAGGACTTGAGTAATCTTGCCAGGGTCACCAAAGCAAATGAATGAGTCATCAACCAAAATATCGAGAGTGACTCCGTGCCTATTGAGGCTTGACTCGAGGATTGAAGCCACTTCAGTTGCAATCTCTTTCAAATGAAATTTGCATAAATTGTTCTCATTTCGGGCCAGCGATTCTTGCCCTCTAACCACTTCGCCCAAGTGATTGGTTGATTTCATTAATGCTGCGCACTCTGTTTGAATTTGGATGTGCTTTACCTCAAGGTTTCCTGCCAAGGCAGTTAGATAGGGAAGTAGCTTGGCACCCTTTGGATCACTTGATAGATAGGAGTCTAGATTCCCGAGGTTTTGGTTGAGAAGTTCTACCGACATCCTTAAGCCAGCCGGGTCTGATTCGGCAACAATTTGGCTGATTTGTTCAGCCGAAACTACAGTCGAATTGAGAACATTCCCGGCATTATGGAGAATTCCACGAGCAACTTCTGCCATGCCGGCATCGCGAGATGTTGTCATGATTCTCATTTGGGACTTTTCGAGCCTTTTTATCAGCCCACCAAAGCTTTGAGCCACGATTCCAATTTCGTCTCGGCGCTTTGTCGTTGATTCATCGAAGTCTACGAAACTCGAATCATCAAGACTTTCAACTTTTCTAGCTAAGTTGGTTAGGGGTTTTGAAACCGTCAAACTTATCAAATACAAGCTAAGAATTGTTGCGGCAAACGAAATTGCAATCATCGAAATGAGTGTATTTTGGACAGTTTCCGTTCCTTGTCTCAAAATGTCGGGGTCGGTTTGCGAATGAATAAGAACGGATTGATCCCCAGACGTATCTTTCAGAAACGTGAACCCGTCGACGGGATCAGTTGTCGTAGGTTGTTCAACGTAAATTCCATTTTTCAATCTCAATCGCTGGGCAAGAGTTGAGTTTGCGAGGACTTTGATCGCCGACTGTGCGTTCAAAAGTTCGAACGGAACGTGGGTCGAGTCATTCATTGCAGTGATGACAGGCTTCGTCAAGTACCGACCAAGGATGAGAGTTCCGTGCGATGGTCCTTTGTCATTACTGTTCAAGATCGGCCGAACACAAAGAGCGGTGGGAAACCCTTCGACTACATTGATTCCTTGGTCAACCTTTGATTTGTTGTTGATGCTATGTTTGGCAATTGCAACAGGGTCAAATCCTATCATTGATGACGTTAACTTGCCATTTGGAAGTCTGGACTTACCATAAATGACCTCCGATTTGTTATTGAGTATCCATATGACATCGAAATGAGAAACGGTAAAGGTGCTATCTACGAGGTTCGTCTTTCTGAACTCAGGGAATTGTCCAACGGCAAACTTATATGTATCGTCCCAGCTACCCCAATCTTGAGATTGTTTTTCAAGAGCCGCTAGTTCGGTTAGAATGACATCACGACTTCGATTCAAATTCTCTAGTGCTTTTTGCTTCTGCAACTTCTCAAAATTGTCTATTAATTGTGGCCGTTGAAATGCGTAAAAAAGAACCAGCATCGACAATGCCACTGAAACAAGTGCAAGTGTGATCTTGGTTGCAATTTTCAACTTAGGGTAATTTTCGGCAAAACCCAGCGGAATCCACAGTGAGAAATTACGTTAGTACTTGTTTCAAGCTTCCGGCAACCATGGGGTGCTTGGCGTGCTTTCCGAAGCCTTCTAACCTCATCGAACCGTCTTTGACCACTGTTAATAAGGAGTAGGCATTATTTGGTAATCCTGCGCCATCAACCATGGAATGGAGGCATACATAAGGAATGTCGTTGATTCGGTTCAATTCATTGACGTGACTGTGTCCCATAAAGACTCCGATGACTTTTCCCGAGTCTTCTAAAGCCGCTCGAACCGATGAGGCATTCTTAACCGCACCATCGTTTGTATCCGCTAAGTCAAGGCGCTGATGGCAAAACACCACGGTCTTCTTCTTGGTTTTCTTGAGATCTTCGGAAAGCCACTTAAGTTGGGGTTCCGGGATAAATGTATCTGTCCATACAAAGTTTCCAGCGTCGTATGAGACCCCGTCTTTTCGGAAACAGGCATCCAGAATCACAAAGTGGAAGTCACCTTGATCGAATGAAAAGTAGCTCTTTGGCTGCTTGACTCCATCAAGAAATTGTTTCTTGGTTAGCTGGGCAACGCAATGATTCCCGAGTACAAATTTGTGTGGGACTTGGAGTCGATCAAACTCGGCTTTGATCGTGGTTAGATTCTGAGCTTCCACTGCTGGACTACTCATTGCTGGTCCATCAATGAGGTCGCCAAGACAGACACAAAAAGAAGGTTTACGCTTTGCCAGTGCGTCAACTGCGTCGAGCATCTTATCTTTAGAGTCTCGATAGTTTCTAGTTCCTCGGGCATCGCAGTCAGCATAGTGAACATCAGTAATGACTCCGAAGAGAATCGACTCGCCGCCAGAAAGGAAAGGGAACTTGCCGACCCCAGGGGCCAGAAGAAAAAGTGAACCGTTCCGAATGAAATCTCGCCGAGTTATTGCCACTTTCTCATCATAGCTTGAAAGCACAAAAAAACCGGACAATGGAAATTCCAATGCCCGGTTTTTTGTTGCTCACCATGGTGGCGAGCAATTGGTCAACGACTAAGGAGTCTTGTCGTGACCGATGTCCTTACTGAGGTTGAATGGGAAGCTTCCTCCAGTTGAAGGGCTCCATGTTCCACCAGTCGTGGTCAAGTGAACGAGACCGTCATTTGCTCCAAATGTAAGTGTGAAGTTAGCAACGTTCGATCCACCGGAAGTGATGTTTCCACCGGTGAAAGCATCAACTGAGAAGATCGAAGTGTAAGTAACTTCGCCATTTGGAATGTTATGACCAAATGAATCTTGGAAGACGAATGAGGAGTTGACTGTCGCGCCCTGGATTCCAGAGTAGTTACCCTGTGCTCCTGCAATGACGCTCGTTGTGTTGGTATTCGGAGTCAAGAATATCTTGGCTGGAATTCCAACTACTTCAGTAGTTACGATGTTCGACGGAGTAACCACGCCGCCAGTAACTTGCATGCCGTATTGACCGGCTACGTTACCAGCAACAACTCGGCTACCATTGCCTGCTCCACCCATGATGGCTGCAACAGCTGTTGTTCTTGTACCAATGTCGCCTACGTTACCAAAGGTTCCGCCGACTGTATTTGTTACCGTGTAGGTAAAGGTGATTGCTGGGTAATCCGTGAGCGGAACACCAAGTCCATCCACATCAATTCCATTGCTGATCAGATAAGCAAGTCCAGCACCTGCGAGCGGAGTTGTTGTTCCGATGTTAACCGAAGATGGACCAGCCAAAGCAACTGTGTTCAGAGGTCGGATGACCTTAATTGTTGCGGTTCCAACCGTAGTTCCTACAGTCGCTGTGATTGTGTTCGTTCCTTTCGGAGTAACGTTCAATCCGCCACCAGCTACTACTGAGACGGGTGCAGTAAGAGTCGTTGCAAACGTTCCAGCTGTGCCAGTTGCACCTGAAGTCGCAGTAAAGGCTGTTGCACCTAGACCCGTAACCCAAGTATTTGCACTTGTTTTGCCAGGATTAGTTAGGTTAACGGTCTTGTTGAACATTGGAGCACCGTATTGGTTGCTTACGAGAGCTGAGACTGATGTTGTGGCAGCGGCACCAGCCGTGTTCCACAACAAGGAAGTCGCACCAGGAGTAACGGTTACCGTTGAAACGGTACCGTACGAGAAGTTACCAATGAAACTTCCGGTGATGTTTTGACCAACTAATTGAACTGTGAACGTTGTGTCTGTGTTTTCAACCGCAGAGTTCGCTGCCGAATCTGGACTAACAGTGAACGATGGACCAGTACCAGTAACTACGAAAGCAGGTACTACAGCCGAGCTTGACAGTGTGAACGTAGCGGCTGGGTTAACAACTCCATTTGAGTCAAGACCAACGCAAGCGAGTGATCGTGGACCGAATTGGTCATTAGCACCGGCAATAAAGAGTTCCTTAGGCGCAGTAGGAGTAACACCATTCACGGTGTATTTCAAAGCAACTGGAGTTCCAGGTGTATAGCTTGGAGCGTTTGGTGAAGGAATGACTTCAACTGTTCCACTTGCACTGATTGGACCTAGGTTTGCAGTGTAAGAGGTGAATGTCTTTGCACCATTGTAAGCAATGTTTGCTCCCGAAATATTAACGGTTGAGCTTGGTGCTGCAGTTGCGGTAACAACAATGGCATTGCTTGATGCCATGTTGAATGTTTCGCTATCTGGGGAACGAGAAAGCGATCCATCAGCAACTGACAAAGTGACTGTTCCGCTGGTTGGAGCAAAGTAGCCTTCTGGTGCATTGGCGGAAGACGTAACAACGACTTCTGGACCAGACCCAAGATTGTTTCCTTTCGCATAAACGAAGCCTGCAAGGACTCGCGTTGTGTTTGTAGTTATGACGCCGCTTCCGCTTCCGCCGCAACCAACTAACAAAGCTGAAGTACCGACTATTGCAATTCCTAAACTAAAATTTCGTAAGTTCATGGTTTCCTCCCGGTAAAGATACCTGGTGACGTTTCAAATTATAGGCTGTTTGAAACCATTTCAATAACCCAAAAAACAAAAATGAGGACATTTTCTATGAGTAATTACAAATTAAGGATATTTGAACTAGAATGGACTTCCAGAAAAACAAAAGAGTCCTAAGTCTTCATTAACCAAGAACTGAGGTTATTTGTAAAGGTTTTGGCTATTCAGGCTTTAGCGTAAATTAACCCAACCAGACAGTTTGCTAGCATTAAATCCTGAAGCAATTCCTGCCGGAACGTAGCTTACGTCGATTACGGAATCGGCGTCGATAGCCAATGTGCCGCCTGTCGCAGCATTGGGATCGTAGTGAACAGTAAATGAGTTGCCTCCACCTGGAGCAATGTTAATGCCGCCATGACCTGAAGATCCACCAGCTAAGAGCATGCCGGTGAATTCTGCATTAGAACCCTTAACATCGATTCCCCCCTTTAGCGCGTAGATCATTCCGGTCGTGGAAGAAGAATTAGTTGAAAAAGTGAAAGCATCGCTGTTTTGGTTGAGGGAAAGAAGTGATGAACGCATCACCGCCATTGCTGGGTCGGCAAAAGTTGCAGCATCAGGTTGAATTTTGTATTCTGATGAAGACGTATCCGAGTATTTTCCTTCAAAAACGACAGTACATCCATGATTGACGAGTTGCCCCTTGTTTGACACATTGCCTTTGATGTAAACAACGTTTTTGCGAGGATCGGTACTGGATGGCCATAGCTCAATCTTTCCGCCTGGAGCAACGGATAAGTTGCCTTCTATGCAAGCTGGGGACTGAATACCAATTTTTCCATCTCCAGGCCGAGGAGCTATGCTGGAAGAAATAACGCTTGACGGGTAAGTTGTTGAGCTACTGGCTTTTGACTGAGCCAACCAATCTGAGGCCCACGCAATAACTGTAGATTCATCCGCAAATGAGATTGCAGAATCTAACTTAATGATTGAATTTGCCGATGCTCCCGGGAAGTCTCCGGCGGCTGGGGCTGCGGGCGATCGGTAGTTAGTTGTGCCGTTTGGATTTCCCATTCCACTCGTTCCGTTTGAAAGGGAATACGCTGATCCGTCTGGTACAAGCCAATAACCTTCAATATCCAAAATATTTGGATTAGTAATCGAGGCTTTGCCTACCGGAGGATTCCAGGTGATACCGTTGTTTGCGATGACGTGGGCATCTGATCCACTAGGAGAGTAGGTTCTAAGGCCGTGATTTGTCTGTAAGTCGATTCCTTCATTTGAAACGATCGCACCGATAGGGAAGCTAAATGTTCCAGGTGTAGTGGTTGTGGAATAAGATGAAACTGGAGTCAGATATCGGTACATTGTTCCTTTATATCGGGATCTAACGATGCTTTGGGCTCCGCCTTCGGCTTGCCCCGTTCCTTCGATGGTGAAGGAATACACATATTTTCGAACTTTGTATCCGCCCCAATCTTCATCAGTTTGAACTTCTCTTTGCCCGACAATTGCGGCTGACATCGTGCCGATCGTACTCGTGGAACCACCGCTTGTAACTGTAACTGTGGTTGATGGGATCAAGAATGGATAAGACCCATCAATCAACATTTGATTACGAATAGCTTCATACAGGGAGTGGACTCCACTTTCGGCCAACGAATTTGATTGCCACTTATCGGCTGTTTTTTTTGCAACTTTGTTATGGGTGGTTGAAAGGGAAACGACGCTGAGCCCCATGGTAATGAATCCGAACGCAAAGATCATGACCGGAGCCAATGACATCCCCTTTTTCCTTCGTTGGTGACACTGTTTCATAGGTTCGTTGTGTTGTTGTTCAGGGCTGGCTGTGATGTGAATACAAAATCACGAGTCTTTGTTGCGCGTCCGATTGACTTCCATTGTGGAGTTACCGTGAATTTTAAGTACAGGCTCGTGCCACCATTAAATCCGGTTGAATCTACTTTGTAAGATGGATCAATCGGATATAGTGCGTCGGCCCTAACTCCGTAATTCATTGGTTTATAGGTGGTTATCGCGTTTGCTGACAGGAGCGCCTTGCCGTCGGCTAAGCGATCGACTCCACCAATTAGGAATTGCACGGGAACCTCTGGCGTGGCAGGTTGTGGCGTGGTGTAAAGATAAAAGTCGGTCGTCGAGTTGTCACCCCAATATTGCTGATCAACCGCAGTTTGAATTTTTGGATTCTTGGTGTTCTTTGCAACAACCCCTTCGGAAACAAGAGCGCTCTCGACTCCTGCGTTGATTGTTCCTGTGAACCTCTTCATGACATAGGGACCATCCGTTGGAACACCGGCGGCAACAATCTTATATATGACAACTTTAAATACGTTGTCGACCGGATCATTATTGGAATCGAACTTCGGTTGACGAAGGATGATAACTTGATTGTTGGCGGCAGTATGAATTGCAGTTGCATTAACCGGATATTGACAAAGCATCATATCTGCGTTGTTGACGTCCTTAACAAGCTTTTCGAAGGCGGTCTTACTTTTGTTGATGACAACGGCAATATCAGTCGTTTTTTCGATGGAGTTGCTGGATATCACGCTGACATTTCCTAAGATGATAGAAAAGAGCATAGTCAGGGCAATCACCACCATTACCTCAACATATGAAGTTCCGCGCTTTCTTCTCATTTCCACTTCGTCCCACTACCGGGCATAAATCCAGTTGGGGTTGGCGGAACATATACCGATCCCGTGGTTCCAGTCGTCGAACCAGTTGTCGATCCGTCGGTCGATCCAGTCGTCGAACTGGTTGTTGATCCTGTGGTTCCCGTCGTCGAACTGGTTGTTGATCCAGTCGTTGAGCCAGAAGTTGTCGTTCCACCCGTTGTCGTTGTTGGTGGCGGTGGTGGTGGAGGCGGTGTGTAAAAGAATTCGTCGGAAGTATGGGGCGTCAGACCATTGTATGAGTTGTACGTCATATTGGTGGTTGACGAAATTGTCTTCATTGCGGAAACGGTGCTGAAAGGAGAAGAGACATCCCCTGCGGTTGCATTTCGCCACTTTACCGTGACTTCAATTTGCTGAAGATTCGATGATCCCGGGACAGCTTTGATGCTGTAGGTGGCACTTAGACTTGCGCCTGGCATCTGAGATCGTAGATCAGCAGGAATTGTTATTGGATGATCTGAGATTAATGTGCGATTTGATTGGGACACTGAAGTAAGTTGGTCTATTTGACTTCGAGCGATTGACAGAGCGGTTGCTCGAGCTTCGGACTGCTTGCCAAGTTTTGCCGAATAGATGCAGAGACCAAGAATAGATAATGTGCTCATGGTCAGAATGCCTAGGCTCACCACGACCTCAAGCATCGTGAAACCACGATGCCCCTTGCAATTATCCTTGCATACAAAATTCATCTATTTACTCCCCTCGAGGTTGTGATTCCGCAAGACCGTTTGTTTTCTGGCTTTGCGGTCAGATAGTTGCTACAAAATGGGAAGGTAACATGCCGCTAATGCTCCAATTGTAGGAGTGGGATCCGATGATGAATTTTGCAAAGATTTCCTTTTTTATGTTATCTTCGTTCGTTTGGTCAACGAATGCCTTTGCTCAAGTTCCAAGTGAATTATCTCAGACTCAGAACTATAAAGCGTTCAAAGTCTCCAGTGCTGACCCAAGTGGAAAAAATGGAGATGCGCGAGGGATTGCTCCCGGTCAAACAATTACGGTTGCGGACATAAAGGGACCCGGAGAATTCACCCACCTCTGGATGACCATTGCTGCCCAGTCGAAGGATCACCTTCGCGAGTTAGTTATCCGAATGACTTGGGATGATGCCGCAACACCAGCGGTAGAATGCCCGATTGGAGACTTTTTTGCCCAAGGTCCTGGTTCTGCGGTTCCTAACCCTTACGTCGAGTTTCATAGTGCACCAGTTTCAGTTGGTGGTCAAATGGCACTCAATTGCTATTGGCCTATGCCTTTTAGAAGGCATGCCGTCATAACCGTTACTAACGAGGGAGATCAACCAGTAGGAGCCTATTACTACAACTTTGACTACCGGGTCTACGGCAAGCCGAAGCGTGACGTTTTGTACTTCCACACTCAATACAAAAACTACTTTCCGGCCCCAAAGGGCATTCCTTTGACCGTCACAGAGGTGAAGGGAAGGGGGCACTTTGTTGGGACCGTATTTTCTGTCCTTGCAAACAGCGATGGCTGGTGGGGTGAAGGTGATGATAACTTCTATGTTGATGGCGAAGTAAAACCATCATCCTCCGGAACTGGCACTGAAGATTACTTCTGTGGAGCATGGGACTTCGGACACGTTTTCCAGACTCCTTACTTTGGTGTGACGTTCTACGATAATCCTCTCAAGGGTGGCGAGAAGCGGTCAATCTACAACACGGTGTACCGCTGGCACATCCTTGATGCCGTTCCGTTTACAAAGAGCTTGCTGTTCACGATGGAGCACGGTCGAGGGGGATGGGATGAAGATCGCAAACCTTTTCGAAACCACTATACGACGCTTGGTTTGTACTACGTTGATCACGCGCAAAGGGATGGGGACGCAATCAATCCTTATTCTAAAAGGATCCCGTTATTGCTTCCGCTTGACAAATAGCTACTCAAGCCAAATTGGGATACTGGTTTGGCATCCCAACTAAAACTAGTTACTTCGGTTCGATGTTATCCACGTTTGAATCGTTGGTCGCATTATTATTCGAGTTGTCTTTTATTGGAGGATCCTTAACCGGTGGTACTGGCGGAACCTCGTTTCGGATGTCGATTTTCGTGTCGCCTTGGGTTGCAGGCGGAGGATTGACAATGATTGGCCGATTATCGGGGGCAGGCTGCTGCTGTCCTTCGCGAATGATGGTTGTTGAATTTGATTGCGGTACCGAAGATGCCCACGGTTGCCACATCACCATGGCTATCACTGCGATGGCAAT
>JBAXBU010000067.1:0-18064 GCA_037141835.1 Armatimonadota bacterium | reverse complement strand
GCTTCTCAATCCGGTAACTCTCATGCTTCTCTAGCAGGTAACTCTCATGCTTCTCCGAGGTTGATGGAAGAGAAGGACGGCATGATTAACCTACAAGTTCTCTTCGTCAGAGAAACAGATGTTGAGCCTCCAGGACAAAATCAGATTTTACAAAGATTGCGTCTTTTCGCTTCCAAATTGGTTTTCAGACAAATCACAGTAGTTTATAACAAGCCTCTCAATCAAATTCAGTACATAAATTACTTCGCCAAGGACGGATCAGTTTCCGTGATTACTGACGACAGAAAGTTCAACACAGAGGCCGATTCTGAGAAGAGATTTGCTTATCGAGTTGCTCACTTTTATGGTTTCGCCAAGCCGATTCCAGAGCCGACCTACGAGTCTGTGAAAACCAGGGAAACATCCATCCACTTCAGCATGAATCGCTCCAGTGAAATAGATTTTTGGGAAGGAATGGAATGGGGTAGCGTCGATAAAAGTAAGGCTTTTCGTCCTCGCAAAGGAGACATCATTTGCGGATATGCGTCGAAAGGTAGAGATCCGAATGCTCCTTCTTTCGATCGCTGGTTTGTTTGCTCACCTCAGTTCAAAACGCTTTGTTATTTGCTTTGCGTTGACGGTGCAGAAGAAATTCTAGGTTGGGATCAAGAGACCGTTTTGCAGAACCTCATCTTGCCGGAAAATCCTCTTCGCTACTATATTTCACATGAGATTCCCGTTTCTCGCTACATGTATGCTGGCATTTATTCTCTCGCTCGTTCTGACGTGATGAAGTTGCCATCAGAATGGAACTTACCTGAGCGAAAAGCGTACCAAAGTACGAGTACGGAACCTTTCGAAGTGTGGTGGCCAGCGAAAGTCTTATCGCTAAAACAATAATTACCACACGTTTAAAACGTGATGTAAGATGAACTGATTACGACATTTTCGACCAATTTACATTCTAAAGATGGAACGAAAAGCTTGCGACAATTGAGGAAACGTGAAAATACCTTGCAGTTGTAGATGTATCGCAAAGGACGTATCAAATGTTTGGAACATGAAGTTTGTGACAGTTGCGGAACACTTATGAAAGACTATAAGTCCAAAGGTGGACGCTACAGGCTGTACCGGATTTTCGGTCACGTGTTTTGTTCTTTTGAATGTCACAGACGAATCATTCCGTGCTACAAACGTCCGATATGGTGTAAGTAAAACTTGTCACTAGGTGCTTAAGCACCATGTGTCTTTTGTTCGTTTAGATATCAGCATCCTGACTGTCTTCTTCGGTGGCGGCAACATGTTCAGCCACCTCGTCCGCTTTCTCTTCTTCCTCCTTGGCCGCTGCCTCCGCCGCTGCTTTCTTTGCTGCCAGAGACTTCGCGAGAGCATCCATGTTCACCTTCTTGCTGCTGAGAACTGCCGCACCACTGGTAGAACTGCCCTTGGGAGTAACTTCATCCTCCTCTTCTTCCAGACCGAGATCTTCCGACATCTCTTTCCAGAGAACAGCGATTGCCGCCCCAGACTCGCCTCCTTGTTTCGCCATGCGAGAGAACAGATCGCAAATCCACTTGGTCTGACCATCGTCGGTACGATCAGAAGTGAGAAAGATCTCGTTCAGATAGTACAGAGCGCAATGCTCGTGAGTTTCCTGAAAGCCGTCCCCGTTTTCCAACATATCGATCTCCAACAAGAGCTCCATGATCGTATCGGTGGAGGGTATCTTGGTACCAGCCTCGAGCACTTGCGATTTCATGAGGGCAAAGAGCCACTTCGTCGCGACGCAATATGCACAATCTTCCGGGTCATCGTGAGTGTGCTCAGTTTGCCAGGCATCGTATCGCACCCACATCGTGAGAAAGTCGGCACCAGCGAATCGACCAGTAGGGGCCGAACTGGCACGAGTGCTGCTACCAGTCTTCGAATCGCCCTTCTTCGGACCGCCGTGAGAAGGACAGGCACGCTTGCCGCCCACCTCGCCGAAAGCGCGCTTCGTGCAATCGGCGCCATCCTTCTTTTTCGATTGACATTTCTCGCCATTCGGAATCTCTTTGACCTTCCTGGAATTCGCTCCGGACGCACTGTGCTCCGGCACAGTGAAAAAATGGGTGCCGCAAAGGGGCTTATGCTCGCCACAGTCGAACTGGGCCTCCTTTCCGCAAACATCTCCATCCTTCTTCGTGGCGGGACACTTGGCTCCAGTCTTCCGACGAGGGGGCTTCTCGCAAACCACATTGGCTGTCTTCTTGGTCGCGGCAGGCTGCTTGGCCGCGGCAGGCTGCTTGGCAACGATTTCCTCCTCCTCTTGCTCGTCATCGGATGCAACCTTCTTGGCACTCGGCTTGACACCCTTTTCCTTCACCTTGGACAAAAGGTATGGTCCCTCCTTGGTGATCTTGGTGGCTTCGGTAGGTGGTGCAGGAGCTCCCCCCTTGGTAACCAATCCTTTGTAATGGACGAGGCAGTAGAGATTGTTCTTTGAGGCCTCGCTGCCTTCGTAGAAAATGCTGGCAGTAAACCCGCATTTGTCTCCGTTGGCCTTCTTGCATCCGCAAGTAGTGGTAGCACTCATGTTTGTCAGTATCAAGATACCTATCTAGACGAAAGTCAAACTATATGTTTATCAAAATATTAAAACTCATTTTATGATTTAATTCTTACAATCGTTCATAATCATATGAACAAGCCATAATTCAAACAAAAAATCAAAGTGAATCCCAAAATTATTATCATCCATGGCGAAAATGGAGCTAAATGCAGGACAATCCCATGCTCTAGAACTGATCGAATCTGGCAGAAACATCTTTTTGACCGGCCAGGGTGGAGTAGGCAAAAGCGCGCTTATCAAACATGTCAAATCTCTCTGGGAAGCCAGAGGAAAGAAGATAGGAATCACGTCGTTAACAGGAGTGAGTGCCTTGGCGTTGGGAGGCAATACCATACATTCGTGGGGAGGGATTGGTCTCGGTGATTTGAACTGTGCGGATCTCCTCAAGAAAGTCAGGAAGAAGCCTCAGAAGAAGAATTGGATGGGAACCGATTTGCTCGTCATCGATGAAATCAGCATGATGTCACCAGATCTTCTCCTCAAGCTCGACTTCATTGGAAGAGCTTTGAGGAGATGTGAGAAAGCATTTGGTGGTATCCAGTTAGTTTTAAGTGGCGATTTCTGTCAACTACCACCAGTCAAAACAGATGTTTTCTGCTTCGAATGTACAACTTGGACAGCATGCAAGCTCGAAGTAGTACAACTAACTGAGAACATGAGACAAAGCGATCCGATTTTTATGAAGATCCTCGGCGAGGTTAGAATGGGAATCCTTACGCAGGAAGGCAGGCAGTTGCTCGAATCTAGAATCGGAGCGAAAGTCGGAAAGGAAGGCATTGTTCCAACCAAGTTGTTTTCTCACAGGAAAGCAGCAGATGAAGTCAATGAGAAGGGACTAGCTGCCATACCGAGAGACAATAATGTTCTACAAAGATTCGCCGCTATTGATTATATTGCTGCCAAACATGAAATCCCAGAAGATATCAAACGCTACTACATCGCTGCAATCGACAAAGCTTGCCAAGCAAGACCCGTTCTGGACTTGCTAGTGGGTGCTCAAGTGATGCTCATTCATAATCTCGATCCGAAACAAGGGCTCGTCAACGGATCGGTCGGTCATGTGATACGATTTGAGGAAATGAGACCAGTTGTTCGCTTCTCGAACGGAATCGAAACAATAATACAAGCGCATGATTGGGATTTGACAGTAGGAGAAGACATTGTTGCCAGCAGAAGACAGATTCCATTAATTCTATCTTATGCGATAACAATTCATCGCTCTCAGGGAAGTACATTGGATTATGTTGAAATCGATCTTGGTGACGATATTTTCGCAGCCGGTCAATTCTATGTCGCTCTCAGTCGTGTCCGAAGTTTGGAAGGATTGTCGATCACTAATTTTTCGAAAGGAGGACTCATATCGGATCCAAAAGTTCGCAATTTTTACGCTCAGCTTGAGGAGAAATGAAATCGAGATGTTCAAACATCAAGATTTTTTCCGTAGTCTTAAATGGGCAAAACTGATTTCATCGTTCTTTTGGTTGTTGCTATCATCGTTTTGGCCGCTATTTGGTACCACGTTCGAAAAAGCAAGAAAAGTCCTCAAGAGAAAAAACATCGCAAGAAGAAAGATTGTGATACTTGTGGACAGAATTCCTGCGTTTGTCCACAATGTGACTGTCCAGGAGAAGAAGGGCCGCCCGGACAGGAAGGCGATCCTGGTCTTCAAGGACCACCCGGAATTCAAGGACCGCAAGGATTTCAAGGGCCGGCTGGAGTGCCCGGTCCTCAGGGAGTTCAGGGTCCAGCAGGACAGAACGCAGCCATTTCTTCCATCTTTGTTTACAGTGCTGCCGCGCAGCCCAAAACAGGGACGCACAATGATTTTCAGCAAGTGGCTTTCGAACAACCAATCATTGGACCTGGCACAGATTGGACCGCTTTGAACAACTTTGAACTTCAAGGAACGAAGACAGGTTGGTATCTTGTGACGTACAAACTTGATCTTCGAACGAATAGTCCATCGAATTTCGATCATACTCGCGCGGCGGCAGCTCTCCTGATCGATAATGCTGAAGTGAAAGGTTCCGGAAGCACTGCTCAAGCACCTGACACGATCCATATGTATAGTATTTCGAATACTGTATTGGTTTACTACACGGCTGGACAAGTGTTATCCCTTCAATGGACAGCAGCGTACTACAATAATTCCGGCGTGAAGCAAGCATCGATCGCAGGACTAAGTGTGGGACCAAATACTCCTAACTTTATCAACTCTACTTTCAATCCTGTGAATGCCAGTACGTACGAAGAAGCGACAGCATCTCTTGTAATCACAAGAATTGTCAATGTTTGAATATGAAGCATTAACTTTGTTCCAACAAATGTGTAAAGCATGATCTCAACAAGATCTAGCTTATTTACGTTCTCTTGCCAAACAAACTGCCAAAGCTTTGTCATTGTCTCTTGAAGCAACCAGTGCGATCGTACCTCCCACAAACGCGAGAATCAAACCGATGACAAGCAAGTCTGTCAAAGGCCAATGAGCTGTTCTATAATAATCGGTACGACGAACGATTGGCCATATCTCCTTCTTGAGGAAAGCCTCGTCGAAGCCAAACCAGTTCTCACAATATTGATTCATTCGCTCCAACATGTCTGGAACTGGCGGTACCAAATGAGTGGAATCATGGTGGAGAACGATTTGATTTCTTTCTGATTTAGCCGGCATTCCACGAGCGCCCCAACGACCTGCCATCATTGGAATCCAAGCGTTAATAGGACTGAAGATGAAGAATTGGGCATCGGATTTCAACCACTTGCGTATCTTTGGTACCAGCTTTGGGTCAAATTCATCATCTGCATCCAGACAAACAAATGGTAACGTTTGTTCTGCGCTGATGAACCTCCATAAAGCGGCCTCGTGCCCAAGTACGCCGCCTTCAATAGTATCAGTTCCTTTGAGGATTACTAGTTCGCCACCAAGTGAAACAATCTCGCTCGCAATGTGGGGAGGAATGTCGATGGGAACATAGACCACTGGTTGCCAAGTCGGGATGAGAGAAGGTATATCAATCAATTGGCGTCTTAACGAGGGATAATAACGATTCCAATTTCCGTAAAGACTGTAAGATATGATGCCTTCTCTATCTGGACGCTCTCCTACTCTCGAATGTATGAAAAACTGTCTTTTCCCGAATGGGCATTTGTTGACATCTGAAAGTACACGACGGCTGAAGCCTCTCGTCCTAAACTTCTGCAGAAATATGAAGACTGCCACAACGATGACAATGTATATGATTACTAGGATCCAAGTAGTCTTCATTTATTGAAAACAGAAGTTTTTGACATCTACTTTCCATAAAGTTAGTCACAATGGAGGCACAGTTTGATGAAATTGTTGCCTGGATATATGATAACTTCGAGATCAAATCAGTTGGTTTCGACAATGGTGACATCAATTTCAGCGGAAAGCTTCACAAAGGAAAACTCTTGAGAACTCTCCCTGAGTTAGGCGATCCTCGTGATGCTTTGATCGTCATTTCCGATTGCCTGTCTGACAAAGTTGAGAAATACAGGTTGTGCAAACTCCGGCCACTGAAAGAAAACCGAACCGTTGTCGAATTACAATCAGAAAGTGTCAACATGAGGTTTTATTCTTTGAATGAAAAGGAGATTCCGCTTTGGTAACTTCGAGATCCAATTTGATTCAAACATCAAAGAAAGAATGTCCAGCCAGTGCAGCGAAATTCGCACTTTCATCGTCGCACACTTCGATGTCGAGAAGCTCAGACTTGATTTGCTTTGTGATCGAATCACTTTTACAGGCAAACTTAAGGATGGTAGTGAACTCGGAACTTTTATGGAAAGGGGCAGCACTAGTGACGCGATGATGAAAATGTCTGCTTACTTGAGAGGAGACTTTTCTCGCTTCGTGATGAGAAAAATCATGTCCGTACGAGAGAATCGATTAGTGGCAGAATTGCATCCTGCTGAACTTGAAATGAAGTTCTACACGATCAATCAGGAAGAGATTCCACTTTGGTAAATCAAGATTCATACAATCGAGATTGCAATTTTTCACCATTTTGAGATCAAAATGGACTTTCTTGCGTGGGAACTTGTTTGTCATCGTCTTGAAATTCGTGATATTGTCAGTTTGTTCGAAACATGCAAAATCTTGAGGTTTCTTTCGTTGAAACCAAGTTTGTGGTCATTCTTGTTGCGAAGAGATTTTCCTCACCACACTACTTGTTGGAAACGATCTGATTACATCGATTTGCATCACTTTGGGGCGTATTTTGTAGCAACAGAAAGAATCAACCTGTTTCCACAGATGACAAGGTATGGAGTTTTCACCACTTATCCAAACATTGTAACTTCTCGACATCGTCGCGATATAGATTTGAGCAGCACCTGCCTGCGTTCCGTGGGAAACATGTTAATAAATATATCTCCCTCTCGCAAGCAAGACAGTGATCGTTTGCGCTACGGACATGCTGATATCTTTTTATCTCGTGGGAACGAAGGTGGTGATTCCCACGAGATAGTGAAATGGAATACGAGCTGCTCAAACGTCTTGTCATGGATTCATGAATACTTTCTGGTCAGTTATGTTTATCTCATGGGAGGAACGATTACGTTTCACGGTCGTCTCAAACTAGGAATCAATGTTGAACATGCTGACAATCAAGAATTGGAACTCTTGAAGAATGAAGATGACTACTTCGAAATCTTCAGAAAGGGAGAATGGGACGTCCAGATGTGGACTATATTGTATTCCCAGGCTACTGGCAAAGAGTATGATGAAGTTGATGGCAAGCCGATTTCACTTTTTTGAGACGTGTCGTTCTAACGACTAGTCAAATATAAATTTACGAGATCAGAGTAGAACGGTTTCATTCGAGAGACAAGCAGGTACCACCTTTGTCGGCAGCACTTTTATGACAATCTGCCAAACTGAGAGAGTAGCGTGATTTTCCTTTCGGTTTCATCTTTTTCTTTTTCTTGCCGACATTTAAGGATTTCATTTCGTTATAAAGGATTTCCATCCTGAGATAAAATGACGGCACCGAAATGTATGATAGCGAAGCGCGTAATGCAAACATGGAAAGGACCGATAGAAACGCTGCCGGAAGCATGGAAGAGTAGTCCAGAATCAATCAAAAAGTTCATGCCCGATTGGGAGCATATTTTCATGACAGATTCTGATAATGATGCTTTCATTGCGAAACACTTTCCACAATACTTGGAGGCGTTCAGAGGATTCAAATACGGTATTCAACGAGCTGATTTCATTAGATACGCGTGGTTAGCAACTGGTGAATCTGGTTTGTATCTCGATTGTGACTACGAACTTACTCACGATTTGACAGAACTGTTTTACATAGATCGAGAATTCTACGTTTGTCCCTCGGGCAACTACAGTGATTATTACACTAATGCAATCATGGCATCGAAACCAGGGGCGGCAGTTTGGCACGAATGTATGGAACTAGCTGTGCAAGGTAGTCCGTGGTATGGAATAGGAAAACACCTCAACGTTATGTTGAGCACTGGACCACTCATGTTTACCAAAGCAGTTGCAACACAGTCTCCAGATAGATATCACATTTTGAACTCGAAGCTTCTTACACCTTGTTCCGTTTGCGATCCAAAACCATGTACCACTGAAGGAGCGTATATTAATACGCTTGAAGGTTCGAGTTGGTGTGGTTGGGACAGCTGGGCGTTTTCTACAGCGAAGTGTAATTGGCGCAAATTCGCAATTCTCTTCATGATCATTGTACTCGTGCTTTGGATCGTACTATTGATCCGTGCTTTCCGAGAACCAAGAAGTACACGCGAATGATTTTCACATAGCTTTGATAAGCTATGTGAATTAAGCTTATCATCATGACAAACGATTTTTAAACACGAAAAGAATCACACCGATGTAAAATGTCTCTCGTTACGATGCCACTGTATACAGCTTCTTCAGGTCTCACAACGATTGCTTTCGGAGCTTCTTTTGTCAGAGAGATTGGCAAAAAGAATGATCCAAATGAGAGTGATCGAATCAAGCAAATCAGACAACTCGAAAAGGCCATCTTCGGAGTAGCAACTGGAATTTACGCTTTGAACATCGGCAAGTCTGACTTCAGAGTCATTCAAAAGCTTCGCTACTTGGACTGGGCTATCACAACACCGATGTTGCTTAGAAGTTTACATCTTTTGGCGCAAGAGAAGGGCTTCGAGGGATCTTTCATACCCGCTTTGAGTTTCAATTTGGCCATGATTGCATTCGGTTATTTGAACGAGTTTGAGAAATCGAAGCAGAAGCGACAGATTTATCTGATAGTGGGCTTTATTGCTTACGCAGGTGTCCTGAAATATGTCTATGAATGGGGTAAATATCTGAAATCAACAGGATCGGATGTTGATGACCTTTTGAAATTCTTTTACATCGGCTGGACCGTTTATGGTTTGAACACTTTGACGCCGAACGAAGAAATTCGTCAAAGTGTCTTTAACATATCCGATTTGTTCAACAAAGGTATCTATTCGCTTGTTCTAGAAGATGTAATTCAGAACAAGATATAAGTTAGCTTTGTTGGTTCGCACAAGAGCACTCACATAGCTTTGACAAGCTTAGTGAACTTATTCTCCCCTGTCTGGAGAATCATCGGCAGGCGATGGTGCCCGCTCAAGATTTTCCTTGATTTCGGTCATCTTTGCTCTAATTTCTCGAATATCAAGAGGATTCATTCTGGCATTCTTAACGTCTCTCATGAAAGCATCATTCATTTCTGGACGAGAGATGAACACGTTTCCCAGAAACGAGCCTTCTCTCGATGCCTGCAGACTACGAACCTTGTGACCGTCAACAATTTTAGTCTCGGGGTCGAACTTGATGCCAGCCGCATCGAAATTCTCAATGGTCCATAAATCGAGAAACTGCTCAAGCCACGATAAGTCTCCCTCCAGAGGGAACACCATGGCTTGCCAGAAAGCAGCACCATTTTCAGACTCATCGCCGAAATGTTTGTAGAGTTTTCCGTAACTCTCTGGACTCGGATAGACGCGAGGAACGCCGTCTCCCGGATCGAAGTTCATTCCGCTTTAAACGGAGGAGTTTTTTTGATAAAATTGGAATTCGCACAGTTCGGATAGAACTTAGTGATTACTTTTTGTCATGACAGTGGAAAAATCCGCGCCTCTCAGCTTCCCTACACACGCAAGCCTTGATTCCCTCTGGATTGGGAGCAAAATGCGCTCTACCCAATGCACTATGTGCGCGACCCGGTGTGTTAATGGGAAAGGACGTCGAGCAACTCCCACCTTCAGGTCCACAGAAGTCCTCGGGAGCCAATCCTTCTCGAGTATGTTTGGCAGCATTTGAGCAACCACCTCGACCTCTTCTAGGAGACTTCTTGACTTCCGGCTCTTCCTCCTTGTAGCCATATTCTTGAGACGATTTATGTCGTCTAAGTGGTGGACTAGAGCGTGGACTAGAGACTTTCTGCTCGAAATTCCATTCGTCGCTAACTTGCTGCCACCCCAAGTTCTTTTTGGGAGTTCTAACAATCGCATCCTTGATCTCTTGTAGTTTGGCATCAATGTCTCCCTTGTTTTTCACAAGTTTGGCTCTTTCTACTACATTTCTGAATTCCTCATTGAGAGCAACCTCTGAAACAAATGCGTTTGTCAGGTAGGATTTTCCTTCTTTCCGCAAAAATGAAACCTTCACGTTATCTACTATCATTCTCTCTGGATCGAACACATGTCCCCTCGCTTTGATGGCACTAATCTGCTGAACTTTGGAAAACTTCTCGAACCATGATTGGGACCCTCTTGGCATCAGAAGTGCATACCAGAAGTTGTCGCCGTTCGTACTATCATCTCCGAAATATTTGTATAGCTTTTTGAGAGAAGCAGGATTGGGTAAAACGCGCGGAATCCCGTCTTCCAAACTGAAATTTCTAATTGAAACATCCATTTTAACAACTTTTGAAATAAAGCGAGTCAAAAATGGATGTCAAGAAGACAAAAGTTTGGATAATCGACATTCAAACAAGATGGATGGAAGGTTTGTTGTCAGGAGAAAAGAAAGTGGAAGGCAAGAGGAATTCCAAAACGTGGTATGGAATGAAAGTCGGTGACGAGATCAGTTTCCGTTGCGATGGACAAACCTTGTCGATGCGCATCGTAGCTATCAGAAAGTACAAAACTTTGAGGCGATATTTGGAAGCAGAAGGTTTGCTCAGGACGTTACCAGGAGTTTTGACCATTAAGGAAGGAATTGCGCTCTACCGTGAGTATTGGACAAAGGAAGAAATCATCCGTGATGGCATTTTGGCTATCGAAGTTGAATAACACTTTGTTACAAAAAGATTTACCATTTTTCGATCAAATAGATCGCAAAAGATGAAGAGCATTCAGTCTATGCTTTTGGTCGACTGGTATGAGCGTAAAGTGAGAAACTGGCCGCTCCACAAGTATATGGAAGTTGTTGCAATCAAAATACAGAATCTGACTTGCTTGGTCGCTGGTCGCTTTGCGATTTCGAGAAGGTTGCCTGGACTTGATGTGATCAGAGAAAGACTCATCAAGTCTTATCCTTTTGCACAATGGATTTTGACCACTTTTCGAGGCGAAGTGATTCTGGCTGGAGGTGCCATTTGTCGCATCATTCTGGAAAGCGGGAGAGGAAACTCGGATGCTGACTTCTTTTTCATCAATTGTACGAAAGAGAGAATCGATCAGATTCTGCGAGAAGTTTTCACTTACATCAAGGCGAATGGAGAGCATTTCGTTGCTCTTCGTAATCTCAAAACGACCACTTTCTGCGTGACCACAGATGATAGCTACAGAGCCAACAAAAAATCAGACTACGCGGAGACCAATTTCGACGACAAATATCAGTTCATTCATTCTCGCTCATATCCTACAGCCGCTAGCGTCATCGGTGGATTCGATCTGACTATAGCGGCATGCTTCTATGATGGTGAGAATATTTGGATGACCAATATGTGTGCTTTCTCTCTCACGAATCGCTTCAACATTGTGGATCCTGATCGTCGCTCAACAACGTATGAAAGTCGCCTCAGAAAGTATGCCAGTGCTGGAGCAACAATCGTGTTTCCTTTCACGAACCTGGAGGGAATCAAGCAGCATTATCGTCAGTTGAATCCGGAAAGACTCTTGTTGGGCAGTTCGTTGCGTCATGAAGTGGTCAAAGGATTGGAAGTCTGGATTCCTGGTGATGGTCTGATTGGTGTTAAGTCGAATCATGCCTTGCTGGTCACTAGCGAAACCAAAAATCCCTACTCCGTTGGCGATTATGGTCCCAATGCGATTGGACTGAAGAGAGTGCGATTTTTCAACGGAGTGTTGGCTAACCGAGGTGACTTGGATGGACTTACTTGGTACGGAACAAATATGACAGATGTTTTCGACCAGCCCGATATTCAGGTCGACTTTCCGCAATACTTTCAGACAGAAAAAGAGTCGGAAAACATGTCTGTGACAAATTTGATCATGTGGATCGGGAAAGAAGAAGCTCACAAGATCATCGCAAAGGTGGGAACCGGGGACGGGTCAGAAGTAACACGAGAAGCTTGGACCAAGTTCATTCCCGAGATTAAGCGAAAAGTCAAGCTTGCGATCAGAAAAGTAGAGACTGACGTTGAGGGAAACGGAGTGACCTACATTGGTCCCAGCGAGAATCCTGGCCGTCAGCACACCTCTTCGTTCAATCCAGTTTATGGAAATGTTCGTGACTACTATTCTCCCGTCGCGAGAAAACTCAGGACGGTCGGCATTAATCACGAGACTTGGTGGCTCTTGAAGCAAGCTGCTGGAAAAGGATTTCCGCGAGATGTTTTGAACTACATTTGTCGCATCACTATGGACTTGATGGTAATGCACATCAAGGAACTATTATTCAAAACAATTGGAAAACAACCTGAAGACAATGTTGTCAAAGCTGGCACTCGACAGAAGAAAAAAGCTGTCTGCAAAGCGACACCATTCGGAGAAGACGAATGGAAATAAAAACGCGGTGCTGAAAGCACCTAGTTTGATGTGACGATCATGGATCGGTCTTGGACCAAATGTTCTGGGCACGAGTTTGGTATGTGGAGCGAGCAAGTTGGATTAGGATGTCCTTTCCTACGAGTCTGGCGAGACGCGACTTTCCAATGCAACCGATGAGGCACGTGGAAGCATTGCGAGCGGCCAGAATACGGGCATAGAACTTGAGAGCGGATTCGAGCAGTACGGGATCGGAGAAAGCGAATTCTTCCGGCTTAGCTCCATGCAACATGAAAGCTTTCGCCGGTTCTTCGAGAATATGGGATGGATGGCGAATTGACGGTGCTATCGCGTCGGTACGATGGGAGGCACTTCTGCAATCGTTGGTAGTCCACATACTGCCGAGTACTTGAAGAGGCGTCATGCCTCTTGCGTTTGCCAGACGCAAGTTGGCACCTCTTTGGAGCAAGCAGTTTACCTTCGCGGCCGACGGATGCTTCATCGCAAAGTGGAGAGCGGTATTTCCGTCGTGATCGGCAGCGTTGATATCTGTGCCCCAGGCAAGCAGTTGATCGACGACTTCGATTCTCCCGAGAGACATAGAAGACCCACTTCGAACGAAGATCATCAGACCCGTTACACCCCCACGAAGATTCTCACGAGCACCGTCCTGTCCCAACAATTCGAGAAATTTTGCCTCCTGGTTGATGTCCGGATCGTTGGAGTGTCCTGAGAAAGCGTTCAGTTCCCAACAAAATTCATCACTTTGGAAGCTCCAGCCATATTCCAGACGGGGGTTACGGCGTTTGAACATGTTTTTATACCTGCTCAAGTTAACATGTTTTCAGAATTTTGAAAACTCATTTTATGATAAGTTCGCTCCATCCGTTGAAATAATAGATTTCAACGGATGGAAGAAACAAAAAGTATCCGCACAATGATAAAATGATGACTTTTATTTTCGAACAGAAATTCGAAACATGCGATCACTATATCTTTCCGATACAAGGTTGGGAAAATATCTCAACCTACCAGACAATATTGCGAATCAAACATCACATCTCTTTTTGTTCAACTATCTTTGCGCCTATCTTGCTCTTACGGAGCGACACAAAGGCGGTCACGTTTTGATCGATGATGAACTTTCAAGCTGTTTCGTTTTGACCAAAGGTGCTGTCAAAATCAGAACGGAAACTTTATCCATTCTGCTTGGTACTGTACTCAAACGCTTGAAGCAAGTTGGAAAGAAGGTTGGTAGCCTCGAGGTTGAAAAGTTGTGCTCACAAGTTTTTGAAAAGAAGACAAACTGGGGGAGTGCAATTTTGAGAGACGAATGGACTTCGCTTGGTCTCAAACCTTTGCCCATTCCTTGGGGACGAATGACGAGCAAGAATCTTTGGCAATTTCCAGCCGAAGTGAGAAAAAATGTGGTCACATTTTTGATGATCTGGAAGAGATTCGGTGGTCATCACGATTTGAAAATGCTAATAGCAAGTTATGTGGCAACTAAATGAAAGAACAAATTTGTACTTTGTTGTCTGCAAAAAGTGATTTCTAGACTACAAATCGTCTAGAAAATGTCGAGAACTGATCGCGAGGAAAAGTCTTACATTCCTTTGAACAAAGATCGTAAAAACAAAGATGGTAAGCCGAAACCAATCGCTGCTTCTTTTTGGGACTGGAGTGGCATCTCGCTGAAATGCATCGATGTAAAAACTGTACCTTACAAAGATGTGATCATCTTTGTACCGCATCGCATGAACTGTGCTCCTCCCGAATTCATTCAACTATTTGTCAGCACTTATTGTCATTTGCTTGGAACAGGTAACATGATCTGCGATCCAATATTGTGCTCAATTCTGAAATATCCTGAAGTTCCTTTGGACGAGATTCTCAGAATCATTGATGAAAAATCCAGGCATATGATCACGATTCCAAACTATGATGTCGTCACGAGCTATGTTGGGCCTGAAAATAGATTGCGAAACTGGGAAATCGGGGCGACGTCGTCTGTCCCGATAAATGTCGCGACGATGAACCCACCAATTACTACAGGAATGACCATTCCAGGTTCCCACAATGATCATACTGATTGGGATACTTTGGAGGAAATCAATCGTCTCTGCTTTGATCTTCGCGAAGCTCGGAAAGCTAGCAAAAACTACTTGCGACTACAAGTAGGCACAGAATATCGCAACGGTCAATACGAAGAGTTGAGGCGACAAGAGTTCGAAGTTAGGAAACGATGGATTCGCATGGGATTGAAAAAGATTCCAGGCATTCAGAATTGCTGGTTTGATCCAAGTTTGTGGATCTTGTATGATCAGAAAGTTCAAAACGGAGTGATCATACTGCTTGGAATCATGAGAAGAAACAAGATTTGCCGCGATATGAAGTTCCTGATTCTGCGCATGATTTGGATATCTGAATAAAACTGCTTGCCTCGCTCGAGACGTGCAACTTATTTTCTCATTAGTTTGGCGATTTGATCCGCTTGAGCGAGAGCTGGTCGAACCACACTTGTTTGAAAATGAATTTGGAACGCATAGCCAATCAAGAAACCTACGATGATTGCAATCGCCAGAGTTCTCGCAGGTGGCCATCTTCCTTCAGCAACTAGGATCGCAATCGGAGGCGAAATGATGGAAACTATCATGATACGACGCCAGTGCACGGTAATTAAATCGTAGCGTGCGGTTTTCAGTAACTTGACGAGCAATTCTGTTCGTTTGTCGCCTTTCTCTGGATGAGCATGGTAGTAGGCCTTTCCCTTGCTCGATCCGCAATCATTGCCAGAACACGAAATATCTTGTCTCTCGGACCGGACGCACCACAAAAGAATCAAAACGATGACGACATAAAGTACAATTGTTTTGACATCCATTTCCTTTCAGAGAGAAACCAAAAAGTTAAGACCTTGATGTTCGCCAAAAAGAATCAAAAAGATCGCTTTTGTGAAAGAAGATGAGTCGGCCACTGCTACTCAAGTAGAAGAATGCCCGTCCTCCGATGGTCGTGGTCCTCGGATTCCAAGGAGCTCAAGGCTTACAGGGGCCTGCGGGTGGCGTGTTGGGGAGCGCTGACTTTGTTCGTCAGATTCAATCTTCGAACAACTCTGTGCCTCCGGGACCGTCTTTCACGATCAGTCAGGTTCGATCGCACTTTACAAAGGACCTTCAACTGCCACGACTTGGATCAGCCTGACGGCCGCAGTTCCTGCGGCAGATTTCTACAATGTTCGCGCGAACATTCTTCGCGTTGCGTAAAACTCACAAGTCTCGAAATGAGACAAGTGGTTCAAAAATGTTTTATTCACATGACTTCTGTCCTGTCTGGAGGATCGCATTTCGGCGATCCAGGATCCGAGTCGAAATCGATCTTCAAACCAGCTTTCTTCGCGACTAACCTCATGTTTTGACGAATGTTGAAGTCATTGTAGATATCGCCGTGAACGTACAGAAAGTTATCAAGCATGTAGACAACGAAGAAGATCACGACTCCTGCCATTGCGATTTTCGGCGCGGAAGGCAACTTTCTCCAAACGACCAGTATGAGCATGATGGTCGTGAAGAGAGTAATCAAGAAAGCTCGCTCCCATTTCTCGGTTCGTTTCTTCAAGTATGCAGACCAGTAAGTTCGATGGAGAAGTGTCTTGAGATCATCCTTGTCGGAACCACGTCCGAAATAAAAAAGGTCACCATTTCCATCCTTGTCGAGGCGCTCTGGATCGTGCCCGTGACGCAACTGTCGCTTCTGATCTCTGCGCACATAGATGAAAACCAGGAGAACGACAAGTATCAAAATGATGTGACCTAACCATTTGTTCAAAAAGAGTCGCCAATTTTCCATTTATGTTTGAAAACAAAAAGATTACACTTGTTTTAGAACAAAATGGATGAACCCAAGGACGATCCTCTGACTATACTCTTCGATTCGGTCGGAAGGAATGGAGGAGACCAAATGAAGACGAACTTGCGTCTCTTTGCGTCTGACTTGTTGCATGGCTTCAATCGAAATCAAACTGTCTCGATTTTGAAGGGATACGTTAACAGCGGAAAGCTTGAAACACTGACCACAATAGAGATCGTCATGGAAGCAAGAAAATTGAACGATCTTTGGAACCGAAAAGTTTGGACAGAAAATATGGCAGAAAACTTCCAAATTTCCATCTTGACGCAACCAGAGTGGGAAGGAGTTTCGTATGCCTTCATGAATCATCCTGCTTACCGACATTTGGTAGGAAGTCACGACCATTCTCGTCTTGGTAGAAGTCCAGGGAGTACCAACATGCGAGAACAGTGGGAGGAAGGCAATAAGTTCACTTTGTATCGAGATGATTCACAAAGTGTCAACAACAATAACAATAACTCGACTTCAAATCGAACGAAGATTGTCTTCACAGAGGAAGAAACTCCTTTGATCAGAGATCCATACGATTTGCATGAAGAATTGGTCGAAGATTGTGAGGAAATTGAGATGCTTGTTGCTCATAGCAAGCGAGGCGTCACTTATGTCTACGGAGCAAAACTTATCGAGGGTACTAGAGAACCACTTGGATTCAAATTCGATCTTCTGAGGGCTTTCCGTTCTGATACTGATTGTGTGATCAGGATGGAATTCGGATCGTTTGAACAAGAGAAGTCGTCGAAATGGTGCAAAGATATGGACGTCTGTCAGAACATCTGGTATAACTTTGCTGAAGACTTGTTGCCCATCAATAGCGGGGAGTTGAACCTCAAAGTGTCCTTCCTTGGTGCCGAAGAGGAATCAATCAATTTGAAAATCATGGGAGTCTACATGACTGAAAGTGAGAGGGAACAACAAGAACTAAACTTGCAAAAAAATGGTTTCGATCCTTATTTGTTCGGATTTCGTCGCCAGTTCAAGCTCAAAGTTTAAATCTCGTGTGCTCTGAAGGCACTAGAGAATTGCTCAATCATCTCTTTCGTCCATCTCGATCCAACAAAGTTGGGAACCAATCAAAATCATAGCGATGGCTGTCAGAATTGTCGCATCGGTCAACTTTCCGTCCCAATAATTCCAGAGCAACAAGACTCCGATGATGATCACCACGATGCTTAAAACAATGCGGGGAGAAATTTGCCGCTTTCCCATTTTATCGCGTAGAAAAATTCTTGCTTGACAAAAAGGATCCTCTTGTTAAAGAAGATGGGTGACAAAAAGTACCTCGGAATGAACAGCCTCGTTTGGCTCGTCGTGTTCATCATCGCGATTGCGGTTGTGATCGTCCTTGTTTTGGGCCGTCGTTCAGACAATGAGAATGGCGAAGGAAGTCCTCAAGACATCAAAGATGACAACAATGAGAAGTGGTGGCTGATTGGTCTCGGAATTGCCGCAGCTGCTGTCATCGTTCTGTGGTACAGTGGCATTCTGAGTGGTGGCATGTCCGAAACTCACGAGGAGAAACGCGAGGAGCGTCGTTCTGCTTCCGTCAGAAGCGCCCAATCTGCCCGCGGACCTCGCTCTCAAAGCCCACTTTCCGCCCGCAGCCCTGCCCGC
>JBAXBU010000066.1:0-18065 GCA_037141835.1 Armatimonadota bacterium | reverse complement strand
GCCAACCTTGTCGCTGCCAACGATGCTGACTTTCCCGTTTTTGCTGGTGATGGTATAGGCTTCTTTTTGCTTCGACGGCTCGACTTTATATTCAATGTTCGAAATTTTGCTGCCGATTTCTTTTTCGAGTGCATCGCGTCCAAAAAGCATCGGGTTGCCGAACTGACCGGCCAAAAGCCACGTCGCAATTAACACCATCTTGGTGCGTATGTTAACCTATTTTTGGTTTATTAAAGCAAGTTAGTTTCTTGCGCGTGTATCGACGACTTTTGACGGGTCAACTCGCTTCAGAATTGCATCTCGCAGCAGAGCGTAGTTATCGAATCCTTTACCCACGAACATGGGCTTACCTGACGAACAAATCTTGGTCGCTTCGTACTTTCCCTCCCTGGACGAATAGTTAACCAACTGAATCTCCGTGATGTCGTGCCATCTAACTGTGCTTTTTTTGCCAAATCGAAACCTCTCGATGCCATCAGAGTTGAGTCGAACATAAGAGCGATAGCAGTCGAGGCCAATAAAGACAAAAACGCCACCGAAAGGAATGCCGATAATCAGTGAAGGCACGATCCCCCCGACCTGATATCCACTCAAGGTCAAGAGTGAACCAAGAAAAATACCAAATCCAAGGCAAATGTTGCCAAAATCCTTCATTCCAAATTCTTGATTCACCTGATCCAATCGACTTGCGGAGGGATGTGTTTCTTTCCATTTTTGAAGGGCAGATCCCAAAGAAGGGGCGAAGGATTTCAACAAAATTGTCCGACTTCCCTTTGGAATCAAGCGGATCGTAACCGCGCTCGAACGGCCTGCCACTTGAATTTGAATGTCGCGAATATGATCGCGTGTGATTACTTTGCGTCCCACCAGAGAGCGGCAAACTAGTTGGTCGGACGAAATAGTGATCTCGCAAACAAACGTCAAAACGCAGTACCAAGCGACGATTGCAAAGAGTACGAACAATCCGTAAAAGAGCCATAAGGCGGCCGTCATGCCCTTTGAGCTCAGGAAAAGTGGACAGACTGAAAAAAGAGTGAACATCAAGGCTAGGCCAATCTCGTCGAGCCGTTTCCACCAAATTGCTCGAAACCTTGATCCCACAAACCTATATTACGACCCTTTGATCGATAGAAGATGCAAATCGGGCGACAACAAGCTTCGATGCACGATTGACACGTCGTCATCGACCGTTAACCCGCTTCTAGCCAGCTAGTTAACCGACTCTCTTAGTCCAAGACGATGTCGTCAAACGACGTGATCTCGACCGACCGATCAACTTCTAACGTTCCTTTCTTCCCGCCCGCTGCCAAGTGGTCATGTTCCTTCAACATGCCAAAACTTAACCCGGTTCGCTCTTCAATGCTTGCAATCGTAACCTGAGTCGGAATCACATCAAAGCTAACCTTCTCCATTCCCGGCAGATCTTTGATGTCCTTCTGTTCCATCACGTATGCCGTAACCGACAAAGTCTTGTTCGGCCGAACAATGACGCACACCTTCCAAAAGTCCACCGGTACCAACACGGCATTCTGCATCTTATCGTTCTTATAGAGAAGCTCATTCTTTTTCAATACCGGGCCGGTCATGACAATAATCCGGCGTAATTCCTTCCGTGCATGATTTTCAAGTAAGTATCGTTCGAGACCTTGCCAGCGCGACTTGCCCTCGTTAAACGTATCCAACTGCAACGTGCAGTTCGTGAAGTGGAATGTATCAGCCATCGCTGAAAGTGCCTCACTTTCAGTTCCCCAAGCTAGGTCGAGATACCGAGTCAAGTGCCCACGATCGGTGTTTTTCGCCGAATAGAGGTTTTCACCATACTGGAAGATCGGGTTTTTGGGGTCAGCCTCAATCCGAGGATCAATACTCCACTTATCTGCCGACCTCTTTGGCAATTCCGGACGATGATCTCCGTCAATATTTGCCGCTGAGTACCAAGCAAAACGCCGGCTCTTACAGATCGCCACCGAATAATAGTGGTAGTCCAAAACCAGAGAATTTTTCCTTTTCGCATTTTGGAATTTCTTCGGCACCTCAACCGTATCCTTCTTTTGCTCCTTCGAAAGGGTCGGCAGAGGAATTGGCTTTGTCCATGCTAGAAAGTCAAGATCATATCCGCTGCGAGCAACCGAATAAGGGTCAATCGTCAACGACTCTTGAGCCAAATCACTACCATCGGAACCTGGCGTTTGGGGTGACGGATTGCCGGGCACTATGTTGAACTGAGGTCCCTGCCCCGGCCCTGACGGATTCCCAATACTCACTTGCACGGTCAACGGAATCGTCCAAGTCGCTGAACCGTTTGGTCCTGAACCCGGAATCGGGAAATGCGGTGGTCCACCAACCCCTCCGCCACCAGAATCACCCGAGTTTCCACCGCCTTCAGACGATTTTCGAGCGACTTCAATCGGGTTTGGCGCCGTTGAGTCCAACATTTTGGTTAGTTTCTCCTGCATCATCGGGTCAACAATATTTTTCAAAAGATCGGCCACCATTGCCGATACTCGAACCCCTTCGTTGGCGATCCATTCAACTACATTTCCATTTATATCGAGTTTTGGAACTCCACTGTGGTGCAGGGCGACCATGTCCCAACTATCGGTAAAGCATGGAGAACCAGAAGAACCCGGTTCGGTGTCGGTGGTGTAGTAAAGAAAATCCGGCTTTCCGTCCGGAATATCGATCACCTTGTTATTGCGAAAAACAATCTGCTTGAGACCACCTTTTGGATGCTGAATAATATTGATCGGCATTCCGTTCGACGTCTTTCCTGGGGTGCCATTTAACCGAGTCCAAGGATAGTCCGAGATTGGCTTGTTGGTCTGTGAATGATCTTCGACCGCAACAATCGTAAAATCGAGTTCTATGCTTGTGTAGAAAAACTTGTCTGGAGCGCACTTAAAAGTCTGCACTTGAAGGCGATTACCATTCACATCGTCTTGATAATCAAATTCCGCTGAAGCGGTCTGCGCAACCGCTGCCGATTCAATTACATGGTTATTGGTCAGAAGCAAACTTGGACCAACTAGAGAGCCTGTGCCAAAGCCATTCGGAAGCCTGACCCGCGCAACACCGCGAGATACCGCGATCGCAAACTCTAAGTAATTGACGTCTTTAAAGTCTGGAGTGCCGATTACGCGCTCAAAGCTACGCAACGTATCGAGCTGACTCGCAAGATTAGTGGTCGATCCCGCCTCTGCAATCACTGCACGGGTACGATCCTTTGCCAAGGCATTTGATCTGAAAATATCACCCTTGCTTGGCTCTGGTGCCGCCACCTTGATCGAATCGGAGTTTTCCTCAGAACCCACAAGGCTTTCACGTAGCGCTTCGGCTTTTTTGTTAGCTCCCTTAACGCGGGTCGAGAACCGTTTCGCAGCCGTTACTGAAATCTCGTAACACTTCTCTTCATTAACCATAGTGCTTAGGTTTATACCAGTAATCTTTTTATTTGCCTAGCATCAAAAATATTATGTTAAGAATACGTAAAAGCACGACTTCAAGACAATCAGGCAGTAGGTTTGCAACATCTATTTTGGTGTGGGTCGCCTTGACTTCACTGAGGCTCACATAAATGGAACCACACCCTCGCCAAAACGGTACATTAAAGTATATGAAATGGATGCGTCGTGGGGTTTACCCACTATTCCTCACCCTTTGCTTAGGGCTAGGAATCGCGTTGCATTTCTTCTCAAAGATCATCGGTAGCTTCCAAGACCCGGGAACCTCCCTCTCAGACGTATTCAACAGCATCAAAAATCCAAGGAGCTTGTTCGCAAAACAAGACCGATTGACAATCCTCCTGGTTGGGCAAGACTACAACCACAACAACAAGGGCTACACCTACAGCAAGTCTTCTCGAGCCGATACCGTCATGCTCATGTCTGTTGACCTGGCAAACTCTTCGCTTCGTGCCTGTTCAATCCCCCGCGACACTTTAGTCGTCGCTCCTGATGGTAAAACAGGAAAAATTAATGCAACCTTTAGCCGTGGCGGCATCAACCTCCTCAAAGAGACTCTCCAAGAACGATTTAACATCACCATCGACCATCACGTCATCATCAAACCCGACGCTGTGCGTGAAATCGTTGACTCGGTGGGCGGAGTCGAAGTCGAAACCATCGATGCAATGAACTATGACGATAACTGGGGGGGATTGCATATCCATCTTCCCGCTGGGCGACAACTCGTGGATGGTAAAGGTGCCGAAGGATTTGTGCGCTTCCGCGAAGTGAACCGGACCCAAATGTCCAAGGCGGGCAAGATTGTTCCGCTCAAAAACGTGAAATCCTCCAAGGAAGAAGGCGACCTCCGAAGAACCGCAAGGCAACAGCAACTCGTCCACGGGCTCATCAAGGCCGCCAGTAGCTCGACAAACCTCATGCAAGCGGACCGAATCATTGGAGTCGGATTCGAGCAAATCGATACCGACCTTTCTAAAGTCCAATGCTTAGCTCTCGCGAGCATCATGAAAGGTTCAGCTAAACAGTCAATGGCTTCGAGCACCGTTCCCGGTACTAATCAAAAACGAAACGGTCTGTACTACTTTGTGCTTGACGAAGAAAAAGCCAAGGCAACTGTGGATTGGCTGATCAAAGGCGACGAGGGTGCCATGAAAAAGACCCTCCGTGTTGAAGTGTTTAATGGAACCAAAACTCAAGGCGCCGCCGCAAAAGCCGCCAAGCTCTTAGCGGACAAAGGCTATTCGGTTACTGTCTCTGGCAATGCTTTACCAACAACAGTGACAAAAGTAGTCTATCGGAAAGCCGCATTCGAAGGTCTGGCGAAGCAGATTCAACAAATATTTGGCGCAACATCGGTTACCAAGGACGCGGTCAGAGTTGGCACAGAACCAGATATTTCAGTGACGATTGGCGACGATCTCACAAAAACAATCCAGGGAATGTCTTAGGAAAATTGGTTGCCCACCATGGCGCAACCATGGCGCAACATCGTTTCAATCACCTGACTTGCATCCTCAATCCGAAAATCTAATTAGTACTTGGCATAGCTAGCCTCGCCGAATGCCTCACTAGATCCAAGTCAATACCAATGGTTTTACATTTCTGACTGAAAAATTGTTAACTTGGGTTCTTCCTTTTCGCTCCTTATGGACGAGCACCCAAGATCATGATAAAATCAATAATGCGAAGACCAACGACCGAAGTCGACCGTCAAACAATGACGTGTCGAACTCTAGCGAACACGAGGAGGGAGCCATGAGCACTTCCGATCAAACGGTCACCCTAGGGCAGCATCCAGTCGGGGAGATTCCAACTCGCCCCATCGTGGAAGAGGTTCGGTTTGCCGTCGTCATGTATGGCGGAATTGCTCTTTGCATCTATATGTCGGGCATTACCAATGTCCTGTTCGATATGGTCATTTCGACCGCTCGCGATCATGATTCGGACGAATTCCTCCAAACTTTCGACAAATTGTCTGATACTCAACGCGTCCTCCGAAGGGCAGCCCAGTTGCATTCCTCCTATCGCTTAAAAGAAGTTAATCAAATCACTTCAGAAACTCCGATCAAAGCGGTCGATTGTCGATTCGTGATCGATATTCTCAGCGGCACCTCAGCGGGAGGGCTGAATAACGTTTTCCTCGCCAAAGCCCTTTCAAATGAAGAAAGTCTCACCGCCTTGGCCAACCTTTGGGTGAACGAAGGCGATATTGGAGACCTATTGAACGATGAACATTCGAGCGATCCTTCGCGCTACATTACTGCTGAAAATCCACCCCAATCTCTTCTGAATTCGGTACGAATGCAGCAGCGACTTCTGGATGCGTTCCAGGACATGGAATCCCTGCAACTACCGAACAAGAACTCGGTTGCGACCAGTCGACTTGTCGATCACCTCGACCTCTATATCACGGCAACGGACCTGAAGGGTTTAGAACTCAATCTCCACGTCAAAGCCGGCACACCAGCCTCTGAGCGAAAAAACCGGGCGGTTTTCCATTTGGCATACGATCCTTTGGCGGTACCAACGGTCAAAGGTAGCGATGTGACCTATAGAAACGACTTCCGACTGGTCCATATCCCATTCCTCTCGTATATTAGCCGGGCGACGTCGTGTATCGTCCCTGCTTTTGAACCCATCAAGCTGAACGATCTGGATCGGCTTTATTATCGGGACCAGAGCATCAAGTACGAGCCTAAAGTTGATGATCTGAAGTTCGCCCATTTCTTTCCCGACTATAACCCTCATCTATTCCAAGATCGGTTCTTTGGCGATGGAGGATATGGCGACAACTATCCTTTCGGACCTGCGATTGACCAAATTCGGCTCCGTCGGACGGATGTGGCCGTCGAGCGAATTTTGCTCTATGTGGAACCCGATCCCGAGATTCGCGATGACGCTCCAAAGCAAAACGAACAGGAATCGCGTCCCACTTTTCTCGAGCATGTCGCGGCCGCATTCTCGGTTAAGTCAACTGAGAAAATCCGCGACGACGTAAAAACGGTCGATGAGCAAAGCCTACTCCTCGAACGCATCAAATATGGACTGCGTGCAGTCTCCGGAAAACAGGAAGCACAAAAACATGAAGAAAATGTGCCTTACAACCACCTCCGCGAGACCGTTGTCATTGATGAATTGACTCACCTTCTTTATGAAGCCGCAAGCGTAGCGACCCTTAAAGTAGAGGATGAAACTGTTCGAATAGAAGAGCGAACTATCCGATGGTTGATTCGAGGTCTGCATGATGTACTAAGTAAAGATAAGACCGACTTGCTCAAGTTTTTTGACTATGCAACGGTCCTTCGAAGAGTCAAATTTGGCATTAAATTGATTGATGACATATTGCTAAAAAGGGAGCTAAGCCCGGAGGAAGTTAAAACGCAACTCGAACGTCGACGCAAGCTCGCAGGAGATGAAATATTTCTAAAAAAGGAGCCGAACCCTGACGAAATTCAGACGCAACTGAAAATTCGACACGAGCTCGCAGGTATTGACATATTGTTAAAGGAAAAGCCGACTCCTGACGAAATTCAGACGCTGCTCAAACTTCGACGCAGGCTTGGCGGAATTTCACTCAGATTTGCCCGAATACCAATGCTCATCAAGCTGCTGACCAGAGGAAAAACGGACAAGGAATATATTGGCTCCCTCAAAGCCGTAATTGACCAAGTTGATCTATTAAATTCCGAATCTACCCAGAAAAACCCAATCGACAAAATCGTGCGCTCTATCGTCGCCCTCATTCCAACCCTACAGTTGCCGGAATTAGAATCGGAGATCAAAGCGGCCCTATTCGGAGATGCTAAGCGAAAATTGGTAGCCCCTCATGCTGTCGCTTTGCGTGCCAACTCAGAGTTTCACACCTTGCAAGCGTCAACAGCAGAACTGATTGACGAAGTCGAAGGAGAACTAATCCAATTCGCCACTAATTTCAAACCATTCCTTGTTCATCCTTCCCAAGACATCTGGAGTGACTTTTATGCTTATGACCAAGCCGTACTGCCATTGCTCTACGGAATCGAGGGTGTTGAATCCGAATGGATTACCCTTTGCCGGGTGAGCCCCTTAGACAGCAAGACGTTGATCGCCGATGCAACTGATGCCAAAAACAAGCTTGCCGGAGCCGGACTGGGACACTTTGGTGGCTTCTTTAAGGATATGTGGCGAGTACACGACGTCCTTTGGGGACGCCTTGATTCCGTCGAGAATATCGTTACCAAAGTCATTCGGCAGGATAACCGCGCTCGCCGAGAACTCATTTTCCAGGGTCAGCTTGCCGTGATCAAGGACTTCAATATTCCGCTCAAGGCTGACCAAAACGAGATAGCGCCGCAGTCAACGATGGATACGCTTCGAGCGAGCCTCCTTCGCATGGCCGTAAAAAACTATCTGCGCGATATCCATCGAATGCCAAAAGATGGATCGCTGGACATTGCCCCGTACGAAAAGTTCTTGGGACAAGAGCCGACCTCTTCCCTGATTATGGAATGCACCACTCTGGCCCTTGCCCGAGCAGGTCTTCGGCAGTGGCTAGCAAGCGACCTTGAGAAACTTGCCAGTTGTAAACTCACTTATGAAAAGGCCAAGATTCCACCTCTGACCGAAATTGAACTCACCGGGCGGAGCCTCAATGTTTTCGAAGGAATGCTCGAAACGATAAAGGCAAAAACGAAGCTTGGAAAGGCACTTTCGATTGGCGGAACCATCCTGGTTACCGTTGCGAAGATCCTTACCCCAGGTTCGCTTCAAGGCTCCATCTACCGGCATTGGCTCGGTCTAGCCGTCTTCTTCGATGCCGTCCTGCTTGCCTGCGGATTGATTTGGCCGGGGGTAATGTCCTTTGCCATAAAGGCCACCGGTGCCACGGCAGTTGCCGCGATCGTCATCCAATGTTTGGATATCGCAGTTACCGAGAAGAAGGGCGTGAAGGCAGCCATTGCCGCATTAATCGCTTATCTTCTCGCGGCCGTAGCTTTGTGGATTCTCTTCTCCGGAAAAGTGAAGCAATGGGTAGTGGCGATGGGGCAAGGCGGACAAAAGCCTTGGTATGAACGGCTATGGACGTTCTTCAATTCTGATCTCGGCTTCCAATGGGCAATGCTCTCGGCACTCACCATTGTCGTCTATCTCACCTGGCTACGACTTCAAAAGGCGAAGAAAGTACCAATGCAAGACGACAAGGTGGTTGCCATCGTTTCAACCCTCGTTCTGGTGGCAGTCGGATTAGGGATTCCTGCCGCCCTTATGCTCAAGGAATCTATTTCCATTTGGGTTTGGATTGGGGCCGCATCCTGCCCCGTCTTCTTGGTTTTCCTGATCCTCTTCGGCGTCTTTGCGCGAACAGCTCCGAAGACACAAACTCAAGACAATTTGAGAAAGAACTTAGCCAATGCCCCGAAACCTCCAAATGACGACAATTTATCGATGAAGCATTGATGTCCAGAGCAAATAGCTTTCTGCAAATTGTTGACTGATTTAATCTGGCTGCCCGCCGGGGTTTCGAACCACGATTACCTTAAATCGGTCCGCTTCGCCCACCACCACTATTCCAACGCAATATATACGATCCTCGGGCTGGGGCACCCACGTTTGTCGACACCGGAAACGTCAAACGAACGAACTTCGTCTGCCCCTTCTTCACCGTAAGGGAAAACGTCCGGCTCACTGACGAACCCAATCGAAAGTTCTTAACCATCACTTGGGCTTCTTTTATTGACTCCGAAGGCAAAATCTGAAATCCCAATGTCACTCGAACACAGCCTTTCTCGCGTTTCACCACTCGCGAAATCGACATCTCCCCCCAATCCAAGGGCGCATAGTGAATCCCATCCGCCTCCACTGGAACCCGAGGCATTACCAAGGCTGTTGCCTTGGGATCCAGCATCTTGGCAACCTGGTTAAGGTTTTCCAGAATCTCCTTTGGGTTAAGTCCTTCGGCATAGTTGGGATCAAACGCAAGTCGCTTTAATTCCGCTCGTGCCTGCTTCTCAAAAGCCGAATGCAGAGATGGCTTGCTCCCACCAACCAACAGCGCCACCATCTTCGGATCCAAATCCGAGAGGTTATGACCGACAGCGATCATGAGAGGTGTCGAACCCAGCTTGGTTGGAGCGTCCGCCGGGAGACCATGATTCAAACAAAAACGAACCCCATCCCAATTGGCATCCAAAACTGCGTAATGTAGGGCCGTCCAGCCGTTCGCGTCCGCCAACTTGGGGTCGGCTCCCGATTCCACAAGCGTTGCCATCATCGCTGGCTTACCCCCGTACTCCATCAACATATGCAAGGGTGTGATTCCGACCTCCTTGTACCCGCGCTCGTATCTCCGATTGTTCCAATCCTGAGTCGCCTTATCCGCAAGCCGGTATTTATCTGCGTTGGCCCTCGCATTCGGGTTGGCACGAAAGTCTAATAGGGTTCGAACGCACTTTGCCTTTCCTCGAGCCACGGCCAAATGCAACGCTGTACTTCCGTTGTCGTCCGGAATCTCCGTCTTCGTTCCATGAGAAAGATAAAATCGGACCAAATCTGCAGGATCGGGATCCTTTTCTCGATCGAAGAATCCCTCGATCGCCAAATGCAGCACGCTTCGATGCATGTAGTCCACTGCATTCACATTTGCCCCGTGCTCAATCAAGAGGGTGGCCATTGCCAGCATCTGCTTGTGGGTCCCGCGAAGCTCGAGCAATGGCGGGCGCACCTCGTAATTGGGATTCCCACCTGCCGCCAACAGCTTCTTCACGGTGGCCAAATCGTTCTCCTCCACCGCCGCTTCCAGGTCAATATCCACCTGCCGCGCCTGGGTCATCATCATGCCGTGATAGGCAGTCCAGCCCATCTTCTCGCCCTTCTTGACCGGTTTCGGCTGCCCCAATTGTCCGACCGACGCATTGGTCGCGACTACAGAAACCAGCAGAGCCAAAACGAGTAGCCCTATCTTCATGAGTCTATTGTAACTGAGCTTTCGCTAAGGCACCAGAAATAAGCTTGATCAGCCAGCCAAACTAGCTAAAACCCAAAGACTGATTAAATCTGGCTGCCCGCCGTGGATTCGAACCACGATTAAAAGAACCAGAAACTTTCGTCCTGCCATTAGACGAGCGGGCAATCAGGTTTACAAGAATACCATTTCCGTGAGGACCGCGAACCAAACATGAGCTCTAGCTAAATTCAAAGCTAGTGGCTGGAGGCTGGAGGCTGGAGGCTAGCCGCTTTCCGCTTCTTCCACCAATCCGCCAAGACCTTTCGGCAAGGCTTCTCAACCCGGTGAAAAAGAAAAATAGACGTCGCCACGCTAAAAGCGATCAAGCCCAAACAAAACCAAACATTGTTCTTGTCGCCGTGGAGGAACTTCGAAACAACCAACTGACCGGCATTCTTGATCGGAATATGGAAGAGGTACAACGCAAAGCTGGCCTCACCAAGCAAAACCCAGTTCGGGTGCTTCAGAGCCTCGACAATCCGCGATTTTGATTGAATCAATCCAAGCAACAGAAACACGAAAAACGGAATTCCGAGTACTTGCCCACTATAAAGAACGGTATGGATCACATTCTCGCTTGGCTCGACAATCATGAGTCCCAAAAATGGAATCGCACTCAAAATCGTGAAAGGCAAAAGCCACGGATTCTTGTTACCCACAAGGATTTCACGATAAATTCGAAATCCGATCACACCCGCAAGGAACTCGGGCAGCCGAGTAATAAAGCTCATACGAACAAACTGGTTCAAAAATGAATCGACAGATTCCGTATACGCGATCCCAATCTTTGGCAGGTTGACCGTGAAAATATTCTGATGGTAGCAATAAGCTCCAGCCAACGAGTAGAGCAACAAAAAGCCCAACGTAAGCATCAGCCCGCGAGTCTTAATCTTGTTCAACAGCGGCAACAAGAATGGAAGGCAGATGTAGAAAAACACCTCTGTGCTAATCGACCAAACCGGCGAATTGAAGAATGCTCCGCTCGGAAAAGCAAAACTCTGTAAGGCGAAAACCACCACAAACAAGAGTTCAAACGGGTGAGCATGGGCGTATATCGCGTCCTTTGGCAAAGGATCCATGCTGAGCGGAATAAAGAACCGAGGCAACACGATCAAAATCGAAAGCATGTAAAGCGGATATATTCGCGAAAAGCGAGCCCACCAAAAATCTGCCTTCGAAACCGTTTTGTTTAACAGCCGGTCGTAGTAATTCGCCGCCAAGATGAACCCAGAAAGAACAAAAAAGAACGAAACTCCAACGTATCCATGCTCCACAAAGTTCAAAACATAGGTCGGAAGGTAAGGCGCAAACTCCTCGTTGTAGTGGTACAAAATCACAATCAGAGCGGCAAAGAATCGCACAGACGTTAGCTGTGGAAAGAACTCTCGCTTCGTACCCTCTATTGCTTGACCAGACATGGTAATTAAAATCGGCTTGGTAGAAAAATCCTACCAAGCCGAAACTCACCCAGGCAACGCCTTTTAGCTTGCCTTTCGTAAGTCTTCCGCACTCATCAGGATTGGTAACTTTCCTTGATCAATAATTCCATCAGGAAGGATCACCCGTTTTATATCTTCGGAAGAAGGAACCTCGTACATGACGTCCATCATCACACTTTCAATGATGGCTCGCAGGGCGCGGGCACCAGTCTTGCGCTTAAGGGCCTCTCTAGCGACCTCACACAGCGCACCTGGCTCAACCACAAGCTCAACGCCATCGAGTTCAAAGAACCGCGTGTATTGCTTGAGAATCGCATTTCTCGGCTCGCTCAAAATTCTGATCAACGCGGCTTCATCGAGAACATCGAGAGTCGCAATGACCGGAAGTCGACCAATAAACTCGGGAATCAGACCGAACTTGAGCAAATCTTCTGGCATTACGTGTCGAAGGATATCGCTCGGGGCGTCAACCTTGCTCTGAGGATCCGATCGGAAGCCCATCACATTTTCCTTCATTCGACGCTTGATCATCTCTTCGACGCCTTCAAATGCGCCACCACAGACAAACAGAATGTTCGAAGTATCGATCTGCAAATAATCCTGTTGAGGATGCTTTCGACCGCCACCCGGTGGAACATTGGCTACCGTGCCTTCAAGAATCTTCAGCAACGCCTGCTGAACGCCTTCACCGCTGACGTCGCGAGTAATCGACGGGTTGTCGCTCTTTCGCGAAATCTTGTCGATTTCGTCAACGTAAATGATTCCCCGTTCGCAAAGCTCCTTGGCGTTGTTAGGGTCCATTGTTTCCGCTGATTGATACAGCTTGAGCAGGATGTTTTCGACGTCCTCTCCAACATATCCAGCTTCAGTCAGTGCGGTCGCGTCGGCAATCGCAAACGGAACCTGCAGCAGTTTCGCCAACGTCTGAGCAAGCAGTGTCTTACCCGAACCAGTCGGTCCGACCATCAAGATATTGCTCTTCTGAAGTTCGACGTCGCCGCCCTTTTCGTTAATTCGCTTAAAGTGGTTATAAACGGCAACCGAGAGGGCTTTCTTCGCGTGATCCTGACCAATGATGTATTGGTCGAGGTAGTTCACAATTTCCCTCGGTTTTGGCACCGATCCAGACTTCATCACCGGAGCCATTGGCTGGTGTGCTGGTTGGGTCGGAGCGCTTACCGCAGCTTTGGCACCTGACGGACGAGGTTCACCATCACTATGGAGAATGTCGTTGCACAGGTCGATGCAATCGCTACAAACCGCGCCGTGCAGTCCCACGATGAGCTTCTTTACTTGCTCTTTCGCTTTTCCACACAAACAACATTGATCTCTTCGTTCAGTTGACTTTGCCATTCAGATGCCTTTTATTGTATAGGATTAAGGAGTTCTTTCCAAGACCTTATCGACCAAACCGTACTCGACGGCCTCGGCTCCCGATAAAAAGTGGTCTCTTTCACAGTCCTTTCGCACCTTTTCCTCAGGCTTGCCAGAGTGGCGGCTGAGGATTTCCATCAAGCTATCCATCATTCGATTAATTTCCGCAGCTTGGACATTAATGTCGGCTGCAGTTCCTCGAAATCCGGCAGAAACTTGGTGAATCATGATGCGTGAATGCTTCAGTGCGTATCGCTTACCGGCAGCACCACCCGCAAGTAAAACGGCTCCCATCGATGCAGCTTGACCAACGCAAATTGTCGCAACATCACACTTGATGTGTTGCATACAATCGTACATTGCCAATCCTGCCGTCACCGAACCACCCGGTGAATTGATGTAGAAGTCGATATCCTTGTCCGGATCTTCCTTTTCCAAAAACAGAAGTTGTGCGACGATTAGGTTCGAAACATAATCATCGACTTCTGTGCCGAGAAAAATAATTCGATCCTTTAGTAGCCTCGACCAGATGTCGTAAGAACGTTCACCACGAGCTGTTTGCTCGATTACATACGGTATGCCCATAAATCTCCTCTTACTCCATTCTGGTCTAATCTGCGTCAACCCGTAGGCTTAGCGCGCTGAAACAGTCTCGAAACATACACTTTCGAGACCAAATTCATCTCCGAATGCAATATTCCGTCAATATGCCGGGAACAGACAGGCACAAATACTGTGCTCTCAAACTTAATTTGGGAAGATTGAAACCGCACTGCCAACTCCAGCACTTCGCACTATCGCCCTCGCCAAAAGATATCCCTTTTTGAAAGAGGGATCGCTGAGGAACGAAGTGGAGGAACTGAAAGTTCCCAAAGAGTAGATTCTTACTTCGTTATCAGTCAGAACAATTTCGCCCTCCGCACTTCGCACTTCGCACTCCCAACTCCCAACTCCACCACTTTGCACTTTGCACTATCGCCCTCGCCAAAAGATATCCCTTTTTGAAAGAGGGATCGCTGAGGAACGAAGTGGAGGAACTGAAAGTTCCCAAAGAGTAGATTCTTACTTCGTTATCAGTCAGAACAATTTCGCCCTCCGCACTTCGCACTTCGCACTCGGCACTCCCAACTCCTAACTCCTAACTCCACCACTTCGCACTCAGCACCCCCAACTCCCAAACTTGGTATTCTCCAAAAACCGTGAACTGGCTCAAAAAACTCTTTGCCAAGGAAGCCCAAAGCGCACCAACCCAGACCATAAAGGTTCGAGGAGGCACGATCAGCCTATTCCCAACCAAAGCCGAATCTGCCCAATCCGAATGGCAGCGTCGCCGAAAGTCCTCAACCGGTTCGGTGGTTATTCTTATCGATCCGGATGACCACAGCGAAATGCGAGAAGATGCCGAGGATGGCGTACCCGCAGAGATCCTCGCTCAGGCCGCAACCATCGACCTTCCCACGTTCTTTGCCGGCCGGCGTGAAGACCTTGGGCTCGACGAGGATGAAGAGGTTGATGAAGATTGGGTGAACGAGCACCAAGAGCCCGACCCTGCCAAACTGGTTCGGGCAAAGACGCCCATCAACCGATTTGCCGGAGCCGAACAAAGCCAAAGCGCCTATCTTGCCGAAATCCCTTGCCAAGCGCCTTGGCAGGTGTTGGCGCACTATGCGTTCGGTGGTTGGAACGACGTCCCTTACGACCACGAGCTCACGGCTGTCTTCAAGAGTTGGTACGAGAGGTTTGGTGCCGTCCCGGCTCTGATCGCGGGAGACGTCATCGAATTGTGGGTTGACCGTCCGGTCGAAGACCCCGCCGTAGCGGCAAAGCTAGCGATGGAGATGTACGAGCTGTGCCCGGACGCCGTCGACCAAGGGTACGAATCCACTGAGGCACTGGCGAACGCGATCCTGGGCGCGAATGTTTGGTACTTCTGGTGGGATTGACGTCAGCTTTGACTTGGCGCACCTCATGGGCCGCGCCTGTAAAAGCTTGAAGGTTCGCAGATCGAAGATTCCGACGGGATTAACGAGACGGAGTTGTCGGGCTCGTCCGCCGACCTGTTCGCCGAAGCACTTGTGCGTAGGCGGAAGTGCCCTGACGAAGGCTGGGTAAGCAGGGCTAAGCAAGTTTTGGAAACTAGGAGACATTGTTCCGCTCCATCCGAGGTTAACGAAGACCTCGTTTCGGGACAGCGAGGCTAGACCAACGTTTGGTACGGCTGGTGGGATTGACTCTTAACATAGTAGTGTATTCTGGTTGTGTTCTGCACTCAATTTCAAAAAGGAGACGGTATTAATGAAGGTAATTCAACTTGGGTTAATCATTTCAATGATCGGATGCGGGAAGCCCACTCCAATTCCAGAAACTCCAGGTGAGGTGGCCATTAAAACTGCAAATGCCAAACTGGTTAAGGAATTGTCGTTAAATGATTTGAGAACCCCGTCAGAACAGGCAATGTCAAAAATAGTAGGCGACTACGAAAGATTGTCCGATGGCTGTCTAATCATAGTAAAAGTGGACGGTTCCGTTGTGGAACGCCATTTTGATGACCCTCCAAAGTACGAGACGAGTCTTGATGCAATGCTCCAAGTAAATAGGAAGTTCAAGGATGAATTCCTTGGAACATTAATTTGGCTAAAGGAAAGGTCCTACAATTTTGTAAGCAAACAAGGAATTAGTGATCTGGCTGAATATAGATTCGAAGAATCACATTCCGTGATTGTCTTCCGAAATCATCCAGCTGATAACATCTTTCATGTGGACATCGAGGGAATCGGGGATGCGAAAGTACAGCAAATGGAAGACGACGCATATGATGCCGCATATGATGCCGCATACGATGCAGCCCAGGAATGATGAGCAACGAATCAACGCCTGATTTTTTTTCCACCCAGTCGCGATATATCGAAAACTTCTATCGTCACGGATTCCTGTTTCAATTAATGCAGCATCTCTTGGCCCAGAAGCCTCCTAGGTTTCTCACGATTCTCAATTCAGAGGTCGATAACTCTGGTATTGACCTAGTTCTGACGCTGGGAGACATAACACGACATATCCAGTTAAAAGCAGCGGTCAGCAAGCGACCTCACACTTACAATGTCTCGGAAAACTTATTTACGATTCCCGGCGGTTGCGTAGTCTGGCTAATTCATGATCATATGAAGTTAGAAATCCAGCACTACTACTTTCTTGGAAAAAGCGGAAACCAGGCGATTGGACTTTCAGCGGACTTTAGAGCTGGAACGAAAAAGAAGAATGGAGAAAAAATTGCTCGAAGCGGTTATGTTGGCGTCCGGATGAGTGACGCCAACGCAAAAGCTGTTGGCATAGCTGAACTGGCGAATCTACTTTTTGATTGAGCCTTACGAAGACAAAAAAGACCTATGCATTTTTACCAAAGCATTAGAGATTCGCATACGGTCGCAAATACAAGGCACCCTTTAGCTATCAGTTTGGAAATTGCACCGCCCACAGAGTGGCTGGCAACGTGATAACTCGCGACGAACTTATATTGGAGTACCGTCCAATGCCAGTTTAAGGGATCTTCCCCGGACAATTTTGACTTTGTAGACTACGTTATCGACTCTTAGGAGGTCTCCCCTGGAAACTACCTTTTTAAAAGGAGTCCAGGCCTTCTTTACAAGGACAGGCTCTACGAGGGCCACAGCTACCAGCGCAATGTGGCCATTAAGTTTGATATCGACTGAAGTTCCTAGTGTCATGTGAATTTCCCTTCACTACTAATTATTGCAAGAATGATCGGTTGACGGAGTTACCACGGTTGGTAATCTCATCATGTGGACAATGAGAAACTTTTCACATCTCCAGTTGAAGCGCTGCAATTTCTTATGTGGGCAAAAGCCGACCTGTTGAGTGCCGACAAGGATTCTGCAAAAGTAATGAAAGGGCGGGACGAAGTCTTGGCAAAGTTTGGTCCAATTTTTCGAGAGGCGGAATCAAGCCTTACAGAGTCCGTCATCAAGGAGTTTTTGAGTTTCGAGGAAAACTGCCACTGGACCGGACTTTATCGCCAACAGACCGCAATTCTTTCAAATTTTGAGAGAGCAAAGAGTGCTATTCAAATATTGGTTCGGAAGCCCGAGTTCAACGACAATATTGCCGAGAGATTTGACATCGCAGACCAAAGTGTTCGAGGTTTTGGGCAAGGAATTATTTCGCCGATCCTCTTCGTGGCTTTTCCAAACGACTATGGAGTTTGGAACAGTAAGTCGGAAGCTGGATTGAACAAACTTGGCCTCGGAATCGTGTCTGATAAGGGTGATACCCCGGGAAGGAAGTACGAGAAGGTCAATGGTGCTTTATGGCATGTACGTCGGAGCCTCAATTTGCAGTTGACGCCAGGAGATCATCCCATCGACTTTTGGACTCTGGACTACTTTTGGCACGCAATCAAGGTTATGGGGGACGACGGCCGCCTTGATGATTTGGTCGCAAAATTCAGAGCTGAATAGTCACTGACTAGATTCGGTCTCCCTTGATAAGATTGCAGTTTCGGCAAAGTAATTGGAGGTTGTCGAACGACGTTGCCCCACCTTTTGAATATGGAATTACGTGGTCGAATTCTAGATAGTCCATTGCGCCACACTGGACACACATTCCGTCGTCACGTTGCCAAACGGCTGCCTTCACATCCTGAGGAATTACCCTTGAACCAGATCTCAATACTACAGTTGCTCGAAGGTGGACCTCTAAGGCAGCTCGAAGATTCCGACGAGATTAACGAGACGGAATTGTCGGGCTCGTCCGCCGACCTGTTCGCCGAAGCACTTGTGCGTAGGCGGAAGT
>JBAXBU010000065.1:0-18247 GCA_037141835.1 Armatimonadota bacterium | reverse complement strand
TTCCAACCAGACCCATCCAATGACATCTTACAAGCCTGCGAGAAGCCAGTGTTAAAGGATTGTCAGTATGAGCGCTTGCGTCCAGCGAGGTAAAACCTTAAAATGGCTACGGAAATTACTGAGAAACAAATCATTAAAGAAGTTTTTCCGGGGTGCTATTTCACCGGCTCTAATGACGCCATCGTGCCGGTTGAAAAAGGACTAGTTGTTGGACTATATCTGCAAAAAATGCGATATCGACCAGATTACGTTAAGATCCATTTGTATAACAAATTGGCATTGAATTTCGATACGGCAGCAATGCTGAATGTGCACATTATTCGATTTGATCATGATGAAGCATGGCTCAGGTCTAATCTACTTGACAATTTAACGCTGGCGAAGTCTAAAATCGCCGACGCAATGGCAACAATGAATTCGCTAGAAAAATTTTCTTCACAAGCCATGCATAGATATGCCAGCAATTCTGGAATTCAAGGTCTTTACGAACTAGTTGCCTCGCATTACTTGAACAGTAGCTGCAGGCTGCCAAACATTGCACTAACAAAAGCTGATTTGATTTGCCACCTAAACATCACTAGGAAATTCGAAGAAGACATGGTCGAGAGAGTGATTTGTCTTGCAAGTGAATGGAATGACTCTGATTTCATTGTTAAACGAGATGCAAAAATTCAAGAGTGGTTAAGTGTAAACAAATTGCCCTCGAATTGGTTTAACATGTTGTGATTGCGATTAAACCGGCCACATTCAAGCAGAGTCAAGTTTTATCGGCCCACGCAGTGGCTCACCGCTGGAGGTTTGCTTGGCTCGTAGAATGAATCATGAATTTTGAAAAACTAGACAATCTGAGGGGCTATATTGCTGGGTCAAGAGACTTAGTTGATTTTAGTTCACAAGGTTTACCTAAGGTGCCATTCAAAGACGATTTACGAATGGGCAATATTGGAGACCTTAAAGTAGAAGGCATGAAATGTCCAGGTTTAGGAGGTTCCATCTTAATCTTGTGGTTTGGAAGGGATATGTCAATCCAAACAATATTTGCCATTGATGACCTGGAGGAGAGTGAAATTTATCGAAGACTAGGAATGTATCAAAATCTAGACAAAATGGTGGAAAAATTGCTGCAGCATGGAAAAATGGAACAAAGTTACCTCCTCTTTCGGAGTGATCACGAGGTCAACGATTTGAAGTATATTCGTCGAAGAGAATCGTTGGCGTACCAAAGCTTCTGTGCCAAAGCTCGAATTTGTGACGAGTCTGGAGCGTGAACTGAGTGTCTTTAGCCAGTCACTTGAAGAACAAAGTCCTGTTCGGGAAAGCACAGGAGGCAACCGTCGCGTTGGAAGTATTGAGACGCGAATTCGACGTTGTTGAATTAGATTTTCTTTTAGCTGCCTATAGTCGGCGTCGAAAAACGATCGATCGAATAGAAGTAATAGAAATGCTTGGAGATGTCCAGTCCGAAGCTTCTATCAATGCATTGAAAAATATCGTATTGACGTCGTCAGTGCCATTGGTTCGGTACTACGCATTTCGTAATTTGATTGAGTCAGGTATCTCGATTAATCAATTTGTGTCACGACGCTCAAATTCCTCTTTTTGGCTGTCACTAGAGGCTTACGAGAGATATATTAGAGGCAAGATCACAAAGGATCAGCTTAAGAAAGCTGCTGGGGCTTTTGCCATTGACGGCGACTTCAATTGGGTATGGTTGGCAGAGATTTAGTGCACTCTGGCCACCTTGACCGCGAACCGGCGAGGCATCTGTGACATCTTCAAAGCTGGTCCTGTCCACCGTAGCAAGGCGAAGGAGAGAGTTGTCAGTGAGACAGGATTTCAATGGAGGTGATCAAAATTTAGGATGAGTAACTTATATGAACCGTGACAACCCGCCCGTGCTCCGCAAACTCGCCTCATACATACAACAGTTGCGGACGAACCTGAACCAGCTCTGGCCCCGGGGCACGAGGAAAATTACTAAGACCGCTCCAAGTGCGGTGGAACGAAGAGTTTTTGACTACAAAACCCTCTGGCCCTGTATCTATCAACCGCAATCTCTAGAACTGGAGCGTCAGGCGTTTGACTCGATGCACTTGGTTAATGCGATGAATGGGATGGGAAAGGTTACGAACTGCGAGTTAGTTCTGAATCTTCCTGGACCGATCTATGTTTTTGCAGTCAATATCTCGAAATATCACGGTGGGACAGAGTCTCAATTCGTGATCACCGGCTGTCTTACTTTTTTCAGAATAGATATTCCTGGCGAATATGATTTAGAAACCGATGCGAGAGACCGGGTCCTTTTGTATTTTGGACACCTACTGCTATATTGCTTTTGTAAGCCAAAGTATAAGCCTCCATTCCTGATGCGGAAAGGGCTTGATCGCTCCAAGTATGAAGACAATTTTCAGACAAAGAAGCATCTTCACGATTCAATCATTGGTGCGTTACCAGCCTTAGGATATTCGAGCGTCACCGACTTTATGCCCATACTGAAAGACTTGGAATTAAAGGAGGATGGAATGACTTATCTTGATGGGCGATACTATCAGCAAGCTGTAGAAAACCCAATTGATATTGACAATTTCTTGAATTTTCACGACAGCCCGGCGCCCCATTTAAAGCCTCATTTGTTCTCATACAAAAGGAAGAAAGTCTGAAGCAATCAAAGTCCATAATAAGTTCAACGTGATTGACATTACTCAGCACAAGTCATTGGTCAACAAAATTTTTCGAGCTACCATGAGCCGTCACGGGATCAGGAAGTCCTTGCTTGAGAACGACTTGTTGAGGCATCGCTTCTATGTGGGCATTCGCAAGGATTACAACTGGATTAGGTTAGAAGGTGACTTTTACTGTCCAGAGCTTTGGAAAGCCATAGGGAAGCCAGAGTACGCGGAGGGGCCCTTGGCGCAATACATTGTTGGCAATTTCTTTCCTAAAGAAAGCGGGGAGCTAAGGTTTGAATCGGACGACTTGGATGTTTCAAGAATTGAGGAATACTTTGAATGGCTGATTAGGGATGCCGTCGTGCCAATTGTGACGAACATGCAAACTCCAGCTCAAAGCGTTGAATATTTTCGGAACCACGGATCTCTTTTGTTATTTAGACCGGAAGTGATAAACAAATACATGTCACTTTGGACCGAGAAATATGGCCTTGAGAAGTATGTACTTAAGGATTTGACAGAGACAATGGCAATCATTGACCGCGTCAATAAACTTATTGATGGATTGGGAAAGTAAGTGACCGGTCACCATTTTCGTCCCAACCTGCCGTTGCTTGTGCGACGCGAAAGTGTATGGTCAAACTTCCTCAGAGTGAACCGCGGAACTCCCAACTCCCGACTCCCGACTCCCGACTCCCGACTCCTAACTCCAAACCCCCGACTACATTCTTTGACAACTGAAACCTGAACTCAATAGCCCCTCATTGAGCCCCGCCCAATGGTAGACTCAAACCATGCTATCTATGGAACAGCATGAAGCGCTGTCTAAGGCTCGTCCGCGCCTAGACGCTATTGGAGGTCATCTTTGACCTGCATGCACTTCAGAAGCAAATAAAAGAGCTCGAAACTCAATCGGCACAACAAGAATTTTGGGACGATCCCGCAACCGCTAATAAGGTGCTCCAGCGCCTCAGTCGGCTAAAAGATGTCCTAACTCCTTTCGCGGAACTAGAAAAAACAGAAAGAGATATTGCCGAATTGTACGAGATGCTCAAACTTGAGCCGGATGCTTCCTTAGAGAGTGAAGCAGATAGCATGGCAATTAAGCTTATCGAAGATCTCGATGCTTACGAGCTAAGAACTCTTCTCACTGGAGAACACGACTCGCGCAATTGTTTGCTCGAAATCAACGCCGGAGCCGGGGGAAGTGAAGCCTGCGATTGGGCGGCAATGCTCCAACGCATGTACTCTCGATGGGCAGAACGCAAAGGATACAAATGCGAAATCATCAGCGAAACTCCCGGTGACGTCGTCGGCTACCGATCCGTCCAAATGCAGATCACTGGGTTGAATGCCTATGGCTTTCTGCGGTCCGAACAGGGCGTTCATCGCTTGGTGCGAATCTCACCTTTCGACGCTGCAGCAAGGCGGCACACGTCCTTCGCAAAGGTCGAAGTCCTGCCCGAAGTCGAAGAATCTGAAGTCACCATTAACCCGGATGACCTCAAAGTAGAAACCCTCCGAGCGGGTGGTGCGGGTGGACAGCACGTCAATAAAACCGAGTCTGCCGTAAGAATTACGCACATTCCGACCGGAATTGTCGTAAATTGTCAGAACGAAAGAAGTCAACACAAAAACCGAGCGAGCGCAATGTCGGTTCTTTTGGCCCGTCTAATGGAACTAGAAAGTGCGCAATCTCAGGACCGAATCAACGAGTTGAAAGGCGAAGGTGGTCCGGCAGCTTGGGGACGACAAATTCGAAGCTACGTGATGCAACCGTACACCATGGTGAAAGACCATCGACTCGGCCACGATACCGGAAACGTGACCGGAGTATTAGATGGAGACATTGATGGCTTTATCGAAGCATATTTGAAACAAAAACCGTCCGAAGACGCCTACATAGATTAAGAAATGATTATTCCTGCCCTAATTCTTGCCGTAATTGGCACTGAGCAAGACTTCAAGATTCCAACTGAAGCATCCACCGAGTTTCGGAAACTAGCTGTGAGTATTCAGGATGCTTACGTTGAAAAGAATTTCGAAAAGGGCTCCTCGCTCATCGGCATGCTTCCCAAAACTTCGGTAACGCTCAAGGCAGACCTCACCAAAGTAACAGCTGCCCAGAAACCTGCATTTGCGACCGCAATCTCAGCCTCTACCAAGATGTGGCAGACCGCGATGGATGGATTAGTCACTTTTGACTCCAAAAGCATCTCGAATCCGGATATCAAACTGACTTTTGGATCGATCGCTACCCCAACCTGGAAGCTTGAGCCAAATTCAGCTCCACCAAAATGGAGTGGAATGGTGCCTGCCGCCCTTGTAGATGCAACTTATTTGTGCAATCTGACTTATGCAAAGTACCTCGGGCTTGGGACGATATCGAAAGGTAAAAGTCTGTCGGATAAAGATATTGCCGCCGCGAAAAAAATTCTTGGCTTTTCTCGTCTTTTGCAGGATTCAATTCTATCCATGGCACCGGACTATCGCGTTCCGGGCGGGACATCCAGCGAATACCATCACCTTATTCTTGACATCAAGAAGGCCCTCGGTGAAAAGGATTTCGGAACTGCGAATCAACTAAGTGCTTTGCTTCCGAGACCTACCGTCAGTTGGAAGTTGAGTACTGCCAAACTCAATGCCGACCAAAAGGAGCAGTTCTCGCAGTCGGCTGAATCTGCAATGAATGCTTGGACCAAGGTACTTGCCGGGCAAGTTGAATTTAAGCAAATTCAATCTGGGAATGCAGACATTTCTATTAGTTTTGAGCCTGTACTTGCCAAGAAAGTCGATACCAACGAGCTTGCAGGAGCGGCAACTTTTCTTGGAGTCGATCCAACCCAGACGCGAGTCGAAACCGTCATCGGTCTTAAGCGTGGAGCCAAACTTCAAGGCGTGTTGGCGCGAGAAGTATTTAATGAATGTCTGTTCACATTTGGACGATATCTTGGCTTAGCCCCGAGTCCATTGTTAGGCTCGGCAATGGGAAGGATTGAAGGGCAAATGAATAACGTCAATTCTGTTTCGCCCCAAGATATTACAGCGGCAAAGAAGATGTTGATGCTTTCCAGCCAACTCCGCGCCGCTATCCAAAAGAAGCAGTCAATCGAATTGAGACAACCTATATTAAGTATCGATCAATCGAGTTTGGTGTTTTCACCCAAGTTTCAAGGCGATGAGGGACGAGCCTCCATTCTGGTTACGAATACGGGCACGTCGCCGCTTGAACTCGATGTTAGAGGAGATTGTGGATGCATCGGCGGGACCGTAGAAGGTGTATTGCAACCAGGAAAGTCCACGATGCTCACGGGCATATTTAATACGGTTGAGTTGACTGGCGATGTTCATCACAATCTCATTCTCAAGACCAATGATCCGGACAGACCTTTGATTGTTATTCCTTGTAGCATCATGGTCAATCCCCGAGCGGAGATCGTCTATCCTGAATCAAATACTGCCTATATGGATGAAGGCGAAAGAACGTTCACATTCTACATTCACTCTGCCGAAGAAAAACTGTTCAATATTATCGATGTCTCCGTCATTGGGCACCCACTAACCGCAAAATTTGAACCATTCGAAGGCGAGGTTAACAACTTCCAGAAGATGGGTCAAAAGCAAAAGGTTCGTGGATACAAAGTCATCGTTGACACTTCAAATGTTCAAACCGCCGCCCTGTTTGGTCGATCAAGCGGTTCGGTATTCATCCGAACCGACAGTCCGAAAGTTGGCAAAATCAGTGCTCAATTCTTTGTCCAAAAAGGAATTGTTAGTCTTCCCGAAACTGTCTATTTGGGTTCACCTCAAGGCATCGCTGATAGTAACTTCGTCTTGGTTCGTCCCGGACGACCATTTTCAATCAAGAAAGTAAGCTCGGATTCAGCTTATTTGACCTTTGAGATAACTCCAAACCCGCCGACGAACCCTTCGGCCTATACTATCCGGGTTATCTACAACGGTAAGGCACCTGGCCACCGTGTAAAGGGCACGATTACCGTAGAAACGGATGATGCTAAGCAACCCGTCATAAAGCTGCCAGTCCAGACAAGCCAGCCATGAAGTGGCTCCTTCCCACCATTGCTTTTGGCTTGCTCGGATTCGGTTTCAAAGGATCCGATAAACCTCAAACGGCGGCGGAAGTTACGGTCATCATTTCTGGAGGAGCCAAAGGTCACCTTTCCCCTTGCGGATGCACGAAGCCTATGAGTGGCGGGTTGAAAAGACTCGCAACAATCGTGCGAAATATGAAAGCCAAAGGCAATGTCATTTGGATCGATACTGGCGATATTATTGATGTCCCCGGCAGACAGTCCCAAATGAAAGCGGAAACTTACGGAGAGCTATTGGGCTCCCTCGGCATTGATGCCGTGGCTTATACCAGTCGTGACGCTCAGCAAGGCGTTGGACTTTTATATGCCGCTTCCCCTTTGTCAAAAAAGAAGTGGCTCACACCAATATCTGATCCAACTATGCCAACGATATCGGAAGCAACTGTTGGCGGACTAACGGTTTCCGCGACCAATAACCAAGCCTTGCAAATAGAAGGCGAAAAAGGCACGGATGTGCTCATGTTTGATGGTCCACGAACGGCTGCAGAGGGACTGAGAGAACTTCACGAAATGGTTGTTTATAGTTCGGAGGGTATTCCAACCGTCAGCGGGTCAAAAGTTTCACCTGGGTCAAATTTACGGGGCGTTATCATGGCGACATTTCGAGGCAAGAAATTTGTGGCAGCCAAAGTGATCTCGTTAGAGCCGTCGGTCAAGGACGATGCTCAGGCCGACAAGATTTATCAGAACTATCTCTCGCGAGTTACGCAGGAGAGACTTATTGATACGGTGTCAAAGAACTCTTCCGAGGACTTTGCTGGGTCGGTCAATTGCAAGAGTTGCCATGGAAAAGTCTATCAGCAGTACGCAAAGACCAAGCACGCACACGCCTATGAGAGTCTTGTCAAAGAGGGGCACCAAGCAGATCCTGATTGTGTGAGTTGTCACGTAGTCGGTCTCGATTCAAGTAAGGGATTCTATTACGAAAAGACAAAGAACTTGGCGCAAGTAGGATGTGAATCTTGCCACGGTGCCGGTCGCGAACATGCTCGGAACCCTCGGTCAGTTCACTTACCCAAGGTGACTGAAAAGCAGTGTATTTCGTGCCATACGCCCAGCAACAGCCCAACATTTGTATTCAAAACTTATTGGAAAAAGATCAAGCATTAGAGCAAATTCTCCAAATGTGCATAACTTATGAAAAACAAAGATTACGCGAGAAAAACAACGCATGAGCGAGAATTTAATCCACAGATTTGGGTTACAAGACCTTGACGTCACCGCACGACTCCTTCACAATATGTGAACCATTCAGGAATGAAATAACAACTGACTTGGCATCATATTTTTTTCGTTGGAGTTTGAAATTTTTAGTACTATAGAACCTGTCAAACAGGCTCGAATGTCGGCCGTGGTTTTGCCCGCCGAAGAAACCGGATTTAGGGTCATTGCACCCCTCCATACGAATGTCAAAGCTATTGAGGCGACGTTGCTCTTCGCAACGAATCACCAACCTTTCGTCGCAATCACTGGGCCAGCAGGATGTGGAAAAACCCTTCTCTTGACCGCCGCAAGTCAGTATTTAGTGGCAAATGGACCTCAATGCGTTGAATTTATGTCTGCTGAGCAGTTTCTCAAAATTGAGGGTCGGATTGGGCTTGAAAAGACAATCATTCTGGACGATTGCCAAGATGTCTTTGGCAAGCCGAAACAATGTTTGAGATTGCGACTTGCACTTGATAGAAGGGTGCGAGGCAACCGCCCAACGTTAGTCGCTTTTAATTGCACAGGGCGAGATCGAAGAATCAATGCCCTTTTGCCTGCCCCACGTAAATGGTGCCTAGAGTCAATAAGCGAGCCGAGCCTGGTAGGAAGGATTGCGCTTGTCCATCACTTGGCGAAAAAAGAACGCCTGAATATCTCACCAATATTTACCAAGATTATAGGGGCGAAATTGCTTGGAAATGGTCGAGTCATTGCAGGTGCGCTTCAGCGATTAAAACTTGAAAAGAGTGAGTGGACCGATTCCCAGCAAATCCTCAAGGGCTGTGGGCTCTTGGACCCTTACTTTGCCGATAATTCGAATTGGGATTTGCGGCATCGCATCATGAGAGTTTCCAACGATGTTGTTGCCAAAGATGACCGACTGGGAAGCACCGAATTGTCTTGCTACTTAATGATTCATGTTGCGGGACTGTGTGAGTCTTCTGTTTCAAACTATTTGGAAACTGATCCTGGACGTTGTTACCAATTGGCGACGCGAGTGGCGAAAATGGTCAAGAATGACGCTACAATTGCCAGTTTGGTCCACCAATGTACTGAGATGGTCTTGGGTCGGCTTGCATAAGAAACTGGTATTCCTACAGGGTCTAGTATTTCAATTAGACCGCTACAATATAGGCAAGACCCTCTATCCTTATGTACACCCTTGAGTCCCTCCCCCTGGTACGAGTGTGGTTGGATGCCGATCAATTGGCTTCAACTGCACGAATGCTCATGGATGGATATAAAGTACCGGCAATTGGTGTGGTTGATTCAAGTCGAAATCTCATCGGATGGATTACTGCCGTTGAGTTGGTTGGAACAACGATTGAGACCAAGCTTTCAGAGGTCATGATTGCTCCGCCAGAAGCGATTGGCGCTCATTTAACTGTTCGAGAAGCTGCGGGAGAGTTAATTAAGCGTGATGTTGACTGCCTTCCTGTCGTCAAGGACAATATGTTTTGGTCGATTGTGACTTCGAGGAGTTTGTTAGGCAAATTACGTGAGTCATTTGATCCCATGACCGAGTTGCCTTGGAGCGATGCCTTGAGGGAATGGGGAATAGATCAACTTGAGAAAGGGGTTGAGATTGTCATCCTCTTTGTTGACCTCAATAACTTTGGAAAATTTAATAAGCAATTTGGACACGTCGTTGGCGATCGAGTCATTAAAAAGGTTTCTGCCCATCTTAGTTCAAAGATTGATCCGACCAGTGATGTGTTGGTTCGGTACGGTGGCGACGAGTTTGCAATCGGTACAAGTCGCGAGCGAGAAGAAGCTGAGAGCCTGATGGAATCAATCCTTGGCGATGGTCATGGACTTGATGTTGAAGGGGTCGAAGTTCCGGTGACCTTTGCGGTTGGGATATATGGTGGACGTCGCACGAAGACTCGAAACAACGTTCATGGTGCTTCTAATCTTGATAATTTGGTGAATCTTGCCAGCCGCGACTGTCTGGCAAAGAAAGAAGGACCCGTCGTTGTTCAGTCGGGGACTCAGTCTGAAGAGGAACCGCCACTACCAACTCAGGCGGTTGTTTCTGCACCAATTGAAGAAGTCCGCGAAGCAGAGTCAAAGATGGAAGTTGGTGCGGCGCCAATTCCAATCGTCGAGACCGTTCAGGCGGATGACGAGCCCAACAGTTTGACCTACGTTGTCATCCGGGTTGGCGAAAAGCAATTTGTTGGGACCTCGGTCAAGATGGGGCATACGAAAGCTGATTCGGTTGCGATTGCGACAGGAAAGGCACTTGAAAAGGCATATCCAGATATTCGAGTCACGATTGATTCGATTAATGTTGAATCTGCAGGTTCAACTGATTTGGTTACCGCTCGAGTTCGCACAGTCAAAGGCAACTTTGAGCGAGATGTGACGGCTCAGGCAGAAGCAAATGGCGACCTAGAGGATACGATTGGTCTGGCGGTAATTTCTGCAGTTTTGGCGGAATAGCCTCAATTCTTGGCTCCTTTTGAGCGTAGTATGATTCATGCCCCCAAGTGAGTCCCTCGAAATGCTCGATGTATTAGAGGGTCAAATACCATCTGATAACGCCCGCCTTAAGACATACGCCGGTGCTCTTCGTGAGACATTGGAAGCCGAAGCGCGTATCGCAGAAACCAAATCGGAGGAGCTTGCTCAGTACAAGCAAGCGTACGAAAAGCTAACTCAACCAGCGAACAAAATTGGAGTCTTTCTCAAGTGGATGGATACCGATATGGGACCCTTGCCAATGATTTTGTTGGGCGATTCTGAATATGTTGTTATGTTTGATCCAGCGGTAAAAGAAGAGACTTTGACGCTTGGTACACGAGTGCGACTCAACGAGGCTTACGCAATTATTGGGCTTGCTCCTTCGTCAGATCAGGGTTCAATCGTTCGCGTTGCGGAGGTTCTCTCTGATGGACGTCTTAAGATTGGTGGAGACCAACCTGGAACGGAGAATCGGTTGATCTTCATTGGTGCTGCGCTATCCACTGTAAAGATTCATGCTGGCGATGAAGTGCGGCTAGATGGGACCGGACGAATTGCAGTTGAGCACTTTGAAAAGCAGGAGAATCGAGATTTGTTCGTGGAGAATATCCCAGACATCACGTGGGAGCAAGTAGGTGGGCAGCCCGAGGCAATTCAGCTTATTCGCGAGACAATTGAGCTTCCGTTGCTTCATCCTGAGGTTTATCAAAAGTACGGGAAGAGAACGGTTAAGGGAATCCTACTTTACGGCCCTCCCGGGTGCGGAAAGACGCTTCTCGGCAAAGCTACGGCTAGAACCCTGGCCAAGGAGTATAGCGAGCGCCAAGGCAAAGAAGTGAAGGAATACTTCATGGCGATCTCGGGACCCAAGATTTTGAACATGTGGGTTGGTGAGACTGAGCGCATGGTGCGGGACATCTTCCGAACGGCACGAGAAAAGGCAAAGGATGGTTACTTGGTCTTCATCTTTATGGATGAGGCAGAGTCTCTCTTGCGTACTCGTTCAAGTGGTCGGCACTTCAGCATGAGTAACACAGTTGTTCCTCAGTTTTGTGCCGAGCTCGACGGGCTGGAATCGCTTGAGAATGTTGTTTTGATGCTCACCTCAAACCGACCTGATTATATTGACCCCGCGGTTTTGCGACCCGGAAGAATTGACCGAAAGGTAAAAGTGGTTCGTCCCGATAAGGATGCATCACGCCAAATCCTCAATATTTATCTGAAGGCTTCTTTGCCGCTCGATCCTGAGGTTTTGGCAAAGCACGATGGCGAGTCGGCTTGCGCGCAGCGAGAATTGGTGGAGGGTGTCTTAGATGCTCTTTGGTCAAAGAAGAAGTCGAACGAGTTTTTGGAGATAGCCTTGCGAAGTGGGAAGACAGACACCCTTTATCGAAGCGATCTAAACTCGGGCGCGATTTTGGAGAGCATTGTTGATCGGGCGAAAGAGACTGCCATACGAAGGACATTGGCGGAACCAAAGAAAGAAACTGGAATCACGCTTGCCGACTTAACTGAAGCGTTGGATCAGGAATTCAAGGAGAATGAGATATTCCCGAAGAGCGATGCGATAGAGGACTGGCTACAGTTACTTGATCTTTCGCCTGAAAATGTGGTCAACGTACGCCCGATTGGTCGCAATTCGGCTCGGCAGTACTTCGAGAAATCGATTGTCTAAGCTAGTTAAATAGGAAGTCGGCTGAAGTCACGGGTAGTGTCTCGTTTTGGCGAAGCTGCTTTTCCAACTCGGCTTGGTAAGGATAGATTCGATGCACCAAGAATGCAATATGCCCATCTCGGTCCTGAGCCTCACCGCGCAGGGTCACGTATGGATTGCAAATGACATGGTGCCCGTCACGAAGATATGTCGCGTCAAAGCAGGTCACATTCAACAGTCCAGTTTCGTCTTCTAGGTCGAAGAACAGCACTCGTTTGCCGCTCTCGGTGGGTGGAAAGCGGAGCCGAATTGGGTTACCTACTACGATTGCCTTTGTCCCCGATGGGAGTCTGCTTGCCTCGGCCGAGGTTAGTGCACCTTTTTCGCGAACGCGTGATCGTTCAAACGCCATAAGGTGCTGTTTGATGTCTAGTCCCAATCCGCGTCGGTCCTGAATTGCCCGCTCGAACACATTGAAATCATCGATGTTGTTGGGCATGTGTGGTTCTTGTATGCTGAGGGGAAGATCGCAATCGACATTTGCTGCGAACCGTAAAGCGCGAGGGATTGCCCATAGCATCGCTCTGCGATTGTTGTGCAAGGCATCTAATGCGCCGCACAGAATCAGCTTTTCTAATTCGTCTCGATGAGGTCGTACTCGGGCAACAAAATCGAAAAATGATGAATATGGGCGAGCGAAGACGATGCGTTCAAGCGTTGCTCTGGAGACATCGCGAATCTCTTTGAGTGAAACCCGAATGCCATTATTCGGAACTCGGATTTGCGGATCATCCTCGGCAACTACGTCTTCGACTCGGTATTTGAGATTGCTCTCGTTGACATCAGGTGGCAAGATTGTTACGCCACGACATCGGGCTTCGTTAACCAAGGTCCGAGGTCCGTAGTAACCGGCTGGTTGGGCATCAAGCAGGGCGGCAAAATACTCGGTTGGAAAGTTTTGCTGACAGTAGATTGAGCGCACTGAAATCTCTGCGAATGCAAGCGCATGTCCTTCGGCAAATCCGTAGCCTTGGAACTGTGAAACCAGCCCATATACTTCTTCGGCAACTTCAACCGTATGCCCGTTGGCAACGAACTTTGCCACTACTTCATCGCGAATTTTTGCGACGTGCTCTTCTTTTCGCTTTTTGTAGATATCTTCACGAATCTGCTCTGCCTCGCCGCAAGTGAAGTTGCCAAATCGTTGAAGTAGAAGGTCAACCTGCTCTTGGAATACGATCAGTCCGTAGGTGTCTTTAAGGATTTCTTCCAGGAGCCAATGGGAGTAAGTGAATGGCTTCCCTTTTTTGCGGAGGATTAGTTCGTTGAGCTTGACCGCTCCACCAACGCCGGGGCGGATTCCTGCTTGAACCAAACTGGCATCCTTGAGGTCACGAGTTTGGATTCTTACATGAGCCTGGCGCATAGCCGGTGACGCTGATTGAGGAATACCGATGAGTTCGCCTGCACGCATGGTTCGGTATACATCCTTATCATCCAAAGGGAGGTTTGTGACCGAGAAATCTGGAGACTGAATGCGGACACGCTCCTGGGCATCCGACAAGACGTCGTTTCCGCGCAGGCATAAGATGTCGAATTTGTCGAAGAAGTGTTTGGTACTCCGCTTGTCCCATTGAATGATCTGCACTCCGGGCACGGCTGATGGAAGAACCGGCACCGTGTAACAGATCGGTTGGCTTGAAATAATGACTCCGGAAGAGTGGGAGCGGAGATTGCGGGGGACGTCCATCAGGTCTTTGGCGAGACGGAAAACCCACCGGAAGCGCTCGCGGGGGATGTGGCTGTTTTTCAGCTCGGGCTTTGAGTCGAGGGCGCGTTCGATGCGATCCGGACTGACGCTACCGTGCAATCTTTTGGCGAGGTAGTCGAGATCTTCTTGGGGAATACCCAGGACTTTTCCGACTTCGCGCACAATACCTCGGGTGTTGTAGGTGCCAATCGCGCCGACGGTTGCCACACGATCATAGCCATACTTTTGCGAAAGGTAACCGCGCACGTCATCTCGGCGACGGGCTTCAAAGTCAATATCAATGTCGGGGCGTTTGCTTCCGTCTTCGGGAAGGAATCGGTCGAAATGAAGGTCGTGCTCAAAACCATCAATGCGAGATAAGCCGAGACAGTATGCCACCGCACTATCGACTACTGAGCCTCGCCCGCTGAATACAATGTTTTGTTCGTGCGACCATTTACACATATCCCACGCAACGAGAAAATGTCCGGCAAAGCCATTTTTGATGATTCGGTCCATTTCGCGATTGAGGCGTTGGGTGCGGGTTCCACGTACGTTCTTGCATTTCTCGGGTAGGTCTGCGGCACGAGCGTAGACAATGCTGTGAAGCAGTTCTACTTCGTCGTCACAAAAGGCGGGCAAAACCGTTCTCGGCGGCAAAACGCTTGCATCACACGCATGGGCAATTTTGATGGTGTTGGCCAAGAGCTCAGGTGTATCTGAGAACAGTTCTTTCATCTCGGCGGTTGAACGAAGAAACCGCTCGGCATTGAGCCCGCGCATTGGACGTTGTTGAACTTCGGGTTGCTCGGGGGTTCTGCGGGGTTTTCGCCCGACTACTTCTTCGATCGCGCAGAGGGTTTCGATGCAGACGATGGTGTCTTGGGCGGGGAAATGTTGTGGGCGATGGTGGGTGATGCAGTTACCGGCAACGGGAGTTACGTTCATGGCTAACGCAAGATCGAGGAGGAGTCGGTTGGTTCTTGCTTCCCATGGTAGATAGCATCGCTCAATTTGGACAAACACGTTTGATCGACCGTACAGATCAACGAGTCGCTGAAGCGTCTTTTGGGCTGCCTCTTTGTTGCCTTTGGTGAGGTGACGATTAATTGGCCCGGCATCGCCACCAGTTAGGCAGAGCAAATCATTCGGAAACCTTGTGAGTCGTTCCCATGTACATAATGGGAATAATCTTGGCTCCTCGATATGGCAAACCGAGATCAATTGGGAGAGGTTTTGGTAGCCAAACGGGGTCTTTGCCACAAGGATAATTTCGCCTCCATCCTCCATTTCGAAGGTTGAGCCGATAAGGGCTTGGCATCCTAGTTCTTTGGCGACTTTGGTAAATTCCACGGCCCCAGTCAAGGAGAAGGTGTCGGCGAGAAGTACTGCTTCATATCCTTGCGCTTCGGGGTAAGTGAGGATGTCCGAAGCGTGCATGGTTGAGCGTCCGTACGAGTACCCACTGACCGCGTGAAGCAGGGCTAGCGGCTCCCTCCGTTGTTTTGTTTGATAATCGGAATAGGTTGGCTCTGGGGCGTAGCCCATCGCCTTCGCAACTTTTTCGTCACGCACTCGAAGCTTGCTGCTGAGGCGGGGCTGGGTGTGTCCGTTTTCGCCGTATCTAAACCCTTTGTCTGTTTCGCGGATGATATTGAGAGTATCAATGAAACGTCGGAATTCTCGGGGTTCTTCGTTCTCCCACCACTCGCCGATTTCTCGCCAATGGGCGAGGATGTTATCGCCACCCGGTGACATTCTTCCACTCCCGCAAGACATATACGCGTCGGGGCAATTGTATTTCCTTGCCCAGCTTGACCGAACTATCGCCAAACACCGCTTGGGCCTTTTTGATCGCAGACTCAAGGCGCCGTGGAGTTCGTGTTCCTGATTTTTCTAAGAAAGCACCCTGCTCAGTGGTTACCTTTTTTAATCCAGAAAGAAGAACTTGAATTGCTGCTAGGGGATGATTGAGATGCTTATTGAGGAGCAACTGTAAGCTTGGCAGAACGGTTTTTGGATCACGAAGCGGCTTGCTAAATGTGCGGCTGATTAGCTTGGTTTTGCCATCTTCAAACTCTAGGGTGATGCTAACGAGACTTCCTTCAAGGTTCTGGAGTTCGAGCCGTTTGCCAATGCGTTGAGCGAGAAGCTCAATGGTGTTCTGAATTGCTTCTAATGATTCAGCTAAGCCATCGAAGATGAATTTTTCTAGGATTGAAGCAGGTGGATAGGCGGCTTCAACTGGAACATAAGCCCCTCCCTTCGCCGAATTTTGGATCAGAAAACTGGCTTGATCAAATTGCTCTTGAAGAACGGGAAATGGGATGTGCGCCACATCGCCAATCTTTGAATAGCCTAGAAACTGGAGCCGTTGTCGATACTCAAGCGGAACGGGCAAAAGCTCCTGAACGGGAAGTCCGGCGAGAAATGTTGGTGGGCTATGCAAGGCCGGACCACAGTCATCGTACTTTGCTGCCAATTGAGCCATCCATTTGGAACTGGCTAAGCCGGTGGAGAGAGTGAGTTTGGTCGTTATTTGGAGAGTACGAAAGAGTTCATCGGCTATGTCAATGGGTTGGGGGTGAGCACTGAGGTCGATCCAAGCTGCATGCTGGTCTGCAGGCTCGATGATGTTCGAGAAGGCGATGCACAGATCTAGCCAATCGGCTTGTTTGCGGAGATAGGTTTCTTCTTCCCAGGGGATGAATTCGCCTTCGCTGAGGATGGCACGAGCCTGCTTGGTAAGAATGCCCTTTGTGACACCTCTTTTCCGAGCGATCGCGTTGGCGTCGAGTACGATATCGCCTCGATGGACCACTTGGGGAACATCTTTGCCGTTTCGCTCAATGTAGAACTCCATCAGTTCTACCCACAAAATAACCGATTTCTGAGCCACGGCTACACCACAACCACAACGAACGAAAAGGCGTTACTAGTGGGATCATTGTTGATGATCATGATCGGGACCTCTTGGTTCATGTCGTACATCATCACGGCTTTGGCGATCTCAATTGCTTCGTGCTCCTCTGGGCCGAAACACATGATGCTTGTAACCGTACAAAGCTGGGGGCGAAGGTAAGAAAACTTGAGATAGAGAGGGCGACTGCTGTCTTGCTCGGCAATGAAGAGACTGCGGATATTGTTCTGCCGACAGTATAAAATGGTGTTCTCTAGACGTACACGATTGTGTTCGAGGAGTTGAATGTGGCGCTGTTTGGGGGTGCGTATGAGGTCAGAATACGATCGGGTAGCAAAAGTCATAGAGGGATTTTAACATAATTTATGTAGAATAATGTCTACTGTAAATTATTTTGATTTTCTGGGAAATGCAGGGCAAGCGAAAACATGGTTCCTCCTTCGTCAATCCTCCCTTAGCGGACAAATTGGTAACGAATTGAACCTAAATTCGGGAATGGATAAAAAATGTAGCACACGGCAAAAGAAGCTGTCAGCTGTTAGCTTTCAGCCTCAAGAAGAAGAAGAAGAAGAAGAAGAAGAAGAAGAAGAAGGGTTTTTGAATCTGGCATTTCATTAGTTCGGGTGGCGAACGATAAGCGGCGAATTTCAAAAACCTTCCTAATTGGACACTTTGGCTGAAGTTGGATTTTGCGCTTAAGGTCAGGTGAATCTCCATTGTTTTCATAGGTACCTATACGTAAAAATAGTGTATATTAGTCTACTACGAATGTCAATGGCTGGGTAAGTTTTTCGGCGTAAGACATTTTCACCCAAGCTTTCCATTAAATCGGATTAATTCTACTAAAAGATGAAAATCGATGAAAACGATATAAATGTCACATATTTAAGAATTGTTTGATATAGTATTACTAACAGGTATCAACATGAATCGAAAAGCATCATCAGTTTCCTTTCGTTTGCTTTCAACCGCAGTTTGCTCCGTTTTAATCTATAGCACGGGAGCAGCTGGTGTGAATAGCGCAGCGCTTAGCACCGCAAACTTTCTGGAGCAACACTTCAGACCCCCAGCACCGGAATTTACGGAAAAGCCAACCAAGGTCTTTAAGGGTAGTAAGCCAGGCAGAGACGAGAATCGAGATCGATGGTGGACACCTAAACTTAAAGCTGATCGTGAAGTTGCCCATCTTAAGCAAAGAATTGACAACTTGGATGGTTCAGATATCTTCGCAAGTATCTCTGGAATCTCAGCACTTTTTCCAATGCAAGTTGGCGGTGGCGGTGGTGCTGGCGGAGGCGAAGGCGGCGGAGAAGGAGGTGCGCCGTCGGGCGGAAGTGGTAGCGGTGGAGCAGGAGCCGGCGGTGGCCATAGCGTGGAGCCCGCCGCCATGATGAGCGCCGAACAGAATCGCCTGCTGACCGAATCCGGCCCCGAGACCGCCGGCGGCGCGCTGCTGCGCTGCTACTGGCA
>JBAXBU010000064.1:0-18275 GCA_037141835.1 Armatimonadota bacterium | reverse complement strand
TCGAATGGCTTCCACATGTTGCCATAGATATCGACGACACCATCGTCAGACTTCACTTTGAACGTTTCTGGCATCTTCCAGCCCATTGCTTCCAGACGGCTCAGATCTTGCTTTTCAAGATCAAGAACCCGGTTTCCATTTTCGTCGAACACCGAGTTTGAGGACGCTAAATCCACTCTCGAGTAGGTGTCAACGGCAAATTTCTTCGTAAAACTCAATGTCGCAGCATGATCTGCATCACCGGGATTAATCATTCGGAAGTCGGTTCCGTCAAGTTTGACGCGGTACGTATGCGTATAGTAAGGATTTTCGCCTTTCTCTCGTCCAACGCCATTGACCCAGGCATAGCCCTTGTCGCCATCGACATCAACGACGCTTTCAGCTCGCCATGGTCCCGAGGTCAATGTATTCTTGAGTTTTCCGTCGTTTGAATAAAGGTAGAAATGTCCCCACCCAGTTCTCTCTGAGAACCAAAGGAAGTCACCGCCTGGTTTGACGTACTTAATCGGTTGGATTTCGAGATAGGCATTCTCCACATTTTCCGTAAACAGAACAGTGGTTTGATCCGTTTTGAGATCGTATTCGCACAGTTCTAGATTGCGCTGAAGTCTGTCCCTTCGTACAAATCGAATATGGTCAGAGTTTCCAGGAAAATGGATATTCATCAACAGCTGGTCTTTAAACTTGCTGACGTTGAGCTTTTTGAACTGATGAGTCGAACGATTGAATATCCAAAGCTCTTGTTGCGGCACTCGTTCTTCACCTGGCATCGCGTAGCGATACCGCATTAGGCTCGGACGAGGGTCATTGAGATTGTTCACCAGGAACAACTCTTTAACGAGTCGAGAATCGAACCTCGAAATAAAGAATCGTTTGGAATCTTCGGACCACGTTGCGCTTGGTCTTACTTTGTTGGGTGCCGTGTTGAGGGTGCCTTCTACGTTGAAGTCCGTCGCAAAAAATCCACCGCCACCAAAGCTATAGTCTTTCTCTCCATCAAAGGAAATCTGAAATGCTTTGTCGTCATTGTCACCTTCGGAGACATAAAGGTTATGATCGAGGGCATAGGTATAGATTTTCTTGTCGGCAGCTGTATTTTTGTAATTGCCTGCGCCAGCCTGGGCTTGACCTTGCCCTCCGCCACCGCCGCCCCTGCCGCCTTGACCAGGCGTTCTAGCCGGTTCGGCTGCCGGAGTTGGCGGTCCCTTTTCAGACTTTTCGAGCAACTCCTTTGACCGATCATAGGTGTACCATTTCGATTCGACCGAGATAAAGAATTTGCCCGCCTCAGTCATCGTGACCGTTTCAAATGGAACATTCGCCGCTTCATAAGGCTTGTGATGAAGCTCAGATAGCTGGGCCGCCAATTTGACATGATCAAATAGAAGCTCTTTCGTCTTTTTGGCGGGATCCACGAACATGAATCGCTTTCCGCTGGCTTCCCGCCACATATACCAAAACATGTCGGAATCCTTGAGAAAAACTGGCGTCACCCGCGAGCTATAAATATACGGCCTCATTGCCGTTGACGTGAACTTGTCAGCGAGTTTCCAGTTTGCCTGGTTAACTGATTGACCCTGTGCCAATCCCACCCCCGCAAGACACGCGACTAGAATAATTGAAGATAATCGTCCCACATGGCGGTTTTACCGAAAGTTAGGCTCGAAATGTTTCAAATTCGAGGATTATTGGAGTTGGACGAGAGTTTTGTGGAAAACCTCGAATTCTTCGATTCCGAACATTGCGAATCCTCTCACATGAAATGAACTTGGTTGTGCCATTTTGTAACCAAATCGTCCAAATCTTGGTAAATTGGTACTGACAAATATCCAGAAATGATTCATGCTCGTTCCAGCATCTTCTTCAAGACTTATACGATCTGCTGGCTCTTCGTAGTCTTTGCTTTTTCGACCGCAATTGTCGGAAATCCAAGTACGACAGTTACCGACATTTGGCGGGACAACCAGACATTCGTAAGCAACTTGTTTAAAGTGCTTCTCGTGGTCTCATCGGGCTTGGGATTGATCAGTCTTACTCTCCTTGGTATTGAAGTTGCCATTCGACGAGGTTGGGAACCTCACTTCCTTGAAGTCTATCGTCCAGCTTGCGAAATTCTCGAGGTCGAACACCTACCAGACGGTAAGTCAAATGTGACTGCCAAACTTCAGGATGGTTCTATCGAAGCATATGAAGCCGATCGAGCCGAAACGAAGGATCTTGAAGTGGGCTCCCTGACTCACCTCTGGGTAATCGGAGCATTTGTTTCCCGGGTACAAGTATTCAGGAGAACCGAGGGAGTCTATATTCCGCCCAATTGGCACCGAATGGGGCTTAAGCCAAATTCAAAGCCTTTCCTTGCCACAACCACCATTATCATTTCGACGGCATTGAGTGGTTACCTTACGTCATACGGCTTCGTGGTGGCGATGGGTGGTTCAATGATTGTGCCCTCAACCGATTACGATGGGGGACCTTGGGCCGATCTATACATGGGAATTGAAACCCACATAGTTGGTCTCGTAATCGCTTTGATCGGAATGGCCATTTTCGGCGGAATCTGGTACCTGTGGGCAAAGGGTTGGGACGAAACAACTTTCCAAGGCGAGTCCTCCGGACCAGACTGGAACTGAATGTTGATTCACGGCACCAATTCGTTGTGCTAAATAGATGAGAACTGGTAGAAGCCAGAGGCTCTATTCGGTCTTCCCTTTAAACAGCGCAAAAATCGCCATTGCGTGGCCATGTCCAAGCTCGAAATCCTCTTTCAGCCAAGCAACGATCTGGCCAGCCTTCACGCCTTCTACTAAAGTTCCGTTTCGTAAAAACCCTTTTTCCTCAGCGAGTTGTTTGAAGTCGCTCGGGCTCTTGCCAGTTTTCGTTTGGATGTTATTCAAATACGCTTCAAAGGACATTCATAATCTCCATCCGGGAATTTATCCCATGTCCCAACTCAATCGCAAGGGTTCAGATCGCGATCAACTGTCGGTCTTCCAATTTTACGGTTCCCTGACAAGTGAATTCAGAAATGTAAAAAAATCCCCGACCAGATGATCGGGGATTTTCAGAAATGGTTTAACTTTGGCTTTTCAGCTTACTTTTTAGCGGGCGCTTTTTTGGCTGCAGGTTTCTTGGCAGAAGCCTTTTTGGCTCCTTCTTTCTTTACAGCGGTAACTTCTGCAGTCGTTCCGCCGGACTTAAGGGCAGCATGAGCTTGCTTTGCGATTCTCGACTTGCGTCTTGCAGCTTGATTGGGGTGGATCACGCCGTTTTGCGCAGCTTTGTCAAGAGCTTTTACCGCAGTAACAAGACTTGCTTGGGTAGCTTCAGGATCGCCTGATGCAGTTGCCTTTCTAGCCTTCTTGACGTATGTCTTTAGGGACACGCGTACCATGTTGTTTTGAACCGTTCGTTTCGCGATTCGTCGAATATCTTTCTTACTTGCCTTTGTATTTGCCATTTCTGAACCGATGGATAATACCCAATTTGAGTATTTTCTTGCGACGTTTTTGCCGTCTTAATCGTCTCACCCTTTCGTTTTAAGTAACGAAAGGGCAATTTTTTACTTTTTGATGAATTTCTTTTTGCTCTTATCGAAGCCTTGATCAACCTTCTTAGCATCGAAATGCCAGACTGGTGAACCGGATCGTTGATAGAAACATTGGTAACTTGAGAGGAGCGATGCAACGAGCCTTCGTGAGGTTCGTCGAGCAACGTTAATCTCGGCGAGAATTGTGAGGTAGTCCGCACCCTTCGGCCAGTGACTCATGGTTTGGATAAGGAGGTCGAGTGTGCTTGTTCCTTCAGATTCGGCTCCGAGCGTTCGGAGTTCTTCCATTCTCTGTGTGCTGATGTAGACGACTGGGTCTGGTTGATCCATGTATTCAAATTCGAATACATTCGGAACCATCGTCTTGTTGAGAGTAAAGACTGCGCCGCTTTCGGTTGGTTGGTCGAGCCACCAATCGATAAGTCCGTACATCAATCGTGCTTCATGATTGATCCAAACTTGAAGTTCTCGACCAGCAGGATCCACGAAAATTGCTTCCTGAATCTTTGGTTGATCATCAAGCCATCCGGTTGGGAACTGAGCAAGCGGGAAAGTACCGAGCTCTCGGTGAATCGACTTGAGAACCAATCGAATGGATTCTGGTTGACTCTTCAAAGCTGGCTGAATATCTTCATCGACAACGTCAAGTGCCAAAGGATGTTGAAGAAGCTTTCGAAGTGAACTGTTAAGTCCGTCATCGGTAAGCTCGACATCAATTTCTTCGCCCTCTTCATCCAATACGCCAGTCGCCACGAATTGGAATGGCTCTGGAACTTCCAAGATGTAATCAGGATGATCTCCAGCCTTTCGGAATCGGTCGCCGCCAACCCATTCGACTTCCTTGCTTGAGCAAAGGGTCGCAATGATGTTTGCGAGATCGTCCGGATAAGTCTTGCTGCCTGGCGTAATTTCAAAGTGCTCTTCGAGCAATTTGATTGCTGTAGTCGTCTTGTCGCTTGCGACAATCTTCTTGATCAGCTTGGCGATATCGTCGGACTTAAATTCAATTGGAGCAACATCGTCAACGTCAATGGTTGGCGTCAGTTTCATTGCGACCTTAAGGGCAGTCGAAACCAATCCTTTAGCGTCGGCTTCGGTCATGAAGGTTCCGTCGCTGTTATAAACAAAGTTTGGTTCTGCGAACAAGCCTTTAAGGATTTCCCCTGAACTGTACATGAGCACGCTTCTAGGATCATCGTTATTAAGCTTACTGTGAGCAACCGCACCGGCTTCTTTTAACTTGATTGGTGCATGCTTCAATACTTGAGCCGCCCAGTCTGGTGATCGGAAATCAACATCAGCCAGCTTGGCAGCAGCCGCATCAAAATCCTCTCGTGAAATTCGGTTAATCTCCAGGGCTCGGTCAAACTTTTCGTCGGTGGCAACGAAGCCCCATGCGTCAAGTCCAACAAGTCCGCCTTCAACTTCAACAAAACCACCATTCCCTGCGATCAATCGCAGGATGGTTGGCTCCATGATTTCTGGGGTAGATCGTTGGGCTCGGGCAACCTCGTCGATCAGTGTGGTGATCTGGACGGGTGCGCCAAAGCTATCAAGGATCGCTCGCATAATTTCTGCGATTGGTCGACCTTGACTGTTGAGTCTGGCGGCAGGAACCCATCGTCGCTCGTGATAAGCGAAAACATCTGGGTTTGATGCCATGAGTGATCGGACTGCAGCGAGTCCAATTCCGACTCCGGATAATTTGTCAGCAAGCTCGCCCAGCTTGACCGCGGCTTCCATTTCTGAAAGTTTTTCAAGTATGAGTCGGTCTGCGTATGAACGTGCAACGGCTTCTTCTGGTTTGATGGAAATCGGCTTGGCCAAAGATTCGCTCCTAATGCTCGAATAAACGAGCGCGAACATTTATTTTGGCAGATTTGCGAACCATTTTGCCAGACATATTCGTCTAGCCGGAACTACTGCCTCAAAATTCGTCGTTTCAACGTACAATGAAGTGGATGAAGCGTGGGTTTACATTGATCGAGCTTTTGGTTGTAATTACGATCATTGCCATTCTTGCTGCGATTCTCTTTCCTGTTTTTGCCCGGGCAAAAGCGGCGGCAAAACAATCTGCCTGCATCAGCAATTTGAAGCAAATTGGCACCGCGATGACCCTCTACATGGGAGATCATGACGACATCTTTCCCTACGCAGTAGACGCCAGCGACAAATATGACCCAAACATTTGGTCCGGTCAACCAGACTTCCAGGCTCAAATTCCGTACATGCTTGAACTACCGGACGCACTCTTTCCTTATACAAAGAGCAAAGAAATTTTCCATTGCCCATCCGATTCCGGCACCCGCATGCTTGATCACAACTATCCCGACCAGTTTGTATCTTCGCCTTCGCTCTATGCCACATACCGCTCCAGTTACCTCTTTCGCACCGAAATTGCCTTCAAGTTCCTTTCCCAAGATCGGTTTGAGCTACCCGCCGAAGTTAATGTCTTGTTTGATGGAGCCGGTCATTGGCACGGCAGTGGTCGTGCCCTGCAAGCTGGAGACGACGTAAACACCTATTTGGACTTACTTCAAACGTACCGTTACAGCACGCTGATGGGTGATTTTCACGCGAAATCTCTCAGTCGCGGCCAACTCGATCGTCTTTGGGCGACCAAACTCTAATTGGCTTTTATTCCAGCTTCTTCCTTCGAAATTCGGTATACCTCTGACCTATGAACGTGCCCCACGATGATTGGATCCGCCCTTACGGACTCATTATCAATGGAGTTTTGGAACGCGGCTTGGAACTAGCCATCGTTAATGGCACAATCCAAGAAATCCGGGCATCGTCCCACCCTTGCGAATCGTTCATTGTTTCATCCGCATTCGTAAATGCCCACTCGCATCTCGAATACCGCGGGATGCAAGAGGCAATCGACAAACCAATGTTTTTCGAGTGGATCTTTGAGCTTGCTCGGCTCAAGGCTTTGGAATCACCCGAGTATGTCCGCGAACAGTGTGACTTGGCGGCAGCAGAAAATAAGCGAACAGGAGTTGCCTGGATCGGTGAACATTCGGATCGAGATGGATCCGCAGAAGCGATGATCAAACATGGGATTGGCGGCTGGATTTTCCACGAGGTGATTACCTTGTCAGAAAACGAGACGCCACGAGAAAGGCTAGAACATGTTGCATGCCGCCTCGAAGCCACTCGAAAGGTTTTTCCTGACTCCTCGCTAAATCCACATGCCTACTATACGGTTGACGAGGACATTCTCAAAATGATGGGCAAGATGAGCGATCCTTCGAGCATTCATGTTGCAGAGACTACACACGAATCGAATTTCGTTCGCCTAGGAAAGGGAAAGTTTGCTGACCGCCGCCGCAGTCAAGGAATATCTTTCAATGTTTACAATTTGAGTATTGTTGAAGTCCTACGTGACCATGGGGTTTTGCATCGTGGTGTGCAGTGCGTCCATTGCTGTGACGTCGATGAGTTTGATATCCAAATCCTCGCGAAAACTGGTGTGACAATCGCTCATTGCCCCCAATCGAACCAACGTCTCCAGTGTCCACACGCTCCTGTGCGAGAGTTCTTAGATGCAGGAATTACGGTTGGACTTGGTTTGGATTCGCCTGCTAGTGGTGGCCCCATCAATATGTTCGCTGAAATGCGGGAGGCTATGGCGGTAGCGGCCAAACGCGAAAAACCGCTCACAGGCGACGAAGTTTGGAGAATGGCAACTTGCGATGGATATCAATCGTTTGGGAAACCCGGACCCGATGCATGGGATATCTACGAGGGGTCTTCGACGCCGTTGATCCGAATCCATGTTGATGGAGTCAAATCGGTCGAAGAATTGATCGAAATTGGTAATCCGAGCAAGGTTTCCTGGATTTGAATCATTCTTTAGCCCCAACGGAACGTCAGGTAGTCGGGGTGTCCTTTTTGCTCAACGAAGCAGCGCAACAATGCCACTACCCAACATATTCATTGGGTTTGAATTTTGCATAGGGTCCGGTTTGCCGAACAGAATTTCCTTGACTGAAGATCATTTCCAAGACCACAAGGGGGAGCATCAACAAAAACATGAAGAATCCAACCGCAACTGTGAACACACCGAGGATGCCGCGAAAGATTCGATAGGAGACTTTGTTTGAATGTGGACTTGGCTCAAATAATTGCTTTCCCAGCATGAGAAAAGAAGTGGAAAATCGCCAATTTGAAAAGGACGGATCGCTTGGAAATCCCTCAATAAAACCTAAGCAGCTTATTGAAGGTATGGCAAGGATCCAAAGCGGGAACATAAATATGTTTTGCGGTAGTTGGTCTCGACGGAACCCGAGGCCGATGAACACCAGCGGCAAGAAGATAAAACTAAATCCGTAAACAACCCGAAAAAGCGCCGCTCTTTGCGTAATCGTTGAATCCTTGTAAGGAGTCATCTCTTTAATCATACATCGAAGCCCCACTGAAACCTACATTTGTTCGAACCTATCACTGCGCGAGAAGACTCATTAGCCTAAATACATTAATAATGTAGTCTTAACACAAAATTAACCCATTGCTAATCCTCGTGGTTTATGATTTCGGTTAGGAGATTTCCTAATGTCCCGAAGAGCTTTTACCCTTATAGAACTACTTGTAGTAATTGCAATCATTGCTATTCTCGCCGCCATTCTTTTCCCAGTCTTTGCTCAGGCAAAGGTCGCAGCAAAGAAGACCCAAGATCTTTCCAACACCAAGCAAATTGGAATGGGAACCATGATCTATTCAACCGACTACGATGACTATTTTCCAAACCAATCTGGACGAGACTGTAACATTTCAGCCGCAGCTCCAGACGGCCTTTGGAACTTTAACTCCCGCGTTTTGACTCCGTCCGACTGGTCTGCTTCGCACAATGCCCAAGCATGTACAAGTCGAGTTAGAGGAGCATATGGACTTCCATTCAACGAGATTTATCCTTATCTCAAGAATTCCCAGATGATGGAGATGCCAGGCGCTCCTGACGTTACATCAACATCCTTCAATTACTCTCCGGCGAACAAAGCAAAAGAGCCAATTAAGACCGCCTATCATATGAATGGCTTGATGTCCTCATACAGCACAACTTCAGTTGTGTCAGTTGCGACGACGCCAGCTTGGTGGCCAGGATTTGGTAAAGCTAACTTCGTTGGTTACACGTACACAAATCCGTTCTTGATTTGTGCTGATCCAAACGCTGCATGTACATTCAGCGGCGGAGGAGCAACTTTCGGCAGCGCAAGTTCTTGCAACCGACAAGATCAACATACTCCTGATGGAATCGGAAACGGTACACAATCAAAGATGGGCAACATTGACTACGGCACAGTATGGGCTTTTGCAAAAACGCAGAACTGGGTCTACACCGATGGTCACGCAAAGTCTCGCCCAACCGGAACTGGCGACGCCAAGAACGATCCATTTGTAGCTGATCCTAATTACTTCCGAACAGGAATTCCATTCCAAGGAATTACGTACGTTGACAGCCAATGCCACGTGCCAATTTTCCGCCCTGACTATCAACCTTGATCATCCATCGAGGATCTATAGACACTCAAAAACTCCGACCCAGAATGGGTCGGAGTTCATTCTTTGTTAAACCAACCAAAAACATGAACTTCAAAACAATTCTCATCGCAGCAATTCTTGCTGTTTCCGTCGTCGGATGCGAATCCAAAGAAACCATCACCGAACAAGCACCGCGCGGCGAACAAAAGGTAGTCATGGTTCCGTCTCAGCATGAAGCATCGCCTGCAGCAGAACAGAATGTTCCAGCACCGGCAATAACTGGACCAAAAATCGACGATACAACGAAACAGCCTGGTGACCGGTAACCGGGCTTAAGCCATGCGAAAAATCTCGAAGCGATTGATCGTCACAGGACCGCTACTTGCATCCGCACTGGTTTTCTCAGCAGTTGCGATCAATCGCCAGAGAGCATACTCGGTGCCTGGATGGAATGCCAATCACTCGGCGTTTACGTTGCCGAACGGTTGGAATATTAGCCCAGTCGGAGCGGCGATCGATTTGCCGGGAGACATGCCAGGCACGTTTTTGCAACTCAAGAACTCAAATCTGGCGGTAGTCAATACTTGCGGCTATCACGATCATTCCCTCAATCTCATTGATCTGAAGTCACACAAAATCGTCAGTACTGTTGCGTTAAAGCAGGATTGGATCGGCGTAGCTCAGATCTCCGATAATGAGATTTGGGTTTCGGGCGGATTTGCCAATGCATCGAAAGGGCTTCCAGCAGTTCGGAAGTTTAAGATCGAGGACGGGCAGTTAATCGCCGATGGCGAAGTTCCCATCTTTAGCGAGTCCGAAAAAGATGTTTTCGTGTCTTCGATGGTATCGACGTCTGACGCGGTCTATGTTCTCAATTGTCAGCAAGATGAAGTTCTCAAAGTCTCGAAGACTGGCAAAGTGATGAGTCGAATCAAGGTCGGATATCGACCGTACGGCGTCGCCGTTTCACCCGATGGCAACGAGATTTCGGTCTCGAATTGGGGCGGAAAGAGCGTATCGCAGATCGATGCAGCGACGTTCAATTTGGTTCGAGAAATCGCCGTCGAAGCTCAACCGACATCATTGAAATACTCTGCCGACGGAAGGCTTTTTGTCACCAGTTCTGGGTCGGACGTTGTGTCCGTCATTCAGAACCAGCAAGTCCGAGAGAAGATTCGAACCGGAATATCAACCAAGCAAACCATTGGCCCCGTTCCGATTTCCTTGGCATTTACGAGTGACTTCAAGACCCTTTATGTTGCCAATGCCGGTAACAACTGCATCACAGCCCTTGACGTATCGCGGGTTGGTCAGTCGAAACGGTTAGGACTCATTCCGACCGAACGATATCCAGCGGTTGTTGCGGTTTCCTCCGATGATCGTCAGCTGATTATTGCGTCCGCAAAAGGTGGATATGGCCCCAACGCGATGCTCGATGCAAGTCAGGCATCCTTGCGGGCACGTCGGCAGGGCGATGCCGCCTACAACTACATCGGAGAACAACTTCAAGGTCGATTGAGGATTATGCCAGTTCCGAGTCTTGCTGATTACAAAGCCCTGACTCGGCAAACGATGGAGAATAAACCGATTTGGGAAGCTAGCGCATCGGAGCTCAAGGAGAAAGCAAACATCGAGCGAAATGCCCTCCGAAAGATCAAGCACGTGGTTTATGTGATTCGTGAGAATCGAACGTACGACCAAGTACTGGGCGACATCCCTAAAGGCAACGGCGAACCTGCGTTAACCATTTTTGGACAGAACGTCACCCCAAACGGTCACAAGATCGCCAACGATTTTGTTTTGTTCGACAACCTGTTCACCGACGGTGAAACGTCCCAAGCGGGCCACCAATGGACCGACGCCGCCTACGCCACCGATTACTGCGAGAAGCAATGGATTTTGGGGTACTCCCGACGAGAAACGCTCCGTAGCGACACTCGCCTGACTTCTTCTCCCGGTGAATATTTGTGGACGTTGGCCCGCAAGCACGGGCTGAAGGCTCGGGTCTTCGGCGAATACGTGGACCAGCAGGAAGACCACGATTCACTCAGTAACCCGGAAATTAAGGCTGACCCAGAGAAGTACGGATACAGTGCTTCGTTCGAAAAGATCTTCGCTCGAGGCGGACGTGATACGGAAAAGGTCGATGACTTCCTGCGGGAGCTTCATGAGGCCGAAACCACCGGCAAGTGGCCGAACATGATGGTCATGGCATTGCCCGAAGATCATACGCACGGGTTTAGTCCGGGTGCATTTTCGCCACGGGCAATGGTTGCGTCGAACGATCTTGCATTAGGAAAATTGGTCGAAGGAATTAGCCATTCGAAGTTTTGGGCGGAAACTGCAATCTTTGTCATCCAAGACGACGCCCAGGACGGCCCTGATCACGTTGACTCGCATCGGACCGTTGGCTATGTGGTATCGCCTTACACCCGGCGAGGCATTGTCGATCATCGCCACTACTCCACGGCATCCATGCTGCAAACGATGGAAATCATGCTTGGATTGCCACCGATGTCGCAGTACGACGAATTTGCCAATACGATGCACGGAGCGTTTTCGACGACGCCAAATTTTGATCCATTCAAAGCCGTGGCACCGACATATGACATCAATGAACGAAATCCTAAAAACACCGAATTGGCGCGGCGATCAGCAAAGCTCGACTTCTCCGAAGTGGACAAAGCCGACTTTGCGGAGCTAAACCATATTCTGTGGGAAGGCTATCGCCCAGGCGTTCCATATCCAATCTTGAGACCCAAAGCGACGCCTTAGCATTCCGAACGATCAGGAACTAACCATTCTATGATGTTTCTAATTGTGGCTACAAAGTCTTGATCCGGTCGATCAGGGCATCACCGAGCGGATTTTCAGGATCGAGTAATACAAAAGCAAATGAAGATGAATTAACTGGTTTATATTACAATGAAGAACAAGTTCTGACTTTCACCTATTTAGCTTCTACAGCCACTCCGGTACCTAAGCATTGATTCAACTCCTACCTCTCATATTTTACGGTGGTTCTCCGGATGAATATATCCGCTTTGTAACCCGAACATTTGGTTTGCCTGGTTACATCGCTCAGGTTGATGTCGCACCTGTGATCCCCCGAATTTCTGGAGAAGCAAATAAAAAGGCTTTCTCGTCGTTCGTGCCGAAATTCTACTATTCCTATTCTCAAGACCAATCCTTAGGCGTTTTTCGAGGGAAATTTTTTACGCCTTACCTTTGCGGTATTAGTAACGCTTTTGTTGAACAGTTGCCTTGGAGTCGCAACATCGTTGAAAAGAAGTGGCTTGAGAAAACGGACTACGAAATCGGAACCATCAAGTCTCAGGATGAGATAATAGCTTGGGGGCATGTTACGGTCGAGCAATTACTTAAGAGCGTCTTCCCCGGTGTACCGATAAAGACCTCGTTTATGGGAAAGATGTCCCTTAGCATCAATGTCGGTCGTTCAAAAAGAAGTGAAGTTATTAAGGCACTTGAAAAGTGTACAGATTGCACATTCAAGGTCGTCAATGGCGCCTTATCGATTAAAGTTGATGCTCCAAAAGTTCGGTCTAAATTGGAGGCGACTCTTGAGGAATACGAACGTACGGTGTCCTCTGGTCTCTCACAATTAACCGCACTAGAACATAGTCTCTTGCTCCAGCTTAGTGATGCGCAATTGGCCGATATTTATGTCGGAGAAACAGTTAAAGTCGAGGTTACAGACAAAGACACGGTTGCTAAACTCGGTTCCATCATGGACCTCATGGAAAAGCAAACAACGTTAGATGGGTTAAATATTTATCAGCTGTATCGGGATCGAGATCGAAGTTCGCCAATCATATTTAGCTATAGTTCGTTCGGGTGGCCAGGTCATTTCTGCTACTCGACTTATGAGGGAAAGCGAATTCTCGTAAGTTTCTAGCGCAATACGGCAAGTGCCAAGGAAAATTCGCGAGCTGACCTGTCTGCCATAGCGAAGCAGGGAGCTACGAAGCAACCGAGGACGGAGGAAAGTTCGCTTCATTCACAATTTGCGTCAACAGATTCTCCTTATTCAAAATTGGAATACCAATCAAATTTGAATGACCACCATTGCGTACTTTCAGACTATTGGATTGGCTAGCCCTTCAATTTCTTGCGGGTTGCGAGCCCCCGCGCCACCGCCTCGTTATAGAACTTGTCCATATTGAGGGTGTTGGTTTTCCGCGCGAAATAGACGCCATCATGGCCCTTAATGTCCTTTACTTTCCAATCGGCGCCATGGGCAACCAGCCATTCAATCGCACTATAGTTTCCAAAAACACATGCCAAAAGAAAGGGGGTTACCTTTGACTTTTTGTCCATTTGTTCAATGGAAACCTTATACTTAAGGACAACGGGCAGCATGTTGGTGTTGTAAACCGCCATGTGAAACCACCCGTACCCATTGCGATTCAAATAATGTGGGTTTGCTCCCGCCTTGACAAACAAATCGAGGAAATCGGCAAGCCCATTTTCGATAGCGACCATCGCTGGCGTTGTCCCATTCTTATCTTCGATTTCAGTCTTCGCTCCGTGCGCAAGTAGCCATTTGACGGCCGCAGAATTGTTGGCAAACAGTGCTTTGGTCAACGGAACCTGACCGAGGGTGTTTACATAATTCACGCCATACATTTTCACCGCCATCTCCAGTGAACCGACATTTGCGTTCATTGGCGCATAGTCAATAACCTTGCCGCCTCGGTCGGTGGTGTCCTTCATCGAGCCACCGTTTTGAAGAACAAAGTTGATTACCTCTGGTGTCGAAATCGCAAACGCAATGTGGGTCGTCGTTAAATGGAGTGGGCTCGAAACTTTGCATAGAGATGGGTCCCTCTTGAGAACCGCCAAGATTTGAGCCGGAGTCGAGTTGTGAAAGAGGGTGTAGAGGTGACCGACCTCATGAAGGTCCTTAGGATTCTTGATGGCTCGAGCTTCGGTTATTTCAAATGACTCGTAGGTGTCCAAGCGCCACGCGCTACTGGGCATTTCGAAAGTGAGCGGCTGTTTGAGGACGGTTTTTGAGTGCGGCACCAGAAATCCTTCATATGGCATGAGCCAATTTGAAAACGAACTGATCGTCTGAGTTCCGCAATCATAGACTAACTTCTTTGTTTGCTTTTCCCTCATGACCAAACGAACGTCAACCGCAGATACTTCCTTCATCGACAAATTTTGAAAAACGAAACTAAATGTGCGAGTGATATTCCCTGGGTTCTTGGATTCTTTGTAGTTCGCGGGAGCGAATTGGTTTATTTGAACCAAAGTCTGAGCCTTGCCCCTAAATCGTTCCGTCTCCTCGCCAGAGGCGACGATAGAACTCAGAAGCATGAGTACAACTAACGCGATTTTGAGAGTCTTCTTGCTCCTCATCTCCTTCCGTCCCTCGAGCAAATTTCCACGCATACGGAATTATATGCCGAATCGCAAAAACGTGCGCCGGTCTGATTCCCGCTAACCAAAGATTAAGTTTCCAAAAAATAATCGAGGAAGATCCCAAAAAACCCTTGACGAGTCACGTTGTGAACTGGATTAAATTTTGGTGTGACCTGCTTACCCGACAATCTGCGTAGTTTGGAGGATAAGCAGGAATCAATCTATAGATCTTCGACAAAGTCCAATTCGGCGAGCGACTCCAGGTTCAACTCTTTCTGCAAACCCACCCCTCGTGAAGCTTGGATATTCGATCACAAAAAACAATTCCGTTCATTCTTGCGTTTTTGTAGTACAGTAAAATAATGATGAATTTACAAATGAAGTCGACTGTCACTATCCTAAGCTTGCTGATAGTGCCTAAGTGCGTCGCTCAATCAGGTTCAAGCCCGAATTGGACACTTATTGGACCAAAGCCTGAGTATCAAGTCAAAGTAACCAAAGTTAAACTATTAAACGAGGCGGCAACTACTGGTGCGTCAGTTTTAATTTCTGATCCAGATTTATTTTTTGATATTGCCCACCCAACACTAGTCCCTCCTTCCTATCCATATCGTTTTGAGCATAGATGGATGATTACTTGTTTAGAATCCGGGATTGTTACTCCGGCTGGTTATTTTATGACGTGCCTTGCAATATCACCTGAGCATACAACTGGAATTGTAACGATCAATCCTCCTTTAGGACTAAGTGATGTGTCTGTACCAGATACTTCGATTTGCACAGGTGGACATGACAGATATATATTGAATCTTCAGGCCCCAACGTTTCAAGAAGGTGAAATAGGACCAATAATGGCGGGAATTGAATTTAGCCTTGACGACACAGGACCAACAGGACATCCGGCACCAAACGCGGTATTCAATGCAAGAGATGGAGAGGCATTCCCTGATCCAGAAACTGGTCTTACCTCTTACTGGGGTCGGAAACTGAATTTGACATATCAGATCACAAAAGCTCCGCCAGGACCAAAGAATTGATACAAATTCTTCCTTTGATATTTTACGGTGGTAGTCCTGATGAATATCTTAGTTTCGTAACTAGGACATTCTCATTACCGTCTTATGTTGCGCAGATTGATGTCGCCCCAATTATTCCACGGATTTCTGGTGAGGCAAATAAAAAAGCATTCTCTTCATTCGTGCCGAAATTCTACTATTCTTATTCGCAAGAGCAATCGATTGGAGCTTTTAGAGGGCATTTTTTTTCGCCGGCTCTGTGCGGGATTAATAATCCTTATGCTGATCGATTCGCTTGGAGTAGAAATCTCCTGTTGAAAAAGTGGGTTGAGAAAACAGAATTCGAATATAGCTACAATCCTGCAACGGGCGAAGTTACTGCATGGGGGCATTTCACTGTGCTCCAATTATTAAAATATTTGTTTCCCAGTACTACTTTCCGACCATCGTTCATGGGTCAAATTACTCTGAATGTTAATGTCAGCCGTATTAAGAAGAGCGAAGTATTGCGAGCCCTTGGAAAGTGCATCGACTGTGCATTCATCATCAATGATGGTGAACTATCAATGAAAGTCGACGTAGCAAATGTGAGGTCTAAACTCGAAGCTACTCTTAGTGAGTACGAACGAAATGGTCCGTATGGTGAAGTTCAACTGTCCATTTTCGAACACAATCTGCTACTTAAACTTAGTGATGCCCAGTTAGCTGGTCTCTATATTGGTGAAATCGTCAAAACGAGTGTGACCGACAAGGAATTGGTACAGAAGCTAGATGCAATTATGGATTTGAAGGAGAAATTGACAGTGTCTTCCGAAATTAATATTTTTCAACTATATCGAGATCGTGACAGAAATACACCTATACAATTCAATTTCCTTTCATTTGGTAAAGTAGAGCGTCTTTGCTATTCGACGTTTGATGGGCAACGTATGCTTGTGAGTTTTTAAGTTGAAATTAAACAAGGGCCAGCCACTTTGGTGGGTTGTATTATCTTGTTGTGGCACTCGGCTCCGACATCTACGTCGAACAAGAGTCCTTGAAAAAGACTGCCAAAAAGGCAGTCTTTTTTGAGGTGACGTTTGGGAGAAGCCATTGTTAAAAGGTTCTCTGTATGGCGAGCCACGGTGAGGGCTGGGTAAAACGCCTAATCAGAGGTGGCCTGTTTAAGCGACCATGTGCGAAGCTCCGAGCTTGACCTGTCCGCTGAAGCCGCAGGCGAAAGAGAAAGCAGAGACAGACTAACAATCACCAAGGACCATGCTGATCAGGAAAAAACACCCCCCAGCAATCCCGTCTCGCAAACCTTACCTTCAGTTCCCAACGAGAGGTCTTAAGCCCTTCCAAATCTTAAGCTTCTCTTTCACGTAACCACTAAACTATTGAACAAATGTAGAAATAAAGCGTACATTAGAGTATAGTAACGCAAAAGTGTTCTCCCAATCATCATTTTCGAGCCCAGCGGAAAGTGCTACATAAAATGAAATTTTCCGAAATTAGGTTCAATTCTTTACCAACAAATAATTTCCGAAGCCAAACTCAGCCAACGGAGTCTCAGCTCCATCTCGTTTCGAGACTCCAAACCCATCGTCCTCATCTTGAGCCCTTCGCCCTGAGCGAAGCGATGCCCCTCGCCCTTCTCCAATCCCGTGCTACGTTTTTTTGAAAATCTTCCTACATAGGTTCAATTCTTTACAGTCAATGTCCAATTCCTACCAATTCTATTCCCAACAAACACCAAGGTATAGCCTCTTTCCCTCGCGATCGCCCTTGCCCTTGCCCTTCTTCAAACCCATGGAGCTACATTTTTTTCTCATTCCCGAATTTAGGTTCAATTCGTTACCAAACCAAGTTTCCCTTCCCCTTACTCTTTGGGAGGGGGAAGGGCAGGGATGGGGGTTCTGGGATTAGCATGATTAGAATTGCAAAAGTGAGGCAAATTCATTCTGGCAACAGCTTCACTCCAAACTCCCAACGTCGTGCCATCACCCTCCGCTCTTCCCGTGCTTCATTTTTTCAACAAAAGCCCGTCCAAAATGCCATACCCATTCCGTCGTCTCAGCAACACCCCTGACTACACCGCCGAACCAAGTCTTCGCCTAATTCCTAGTAGGTCTTATGTCGCAAGCTGGAACCGTTCGCAATGCGAGACCGTTCCTGAGTAAGATGGTTTCGACTGTGCCACTTGTATCCATAAAAAATTTAACCGTCCGATACGGGTCGTTTGTCGCCTTAAATAACTTTTCGTGTGACATCGAACCAGGCTGTACCGGACTTCTCGGACCAAACGGTGCGGGCAAAACAACACTTCTAAAGACCATCCTCGGATTTATTAAGCCAACCGAGGGCGGTGGTGACATTCTAGGACTTGACCTCCATACCGGAGGAAAGGCGATTCGACAACGAGTCGGTCTAATGCCCGAGCAGGACTGCCACATTCCTGGCCTCTCTGCCGTTGGCTTCGTTGCTTACGCGGGTGAGCTTGCAGGAATGCCCGCTGACCAAGCCATTCGAAGAGCCCACGAGGTCCTTGAGTACTCTGGCCTCGGCGAGGCCCGCTACCGAAATGTCGAAACATTCTCGACCGGTATGAAGCAACGAATCAAGCTGGCTCAAGCCATGATCCACGGTCCGAAGCTCCTTCTTTTAGATGAGCCCACCAACGGATTGGATCCAAAAGGGCGAGAGGAAATGCTCGACCTCATCAAAGATATTTCCCATGGTAAGGGCGTCAACGTTTTGATTAGTTCTCACCTGTTGCCCGACATTGAACGAGTCTGCGATCGAGTGGTGGTTGTCCTCAAAGGGCAACTGGTTTCCCAAGGAAGAATTAAGGATTTGAA
>JBAXBU010000063.1:0-18509 GCA_037141835.1 Armatimonadota bacterium | reverse complement strand
TAGTCAGGCCGATCGACAACCACCTGCCGATCAAATCGACCTGGGCGTAGTAGGGCGGCATCCAGCACGTCGGGCCGGTTGGTGGCTGCGATGATGATGATACCCGTGTTGCCTTCAAAGCCGTCCATCTCGGTTAGGAGCTGGTTCAAAGTCTGCTCACGCTCGTCATTACCGCCGCCAAGACCGGCACCCCGCTGCCGACCCACAGCGTCGATTTCATCGATAAACACGATGCAAGGTGCATTGGCTTTGGCTTGTTCAAACAGATCGCGGACGCGGGAAGCTCCCACACCCACAAACATTTCAACGAACTCAGAGCCAGAGATACTGAAGAAAGGGACACCCGCTTCGCCAGCAACAGCTTTCGCCAGCAGGGTTTTGCCGGTTCCAGGCGGGCCAACGGGCAACACGCCTTTGGGAATCTTGGCACCCACAGCAGTGAAGCGATCGGCGTTCTTCAGAAAATCTACGACTTCGGCCAATTCCAGCTTGGCTTGCTCAATTCCAGCCACATCACCAAACGTGATCTGGGTTTGCGGCTCCATCTGAACTCGGGCCCGCGACTTGCCAAAATTCATTGCTTGAGAGCCAGAAGCCTGCGCCATCCGAGAGATGAAGAAGTAGATAACCGCAACAAAAATAATGGTCGGAAGAATGACCGCTGCAACACCGCTAATTGTTGAGCCAGGTCCAGGACCAAGGAACTTAACATCAACCTTGTGTTTGTTGAGCGAGGCAATGAATGCACTTGCGTTTGGATTTGTGTAGTCAATAAACGTACATTCGTAAGACTCTCCGGTATCCAGCTTTCCGCTGATCTCCGGACCTTGCCATTTCGCGTCTGCGACCTTGTCTTCTTCAACTTTGCTGGTCAATGCAGTAATGGAAAGCTCTACAGTTTTGCTACCGCCGCGGCCAGAAAACCTTTCTGGCGTCAGGATGCTTAGCACGATGAAACCAACTAAAATAAGGGTAACAACAATGAATACTGCGTTGCGGCTGCTATTATTTCTCAATCTTTCTCCAAAACGGGTCTATGCAGTAAATACGCATTCCCGCTGCTCGGCGTTACGGTGAACGCCTCTTAATTTATGGGTTCAAATGTCAGCTCAACAACTGATTCGCATTCGACACTCATATACATTCTGTTCGATAAACATACTCCAGGTGCCCAAATTGGCCCAAGAAAATCACAAATGAGGGGCAATCTGACTCTGGCGGCAGGGGTAAGTCCTGATTCAGATAACAAATCACTCAGCTTTCTAGTTCCTTCGAATCCAAGGGGCTGCATAGAATCCCCGGATTGGCAAGATCGAAAATATAAATCGCCCTGAATCAAGGCTTTTGGTAATTGTACGGTCAGTGCCGCGCGAACTTGAGGGGCATTTTCTGCAGATCGGAATCTGGCGGTGATTTTCCATCCAAACTCGGCGCTCTCGGTTTCACCCGGACATGTAATGCCAAACCGGAATGGCTCAGTAGGTCGTAGTACCCGGAAATGAATCATTTCCTCATCCCACTCACCAATAACCTCGCCGCCATCTGCGGTCAAAGATCCCTTTGGCTGACCAATTGATTGGGCGATGGATTCGGTCTGGTTATAGTCCAAAGGAGCGCCAAGAGACTGAAAGGCAAGCCGAATCGCCCGTTTGAAAAGGACGGGAGGCAAGCTCGTAAGGTGAGATTTGGAAAAGGCAATCTCTAAATCCTTGGTCAAGAATGCCAGCTCACCGTTTAACTGAATCTCTGACTGTTCAAGTGCGGCCGCTGCCGCTCCATTCAGAAAGCGATCTTCTTCATCAATGATGTTTGCGCATCGGACAATAGCTTGCTCAAAATTAGGGTTGATTGCCGATAACTCTGGGGTGACCCTACTTCGAATCCTAACTCTTGAAAAGTCAATATTCTCGTTTCCTGGGTCGTTATGAAACCAAAGTCCATGGTCCAAACAATACTTTGTTGTCTCTTCTCGATCAAAGCTTAGTAGCGGACGAACAATATTCTGTCGAACAGCCGGTATTCCGGTTAATCCCGTCGGTCCGGTTCCTCTCACCAGGTTGAGCAGCACCGTTTCAACATGATCAGTGAGCGTATGCGCCGTCGCAATCAAGTCACAGTCAAGCCTTCTTGCCGCTTGCTCCAAAAAGTTGTAGCGCGCCATTCGACCGGCTTCTTCAATTCCAATTTTGAGGTCATTGGCCATCCTTGGGACATCTGCTTTCCCCGATGCAAAAGGAACATCCAACTCTTGGCAAAACGCTTCGCAAAGCTTCAACTCCTTGTCCGCTTCGGGCCTTTGACCATGGTGGAGATGAGCGGCAACAATGTCATAGCCACATTTTTTTAGCATGTGCAGAAGGCAAGTACTGTCTGCTCCGCCACTATATCCAACGAGGATCTTGGCTTCCTGAGCGATGAGCTTGGTCGTTTGAAGGTGTTGATTGAATCGCTCCTGCACAAATGAAAGCGTACCTTTGCCAGTCTAGTACGTAGAAGCAAAACATGAGCCGAGCGTTATGTTGGATTCGACGGGACTTGCGTCTAAAGGATCATCGAGCCCTATTCGAAGCTTGCTCCGAACATGATGAAGTTGCGGTCGTCTTTGTCTTTGACACCGTCATCTTGGATCAGCTTGAAAACAAGTCTGACCGCCGGATTACGTTCATCATGCAATCCCTTGCCGAGGTCGATGCCGGACTTCGTGAAAAAGGTTCATCGCTTATTGTCCTTTGCGGAGACCCAGCCCAAGCAATACCTGCGCTCGCAGCCCAGTTAGAAGTTCAAGCCGTGATTACTGCACGAGACTTTGAGCCTTACGCTCTCAAGCGGGACCACAAGGTTCACTCAGTGTTGTCAAACCAAGGGATAGATTTTAAAACCGTCAAGGATCAAGTGATCTTTGAAAATGGCGAAGTTCTTTCCAAGACGGAAGCTCCTTTTCGCATCTTCACACCGTTTTCTCGCCGATGGCTCGAACTGTTCGATCGACAAGTCGATGCCCAGGAATATGCGCCAGACCTCACCAAACTGATGCCAAGCGACAATCAAAGGCACTTGTCTATCGGGCTTGACTACGCCGCAATTGGGTTCCAGCAAAACGAACCCTGGCTGCCAGCCGGAGAAAGGGCAGGTAACAAAGCTTTGAGAACATTCGAGTGCAAGATTGACCGGTACGGCGAAGCTCGCGACATTCCAAGCATGGATGGGACGAGCTTCCTCTCTGTCCACCTTCGTTTTGGAACGATTTCAGTGCGAGAATCAGTAAGGACTGCCATCCAGCACGACTCCCCGGGAGCCAAGAAATGGTTAACCGAACTCATTTGGCGAGAGTTCTACCAAGACATCCTTGCCAATAATCCTCGCGTCGTTTCTACCACCTTCGATCCGTTCTATAGGGACATGGTTTGGCCTGGATTAGACGAACACTTCAAAGCCTGGAAGCAGGGTCAAACCGGCTACCCAATCATCGACGCAGCCATGCGTTGCTTCGCCGAGACGGGCTGGATGCATAATCGCCTTCGCATGATCGTAGCGTCGTTCCTGACTAAGGATTTGCTAGTTGACTACCGAAAAGGCGAGGCGTACTTTGCGTCGCTGTTGCTTGACTTCGACCTCGCCTCGAACAATGGCGGATGGCAATGGGCGGCAAGCGTTGGCTGCGATGCTCAACCATACTTTAGAATCTTCAACCCCTACTTACAGAGTCAAAAATTTGACACCGAAGGGAAGTTTATCCGCCAATGGGTTCCCGAACTGGCTGGCTTGGATAGCAGATCCATTCACCAGCCAAGCGAAATGGAAGCCGTCATTTGCGACTATCCGCTACCAATCGTTGACCATTACGTTCAACGACAATTGGCAATTGCGCTGTTTAGTGACGCAAAAAGTGGGGCTATCTCTTCGTAAGCTTGTAGTCCAGGTGTCCACATTTGCAACACAACGACACTTTGACTCGGTGACGTCCGGTCAGGAGAACTTTGCGAAGTTCTGGCATATCGAACCAAACTGGAATCAAACTTTTCCTCTTAAGAAAACCCACTTCTTTCCATTGATAGCCACATTCAGGACATGGACCGACTTTTTCGGATTTGAAGTTGGTGACCTGGCCCTACAACCAAGGAAAAGCATTTGACGCTCTGACGAATACGAGCCCTTCCGGGTCAAGAATTCGGTAATTATTGATTCTTGAGTAAGCTTCCTGAGGCAACTCAATATCGTTGATCCAAACCACACTTTTGTTTTCAAATACACTTCTTGGACTTGGTTTCGAATTATCCATTGTTGCGTATACGAACCACATCATCCTCCACCACGCAAAATCCCGCGATTCTGATTCATAACGTCTGACACCGCTAGAATAGAGCGGGGCAAAAGGATTCAAAACAAGACTTCGCAACAATTGAACCTGCGTGGAAGGCATGAAACGTCTCCTGGTTATCCGAGCGTTGGTGCAGGCGTCGCACTGACACCAATCAATTGGAGGAAGTCTATTCGTCAACAAATTATAGAGATCGCGTGTCCGATTCTCATCGACCAAGATACTTTGGCTTCCAAATTCGATCTCTTTCATCTATACAGGACTTCTAACCTACAAAAAAGCCCTGGACAAGATTCTTGACCAGGGCTCTTCATTCTGATAGCTGACACCTGAAAGCTAACTCAGCAAACTGCTTGATCCGTGTCCGCATCGAAAATATGGAGTCTTTCCAAGTTGATGCAGAATTCCGCTTCAGTCAATGGCTTCAGCTTCGTTTCTTTATCGATCGAGGCAACAAGCTTGATATCGCCAACTTTGAGGTAGGCAACGTACTCATGTCCGAGTGGTTCCATAACGTCGACAGTCGCTTTGATCGTGTTATCTGACGACGGTGTCATGTTGGAAGGAACACTCTTGTCATAAATCTCTTCAGGCCGAATGCCAAGAATTACTTTCTTGCCTTCATATGCCTTTGCAGCGTCGTTTCCAACGATTGGAAGCACAATTGCTCCTGCATCTATCTTTCCACCAATAATAGATGCTTCCAAGAAGTTCATTGGCGGAGAGCCAATAAAACCGGCTACAAATTTGTTTGCCGGATGAGCATAAACAAGCTCAGGCTTATCACATTGCTGAAGAACGCCATCTTTCATGATTGCCATTCTCTCACCCATTGTCATTGCCTCAACTTGGTCGTGAGTAACATATACTGTCGTAATTCCCAACTTTCTGTGCAAGGAAATCAGTTCGTATCGTGTTTGAACTCGAAGCTTGGCATCTAGGTTTGAAAGTGGCTCGTCCATCAAGAACACTTTTGGCTTTCGGACGATTGCCCGAGCCAGCGCCACTCGTTGACGCTGACCACCGGAAAGCTCTTTTGGTCTTCGACCTAAATACTTTTCAATGTCAAGCATCCGAGCCGCTTCTTTGACTCGGTTATCAATATCCTCTTTAATTCTCTTTGCTTCGGCAGAATGAGAAAGCTGCCAGAAAAATCCCTTAAGCTCTCGGAGGCGCAGACCAAAAGCAATATTGTCATAGACGTTCATATGCGGATAGAGCGCATAGTTTTGAAAAACCATAGCAATGTCTCTATCCTTGGGAGGAACGTCATTGACTCGAACATCACCGATCATGATGTCTCCGTCGGTAGCCTCTTCAAGTCCCGCGATCATGCGCAATGCCGTAGTTTTGCCACAGCCTGATGGTCCAACAAGAACCATAAACTCTTTGTCTTTGATCTCAAGATTGAGATTGTCAACGGCCTTGACGTCTTTACCAAAGACCTTACTAATATTTCGAAATGCGACTCCTGCCAATTATTTCTCCTAATTTCTGATGGAAGTGTGACGGATTATAACCCGTAGAAACACGTTTGTGGTAGGTTCGAGGTCAGTTCGGGAAAATTACTTTATGATTCGTAGAGCTTTTACACTTATTGAATTGCTAGTTGTCATCACGATCATCGCCATTTTGGCTGCGATTCTGTTCCCAGTTTTTGCTCAGGCCAAAGAAGCCGCAAAGAAAACCACTTGTCTTTCAAACCTGAAGAACATTGGCACCGCAATGGTGCTTTATCAGTCCGATTACGATGACTATTTTCCAAATACCAACGTGACCGGACTTTGGACTGGACGAAGATTTCGAAAGCCAATCATGCCCTATCTTGGAATTGCCCTGAAATCCACGACACCAACTGGCTATGACATGACTTCCATTTCTGGCTTGCTCTATTGCCCGTCTGATCCAACAAAAGCGTCGTTCGACTACACATCCTATAGCTATGTAAGTTCACTTTATCGCCCATGGTCCTTTCTTCAAACTGTGACGAATCTATTCCAACTCGCAGGAGATATTGATTGCCCGCCGGGAACCTGTGTCTCGGTTTCTGCTACCGAAGTTCAGAATCAAACCTCAAAGGTTATGGTTTACGAGTGGATTAATGCGCATAACAAAGGACCGAGCGGACCTATTGGTCCGTGGGGCAAAGGTGCGCCATTCTCCGTTGGAACCGGGCAGTTCGAAGGGAGCCGAAATGTAGCCTTTGTCGATACCCACGCTAAACATATTCCTGCTTCACGAATGACGGTCAATCACATGAACTGTACTGATCCCAACCTGACTCCCGAAGGAGCCGCCGGTACTGACCTCAAGTAGTAATCAGTTCCTCAATAGCCACGAAGCAGGCTTAACTCTGAAAAATGAAAGCCGAAGCTTTTGAGGCTAAGAAACCAATTTACAAAGTATCATCCAATCAATGATTCTACGTATCATCGGGGCAACCTTCGCCGCGTCACTGTTGGCCGGTTGCGGAAACTTTTCCTCCCGACCCGGTGGTAGTACCTCCAAGGAATACGTGTTCCTTACTCGCTACGACGTAAAGACCCTGGATCCCGCAGCAATTCAAGACTGGACGACGGGAACTGTCCTTTCCTACCTTTATCCGTCCATCGGAAAGCTTTGTGAAATCAAGACCGAAGATAGTAAGAAATTTGTCTTAAAGTTAAACAAATCAGCATTTACAAATGGCGACCCGGTCACCGCAGATGACATTAGATTTACCCTTGAACGATGTCTTTGCTCTGAGACTCTATCCACCGTTGGAAATCAGTTTTCATCCCAAATAAAGGGTAGCAAGAACTTCATTAACGGTTCATCGAAAACGCTTGAAGGCATCGAAACAAAGCCAGACGGCACCATCGTAATTCACTTAGATTCTCCTGATCAAGCATATGCTGAAAAGCTGAAGAATAATGCGTTTGGTGTGGTCAACCACAAATTGGTCGAAATGCGAAAGCCACTCGATAAGTACACGATTGGCATTGGCGCAGGGAACTGGACCCTCGAAAAAGTTTCTCCCGGTGCCGAATGGACTCTCAAGAAAAAGGGCACCAACGAAATGCTCAAGTTTCGTTTCAGTGGCGACTCAGCCAACCGGCGCAACTTGTTTGACACTGGTGGGGCAGATTACGCGATGTTTGCCGCCCACGAGATCGGAGTGGTGAAAGGGCATAAAAGCCTAACCAAGGGCGGGCCAACGACGTTGGTTTATCTACAGTTCAATCCGAAATCAAAGCCCGAGCTGACGAGTAGCGTTCGACACGATATGGGAACCGATATACACCGCGATCTAGATTTTTCAAAGCTGCTTGGTGATCATGTTCAGCCAGCTAAATCATTTCTTGAACTTTCAGGAATTGAACCGCAACCCCCTTTGATTTATTCAATGAGGTGGAAAACTGGAAAAGAACACTTTGAGATTACGTTTGCAGAGATTGGAATGCAAAACCCAACCGTAGAAGGAATCGTAACCACCCTTCGCAAGCAGGGCATGGATATTCAGGGCCGTGCAATGCCGAGTGGTGCGATGCTGGAGATGAATGCAAAGGGAGAAATCCCAATTCTCTTCACGGGTTGGCAACCAGACTTCGATGGACCGCTTAACACCATTCCAATGCTTTTCCACTCTAAGAGCAGCGAAAACCACTCCGGATTCAACGTGCCTGAAGTTGACAAACTAATTGAAGCTGCTCAGCGAGGAGAAGATACGGCTAAAAATATCCAGGCGGCTGCCTCAAAAATTGAAGGCAATTCTCCCTGCATCCCACTCTATGTCCAACGTGACCTCGTGTTGATGCGCCGCGAACCTCCGAAGCCATAGGCATATTTCCCCTCGCCTATCTCTTTGGACGGGAGAGGGGGACAAAGTGGGGAGTTACGAAGCAACCGAGGGTGTGACCTAGCAACGCGGAGTTCTTCAATTGAACCTGTGACCTCCAAACTCCTAACTCCAGACTGTAAACTAACGATGATGTCGCTTCCGGTCATTCGTGCCCCAAAGATTTCCGAACTGGATCCAAATCCGCTGGCAATCAACGCCAACCAAGTTGCGGACTGGCTCGTGGGCTTCCTTAAAGATGAAGTTATTCGCCGCCGCAATATGAAAAAGGTTGTCTTGGGTCTTTCGGGTGGAGTCGATTCAGCCGTCGTTGCCTACCTTTGTGCCCGAGCGTTCGGTCCGGAGAACACTTTCGCTTTCCGAATGCCCTTTAAGATTTCTAGCCAGGAAAGTCTTGATCACGCTCAATTGGTTGTTGACGATATCGGCATTCAGGTTCAAACCATCCCCATTACGGGAATGGTTGATGGCTACTCTGCACTCGACCAAGACATTACGCCTCAACGCCTCGGCAACATCTGCGCAAGGTCAAGAATGATCGTCCTATTCGACCAAAGCGCGGAGGTCGGAGGAATTCCGATCGGTACCGGAAACAAAAGTGAACGGTTATTTGGTTATTACACCTGGCATGCCGATGACGCTCCGCCGATCAACCCCTTAGGCGATCTGTTCAAAACTCAAGTCTGGGACCTCGCCGAAGCCCTTGGCGTTCCCAGCGTAATCATAAACAAACCAGCTACCGCAGACTTGGTCAAAGGTCAAACCGACGAAAGCGATTTCGGAATTTCGTATCTCAAAGCCGATCAGATTTTGCACTACGTTGTTCAAGGTTATTCAAGAGCCGCGATTATTGCGATTGGGTTTCCTGTTGACGAAGTAGATATCGTCTGGAAACGCGTTAGCAGCACTCACTGGAAACGGAAGCTACCAACCGTCGCGATGCTTAGTAACACTGCGATCAACGAGTACTATCTCCGCCCAGTCGACTTTTAGTTGGTGTCGGACTTTTCTCCTTCATTAAAATCTACTACAGCCGCGTGACGAGTGCGTGACAAGTCATTTTTCGTCTCAATATTCAACGTAAGATAGCGATAGCTTTCGATGAAATGTTGTCGAAGCAGAAATCCCATAGTCCATGTGGGGAAGGGTAATCAATATGAAAAACTTAATATTTCGACCTTTATTCTTGACGCTTGCAGTGGCTTGCACTTCTGGTGCATTTGCTCAGTTTTTTTCCCAAACCAACGGAGACGTGCATACTGCGGTACGCGACACATCAAACATGCGGTTCGACGGCACAAATTGGGCGGTTAACTTACAAACAAATGTCGGCGATCCGGATTTATACATCAACAACATGGCAATTACGCCTGGCGCTGGTTATAACGCACTCATTGATATGCAGACACAGGTTGGAGGATTTGATTTCAACGGTGGTGGTCCAGGCAATCACTACACGTTTGGCACGGCAATTAGCGGAGCCAATAATTGGAATTTTGCGGGAGCTTTTCATAACGGTCCCGTGGACTCAGCCGTTGCTGACGGAGTTTACGACTTCACGCTAGGAATCTTTGGCGGCGCAAGTGACATTGCAAACGACACACTTGCAAGCTATGGTTTGCATGTAGATATTATTCAAAAGCTCGATATTAGTGTCATAACTTCGGCGAATCCAGGTGTTATTCTGCAAAACGGTACCGGCACCGAAGTGAGCATGACCGTTACCAATAACATGACTGGAAATAATTTCATCACCAATACTTGGTATGTCTCGGGCTTCGGTAATGGCCTTGGCGATTTCTTGAACTTCGACGGTTTTACGGGAAATTGGTTCGATCAAATCATTACCCCAGGAAACAGCCATTCAGATACTCACTCGCTTTGGAGTGCCGGTGCAAGTACGCCGATCGGAACTTATACGGGCGACAACGGTGTCGTTGGTGGTCTTCATTTCGGAGATTTTGCCTTTATGAAGACAGACCAACAAGCGCAGGTGACCGTTTTGGTACCTGAGCCTGCGTCATTTGCCGTCCTTGGTCTCGGTGCCTTAGCTCTCATCCGACGACGAAAGCAAAAGTAGCTTTCATACTACAGCTTTCAGCTCGGGAAGCGAAGAATTCAATATTCTTCGCTTCCTTTTTTATTGGTCTCATGACTGCAAACTGCAAACATCCTCCTCTGGTACCCTATTAGGTTCAAATGTTCGATAAATACCTGCCAGCCGAGTTCGAAGCCAAGTGGCGAGAGAGATGGTTAAAAGCCGATCTCTTCAAAACTCGAGAGGATGAAGGGAGGCCCAAATTCTATGGTCTCGAATTTTTTCCGTATCCAAGCGGGGCGGGTCTTAGCGTTGGGCATGCAAGAAACTACGTTCCACCCGATGTAACCTGCCGAATGAAATACATGCAAGGCTACAACGTCTTGCATCCAATGGGTTTTGACGCTTTTGGTTTGCCTGCTGAGAATGAAGCAATTAAGCGCAAGAGCCATCCGGCCCCAATGATTGAGAACTACGCCGCCAACTACAAGCGGCAAATGGATCTTATTGGAATTGGCTTCGACTGGTCACGATCTTTTAAGAGTTCTGATCCAAGCTACTACAAATGGACTCAATGGATTTTCGAGGTTTTGTACGAGCGAGGATTAGCATTTAGGAAACTTGGCGCAGTCAACTGGGATCCAGTTGACAAGACCGTTTTAGCCGATGAAGAAGTCGTAGCCGGTCGTGCAGAGCGGTCTGGCGCAATCGTCGAGAAGAAGTGGATTCCGCAGTGGTACTTCAAGATCACCGACTACGCCCAACAACTGATCGACGGCTTGGACACCGTCAACTGGCCGGACGGAATCAAGGCTATGCAACGAAATTGGATCGGTCGAAGCGAAGGGTGCCAATTCACCTTTGCCGTTGCCGGTGTCGGAGAAAAAGAAGTATATGATCTAGATTCAGACAAGCGTGGATTTGAGCGAGGACTTCACTTTGATGTCTTTACCACCCGAGTTGATACGATCTTTGGCGTTACGTTTTGTGTCCTGGCCCCAGAACATGCATTGCTCGAATTGCTGCCGATTGGTCCAAAGGATCGACAGAGAATTGCCGACTACCAAGCGCAAGCCAAGCTACTCAGCGATATTGACCGAACTGCTGATAACCGAGAGAAGACCGGTGTTTTCACCGGAGCCTATGCAGTTCATCCGTTGACCGGAAAGCACATCCCAATCTGGATTGCTGACTATGTTTTGGCGACGTACGGCACCGGGGGAATCATGGCTGTTCCCGGTCATGATCAACGAGACTTCGACTTTGCCAAGAAATTCGGTTTAGAGATCATTCCCGTAATCGTCGGAGAGGGAGGAATTGCCGAAGTTGAAAAGAGCCACGCTGAAGGAAAGGCACTTGAAACCAAAGATGGAATATTGGTTAATTCAAGTTATTACGACGGTCAAACCGTCGCCGATGCCCAACAAAACTTAGGTATGCGACTTGAAGCGGACGGAATTGGGAACCGGAAAATCCAGTACAAGCTCCGCGACTGGCTAATATCTCGACAACGATATTGGGGATGCCCAATTCCGGTTGTCCATACAAAGGATGGGGATGAAGAACTGGTGCCGCTCAACGCATTGCCAGTTGAACTACCGTTTGTCGATCATTACGAACCTAGCGGAGACGGAACTTCGCCCCTTGCTCATATTGAAGGGTTTGTTAACTGCGTGGACAGCGATGGACGTCTGGCGAGGCGAGAAACCGATACCATGGGTGGATTTGCCTGCTCATCGTGGTACTTCCTACGATTCTGCGATCCCGAGAACTACGAGAAAGCTTGGAGCCCTGAAAGCGTTAACTACTGGATGCCGGTGGATTGCTACGTTGGCGGTGCTGAGCATGCAGTCATGCACCTTCTGTATGCTCGATTCTGGACCCGAGTTTTGTATGATGCGGGCTACGTTCAGATTCAAGAACCGTTTGCAACACTCAAGAACCAAGGGCAAGTCCTTGCCTCAACGCCTTACCGAAAAGTCCGCGAAGGTGAACGACTTGAAGTTGGTGAAGACGGAGTTCTCGTATCTTTCGAAGAAGCAAAGTTACTGCCCGAAGAGGATCTAAACTGGCGCTGGGTCAGGATGTCAAAGTCGAAGGGGAACGTTGTCACTCCGGACGAAGCTGTCGAGAGCTATGGCGCCGACGCTTTGCGAATGTATCTCCTCTTCGTGGCTCCGTTTCATGCCGACGTTCAGTGGTCCAATGAAGGGATTCAAGGGATGGTTCGATTCTTGTCGCGGGTTTTCAAATTTGCATCCGAAATTCAACCTTATTTCGTCGAAGGATGGAAAGATGTCCTTCCGTTTGAAGAACTGGATGATCTCTCTAAAAAGATTCGCCGTAATACTCACCAGGCAATACGAAACTGTACTGGCGACCTCGAAGATTTTGGCTACAACACCTATGTCTCATGGCTCATGAAATATGTGAATGAGCTTAATGAAAGCTTGGATTTTGCTCGGAAGAGAATTGACAACGAGCGCTCCATTACTCTTGCATTTTCAGAAGCATTAGAGACTTTGATTTTGTTGGTCTCGGTCGGAGCACCTCACTCCGCCGACGAGATTTGGGAAAGTTTAGGCAAAGAAGGCTTTACATATCATGCCAGTTGGCCAACCTATAGTGAAGAATTGGCTAAAGAAAGCGAAGTCACCATTGCCGTTCAGGTTAATGGAAAACTGAGGGATACGCTCCAAGTTAGTGCCGGAACCAATGACGAAAAAGTTAAAGCTCTGGCGATGTCTAGTGAGAAGGTTTTAATCTACACCGAAGGCAAAGAAGTAAAGAAAGTGATTGTCATTCCGGGAAGATTGGTTAATATTGTTATAGTGGGTTAATATGAAGAACTGGTGGATCGGTTTAGCGGCGGTTTTAGCATTAGGCGCGATTCTCTTCTTGTCAGATCGTAAAGTCGAGAACCCGAGTGGTCTTGAACTCATTCGAAGTCCAAACGACTATGCCAATGCCAACAACAAAGCTGCAACCTTAGCCTACGAAATCTTCCAGCGAGCAGATTCGGACGGCGAAGTAACGAGCGCCGACAAAGACAAACTTCGTGAAGCGGTCAAGTACTTTGAGGCGATGAATGTCTTTGATCCGAGCAAGGTAAGGGGATTTTTTGGAGCGGGCAAATGCTACATGCTTCTCGAAGACAAAGTCCGTGCTTCCGAGCGCCTCGAGCAAGCGGTATTAAACAAGAGAATTGACAAGGACAAAGGGACAAGTGAGGTCGAATTGACGGCATTTGAATCGGCCGCGCTATTGTCAGAAGTCACTCTTGATCTAGCTGCTGAAGAAATTGCCAACTTTAATTCGCTCAGCCAAGCTAACGATATGACTGGCGCCGAAGCAGCCAAAAAGCGTTCCCAAATCTATTACGACAAAGCAATGGAGTTTTCTACCATGGCGGTTGAAGGTGTTCCCAAGTCGGCTCGATACTTAGTTGATCGAGCCAATGTCTATCTGGCGCTAAAAAAGGTCGATCTTGCAAAACTCGACATAACGAAGGCAAAGACACTCAACCCGGATGACGTTCGGGTCAAGATGGCTGCCAAAATGGTTGGACTTTAGCGGTTTTTGGTTAACACTGGTGGAGGCGGAATGGTGTCGTTTGCTGGCACTGCAATCTTACTCATTGATTCAAGCCGTTGCTTGATTTTGTCTGGCAACTGTTCCTTGGTGTAAGTTTTTGAATCGTCAACCCAAACGTCATAGAGACTCGTAAAGTAAGTGGCGTTTTTACCGAGTTGGAAAAACAACATGTAACTGGTTTGTTTTGCCAGCTTGTATTGGTCAAAGGTTCGTTTCATGCTCTTCATTCCCGGGAGCTGCCCAAACATATCGCTATTCATCATCCCGAGCATTTCGGGAACCGCAATCATCTTGTTTCCTGTAGCGCCATCAATCGCCATTAATCCATCCATTGGCATTGATTTCAGCATGATTGTGCCAACTACCGGAATTCCGTTTGGTAAGAGAACTGTTCGCTCTGAGTCCATGGTCATATCACCCATTCCAAATGCAGACATCATAGGCCCTGCCATCGCCATTCCAAGGCTCATCATTCCGCCCATGTTATCGGCGTCACCTTCCTCCGTGCCTAACATCGCTTCGAGACCCATTCCGTCTCCACTCTTAAATGGAGGCATGGAAGAGTTGTAGACCATTCGACTGAGGATGTTTGTCTGTCCAGGCGTAAGTGAAGCTAAAGGAACTGGTTTCTTCGATGCAAGGGCCTGCTTCTGGAAGTCAGTAAGAGTTGCATAGAGCTTCAAGGAATCAAATCCCAGGCTTGTCAAAGCAGTTGCCGATCCTAAATCGGAGGTTCGAAATACGGATGTGACAATCGGAAGACCGAGTAGCTCGGAACCTCTCGCCGAGTCCTGCGCTGTGGCAAACTTTGAACAATCATCAAGGTTAACGTAGCCCTTGGTGCTTCCTGACTTGATCAAAGCAACCAATGCGTCTCGTTTACAAAACGCTGATCTAAGCTCTAACGGAGACGATGCTTGGAGAATCGTCCAAGTGCCATCCTTTGTGACTCTTTCGGTCATCGTGCGGTCAATTGAATCCATCAGACCCTCGACCGTTGTGCCCTCTTTAGGGAGCAGTGCGCAGAGGGTCGTTATGACGTCATCCGATGGCATCGCAATAATGTTTTTGCCCTCTGTCTTTTGTTGGTCGAGAATGGGTCCAAGAAGAAACGACAGAGGCTCATTCTTTGACGGATCGCCCATTAGCGTTCTCATTGCCGGAGAAATTGCCTTGGACGGTGCTTCTCCAACACCTGGGGGGCCATCTGGGTTCATAAACATCGACATTGCACCGATGCCTCCAGTTTGAATAGATGTTAAAACACCCATGAAGGGGTCAATTTTTTTTCCATCTTCCAATGCTTGGGCATATTCCTTTGCCACGCTGCTACTGTCAATCTTTGTTTCACCTCTGACCGGCGGACGAGCCATTTCTGGATTGACAATTGGCATCTGGACAGTTCTTCGGTAGACGCCGACACCATCTCTCGTGAATGCGGAAATCTCTATTGAGAGATTCGAACGAGAGTTGATTTGAAAAACGGTTTGAATCGTATTGATTTGGTTTACCAACTCAGGCTTCTTCAATCCTTGACCGCCCCCCAACATAGCTCCAAAGTCAAAACCTTCATTGCCCGGCTTCTTTACTTCTTTTTTGGATTCAGCGGCAGCAAGCTTCTTAAAATAGGCCAGCATGGCATTGATGGCTTTTCCGGACATTCCAATCTGCATTGGAGTTGGATTGCTGCTCACTACAACTCTTCGCCCTTCAACAATTGAGCTCAAGTCCTTCGATCCAATCGTCTTGAGAAGCTCCAATGCGCCTTCATCCGCTTGAAACATTTGACCAAACATTTCGGTCATTATTTTCGTAACATTTTGCGGGTTTTTTTCCGCATTTTTGATGGTTGCCTCCATTTCGGCTTCCGTCTTCTTTTTCGGGGGCGCCTGATTGATCGTCGCCTCTATGGCCGCAATAAGTTCAGGGTCCCCCGCTTTCAACTGTTGAGCACGCAATGATTGATTCGCGACCAAGTAATAGCTATTATCCTTTTTCTCCCATTCAGCACCGGAAACGGATGCTATTTTGTCCATTAGCTCCGTGGTAGTCACATCTTTTACATTGATATAGATTGGGTAAGCCTTAATGTCACCAAACGCAGCCATTGGCAATTTTGTTTCAGCGGAAAGTCGTTCAATTACCTTTCCAAGTGGCTCAAAATTACTTTTGAATGTAACGTTGGTTTGTTGAAAACCCATCACGGAAGCGAGAGCAATACACAGCATTTGTTCCTTAGTTATACGCGTTTTCCCGATTCGCGCTTCATTTATTCGGTACTTTGAATGGTATGTTGCAAATAATTGTTGAAAATCCCGACAGGCTAGACAAGTTTCTTGCAGCTCAATTCCCCGATCACTCCCGTTCAAAGATCGTCAAACACATCGACGAAGGGCACGTTCTTGTGAACGGAACGAAGGAAAAACCATCGTTCAAGCTCAAAGAAGGGGACAAAATTGATTTCGAAGATATCGCCGATTCAGCCCCACATGATCTCACTCCCCACGCGATGGATATTGAGATCGTCTATGAGGATGAAGACCTATTGATCGTCAATAAGCCTCGTGGGCTCGCATCACACCCTGCGGTTTCCTTGAAGGAACCGTCACTGGTCAATGTCCTCCTCGCGAGAGGTGGGGAGCTCAGTACAATCGGTGGTGACTTCCGACCGGGAATTGTTCATCGATTAGACAAAGAAACAACGGGCTTAATGGTGGTTGCCAAAAATGACTTTGCCCACGCTGGCCTGGCCGCCATGATCGAGAAGAAAGAAGCCCAGCGAAGATATTTTGCCGTTGTTGCCGGAGACGTAGAGCGAGAGATTTACACAATCGATGCTCCAATGGCGAGAAGCCAAACAAATCGACAGCAAATGACCGTCAGTACAAAAGGCAAGCGGGCAGTGACTCATGTTCGCAAAGTCATGAGGTTGCTTCAAGGCACGCTGGTTGCTTGTAAGCTTGACACCGGTCGAACTCACCAAATCCGAGTTCATCTAAAGGCAATGGGTAACCCGATCATGGGAGATTACTTGTACGCCCCAAGGGAATGGCGAGCCGGCACGATGCAACTCCATGCTGCCTACTTGGCAATCACCCATCCTCGAACTGGTGAGCCAATAGTCGCCTATGTTGATCCACCAGAAGATTTTGCGGGAAGGGAATTTGCCACAAGAGAAATCATCGAGAGCTTTACTCAAGGCGAACAAGGCTAAAACCTATTTTTAGATTGATAGGCTGAAAAAGACTCAGCTTTCCCTTTTAGTTCCAGGTCAAGTTTTTCCCAGCCCTCTAACTTTAGATGATCATAAACGGTTGAGGAAACCACCATGGAGCCCTCCGAGGCGGCTGATTGGAGGCGGTGAGTGGTATTGACTACGTCGCCCATAGCGGTCAAATCGACTATGTGGTCTGAGCCGACATTACCGACGTAGCAAACTCCGGAATGAATGGTCACTCCAATGGGAAGGTCCTTAAATCTCGACAGGATTTGAGAACCTGCTTCAAAAGCGCATCGGAGATAACTTTCCCCCGCAACCCCCGGCAGGAACAGAGCTTGTACAGCGTCACCTAGGTATTTATCAATAAGTGCATCGTGATGCATCAAGATGTCTGTGCTGGTATTAAAGAATGCGTTTAACTTTGCAACCAATTCGGTCGGTTTCATGGTCTCCGACAACGTTGTATATCCTCTTACATCAACGACAAGAATGGCAACCTCAACATCTGCCCCGCCAATCGGTAATCGGTCACTACAAAAACCGCACATCTTGGGATTTTTGCGACTTGGACCCCATCCAAAGCGACTGAAGATCTTTCCAAATCCATTGAAAGGAACTTTGCAAATCTTGCATCGTGGTGCGGATGGGAGTTTAGGGAAAAGCCAACGAGCCATTCCTTCGAGCTGATGGCCGTGGGTTAAATAGTCGACCCACCACTCTTCGCTACCTTTAACTGGCTTGGATACTCCGCCCACCTATCTATTCTAGTCTTCAAATCTGAACAATGGGTGAATAAGTTGCTCGGTTCTCAATTTCATGAAGAATGAGGTTGATTCTAGTGCCTGACCACAAAAAAGTCAAATCTGAAGTCCCTACCCGGCGGTACAGTTAAGGCACAGTGACGGGACCAGAAGTAACCATAATCATCCCGGCCCTTAATGAAGAGGCAACAATCAAGGCGGTTGTTGATCGGTGCCTGGCGCTGCCATTGACTGTACAAGTTATTGTTGTCAACGATGGCTCAGAGGACAATACCCTCGATATTCTTCAGTCATTTGGAGATCGAATTTCCATTCTGACCAATCCCAAACCCTCTGGGAAAGGTCACGCAATTGTGCAAGCCCTTCCTCATGCCGTGGGTGTTGCAACCATCGTTCAAGACGCGGACTTGGAATACTCTCCTGAACAAATCCCCAGCTTGGTACAGCCGATCATTGACGGAAAAGCAAATGTCGTCTTCGGAACGAGATTTGCAAATGGATTCTCGAAAGATATGGCTTTGCCGAATAAAATCGTCAACATTTTGCTTGCCTGGTCAGTGCGTATCTTGTTTGCTGAAAAGATCAGTGACGAAGCTACCTGTTATAAAGCTTTTCGAACTTCCTTGCTGAAGACATTTGAGCTTCAATGCATCCGGTTTGAGTTCTGCCCCGAAGTCACGGCAAAAGCATTACGTTTAAATCAAACGATCCTGGAAGTACCAATTGACTATGTTCCACGT
>JBAXBU010000062.1:0-18675 GCA_037141835.1 Armatimonadota bacterium | reverse complement strand
TCTTCGACCTCCAAAGTGACGTTTTCCTCCGAGTTTATGATGGTCATTGCTCCGATCATCAACTCAGAGTGGGCAACGCCAATACCAGAAAATTCTCGATTAACCAGCGGCAAACAAAAAACTGACTTGGCCGGTAATCCGATCCCGTCACAATTGATGTATTCGCCGTCCTTTGCCGTCATGGTAATAGGCTGCCCTGTTTTGGCAACGTAGCCTGAAATGCCTTCGCCCATGGTTACGACAACGGGGAACTCAAAGTCACCTTTGACTCCATATGCTGCCTCGGTAAGGAGCACGCTGTTGTCTTCTTCGCAAGTAAGTGAGACGGTTCCGGCACTCGCCTCAAGATCGTTGACTGCGGACTTCAAAGTGCTGATGATAAGAGAGCGTATGTCACCGGAAAGAGACATGTTAGATGCGGTATCCATCAAGGTTGTAAGGCGACGATCCCGGTCTCGCAAAATTCGATCCTTGGTTTGAAATTTTGAAAAAAGGTAACCAACAAAGCCAGTTCCCATCATCACTGAACTTGGGAGTATGCAAGAAATCAGGTCTCCAGACCTTAGGCCGCTAAAGCTAACGATGACCATTGCCGCCAAGGTAAAGACGAGCGAACGCATCGCTCGAGCGGTGCTGAGACATTCGATTAAGACAATCGGAATTGAAATGAGCCATAAGGTCCCTAACTGATTTGGATAGAAGGAACTTGCAAGGCAAAGACTGGCTAAATCCAACAGCCGAAGAAGGCCAGGATAGAGATTTCCGCGAGCCTTATAGGTATCCAAGCTACGAAGGCCAAGGTGAGCACCAACTCCCAGCAAACTGGTAACCGCTAGAAACACTCCTAAAGCGACTGTTCCAACTTGATCAGCTTTATTTGCGATCGGTAGGGAGGCATAGATGCCAGCATAAAGTACGATCAACCATCTGAATTTCAGATACCGTCGATCCGCCTGATACGCAAGAAGCAGACTTCTTCTCATCGTTGGTTCCCCTCAATGTCCTGGTAAAAATACATGGATTCGTTAATTTGATGATCGGTAGAATTAACGAATCTCTTTAGGTTTGGTTTTTACCATTGGCCGGGAAGCCAATAGCGAAATCCGCCAAGAGCATTTGTTGCGAAGTAATCGTCAAAGTTGATCGTTAGGTTATGTTTAATTTTATTGAGCTCACCTCCCGCAAGCGAACCATTTAACGTTCTAGCTCCATTTCTTACTTTGTCGCCGACTTTTCCACTTGCAATGACGAACGCCTCGCAAGTTCCAGGTTCAATCTTCACGTCTCCCGTTGAAATGATCACTAATCGACCGAGGAATCCCGCTCTGTTGACGATGTTATCAAGCGTTACATTGCCGTCCACAAAGATCGTGATTTCACCACGAGTTGAGCCTTGAATGGTTAAGTCCCCCGTATGATAACGTAGTTGGCTATGTGCACCGGATCCAATATAGGTTGGATTAGTGAGAGACAAGTTTCCTGAGGTGAAAATGGCAGCTTGAGCTGAATAGGCCGCTCGGTCAAGAGTGATACTTTGCGTCGGCTGCCGACCCAAATACGAGCCCGTTAGGCTTCCAATGGTGGGAACAACCGCATTTGGACAATACAAATCACCGGTAATCGATAATCTTTCAGCGTCAGTTGTTACGCCTGCATAAGCATCACCTGTCAAAACTACATTCGAATCTGGTTCGAGTAACGTAGTAACGAAAAGTCCAAATTTGCATGGGTTTACAGTCTGGCGTTTTCCGACATATAATTCTGTTGTTCGAGATTTGCCATCAATTGTCCCGGTGACAATCAGTTTAGTACTAGTCAATTCGTTCCAAGACAAGTCAGGTGCGCTCGAAACAGCGAGATTAATCCCGTTGACCGTTTTTGAAAAACTCTGTGTTGTGCCAGCTAATGCAACAAGATCCTCAACCACGAATGCTTGCCCTGAATCGACGCAGTACTGCCATTTAGCTTCGCGCTCAGCTTGATTCTGTTTATATACTGCCATTCGGCTGAGATCAACCGAGGCGGCAATAATGGTCGTAATTGCAGCAATGAGAATGACCACGATGATCATAACCATCGCTCGCTTTTGACGTCTCACTGTGCACTCCTCCAAAAAAATCGTCTACTAAGCGTAATTGCCGGAATCTTGTTTCCAAGGTTGCCAGAAAAGCCTTGAACCGCAGAGTTGGGATTGATGCTGGTATCGATCGCAATTTGGACGTTGGTCGACAAATTTGATGCGTTGTGCGAAAAAGTCACCGTGCCTGGAATGTAAATCTTCGGTGTTGAACCAGTCAAATAGCTCCAATTCGCATCAATATCGCCTATAACAATGTTTGAGTCGTCAGTTCGCATCGCCCGATACCAGTATTTTCCCGTCGTCCCTAAAGAAAAGGGTTTTGTCGATGGAATAAACCAAATCCTTTTCCCTGCGGTGTACGTTTCCTTAAGGAGCTTGTTGATCCCAGATGGCTTGTATTGGTCAATTATTCCGTCTCCGTCTCGATCAGTGCCGTCGTTTGGCATCTTGCACTTAAGAGCTGTTACCGAGCCTATCGTCACGTTTGAACATGACATCGCGTTGGAAGTAACGTCTGAGATGGCTAACATCAGATCCTTGGTCTGCTGATAGGTGTTGTATTTGGTAACCGAGTCTCCTGCCCGAATCGCTACAAACGCATAAAGTGTGACTGTCGAACCAATCACCGCGACCATAAGCGACATGGTAAAGATCATTTCGATGATGGTTGCACCCCGAACTTTAGACATTAATCTGGTCCTCGCAAGTAAAGTTCGAAGCTCATTGAGTCGTTAAATTGTCTGGTTCCCCGTACTTCTGGCCAGGAAGCTGATATTTGGAGTCTCGTAATGTTTTTGCCAACTTCTCGAGTTAAAGTCTTGGTCACCGTGACGGTACGCGAACCCGGAAGAGTGAAAGTATAGTTTGAAGTCCCGTTGCTCGGAAGAGAGGATAAGGCTACGGACTTGATTTCATCAATGGATGACTGGAGGTTCGCTTGAACTAAAACTCGTCGTTGCGAGTAATCGATCATTTGGGTCGAAAACGAGAGTGAATTTGTCAGTGTTGCCGTGCAAATAAGCACAAACGACATCGCGACAACGATTTCGATATATGTCACCCCTCGCCTGCGATTGCGCAACCTCACATGTTAGGTATTGGCTTGAAATGAAAAACCCAGTAGGTTTGCGAGGACGATGACTCCCATGAAGTTTCTCATTTACTTCACGAACCTTTTCTGCAAACTGTCAACTGACGACTGCAAACTGGAGTTTGGTGCCGGGGGAGGGACTCGAACCCTCTTCAATAGCATCAAATGGGAATCATTTGAACGACGGTTGTACCTGGTCAAATTGGTAGACAAGGTACGGTGGGAATCATATTGTGATACTGGCCTTTATGCGTCAAGAGACCTGCGCAATGCGCTAAGAGGCGTTAAAGCGTCTTTCATTGCTGGTAAGCGAAGCGAGGTATTCAGCTGAAGCGCAACTCTTGGCAGCCGCGTCAGCTGTCACCTCCAGCGATTAAAGGAAAGAGTGCTTTCGACTCTTGGAAATGAAGCTGTCATCCTCAGCAATAAAAAAAATAAAAAAAGTTCTTGCTTCCAAAGAGAATTGAGCGTATCATGGCTTCGTTGAGGTAACAAATGCTAAAAACTCTCAAAAACACCAAGGTGAAACTTTCATTGGGTCTGCTTCTCGCCTTTGCTTGTTCTTTTCTAATAACAAGCTTCGCGCTTGCAGACTCAGGCGGCTGGGGAACCTGCGGCGCTAATTGCGCCGCCTGTGGACCTGGAACGACTTGCATCGGACATAACTGTATAGGTACGTGTGGTGCGAACGGCTTATGTAAAGGCGAGGAGACATGCGTTTTTCAATGTGAAACATGCTGCCGAGTTGGCTGTACAGGCGGCTTCCTAACATCATGCCTCGCGTGCTGTGACGCATACAACTGCGGCGGCCTTAGTTGCAGTACTCCAGCTGTGCACTGTGCTGTCCCGCCAGAATAGAGAACTTGATTATTGGCCCTATCGTACAGTGCACAACTAAGCAGGAGCATCTTTCTTGAAAATTGAATCGAGCCGCAAACAAGGCATTAGAACTCGACTGTTAGTAGTTCTAACAATTGTATGTGGCTCTGTTTCTGCAGTTATGTTTTGGAGCGGTAGTCATAGTAAGAAAGCGAGCGTGTCCGAGGAGCAGGCAAGGGCAATGGGTTTCTCGTCCGCCTCTGACTTTGATATTTACAATGCTTCGGCCATTAAGTTGTACAATGATCAGTTTTCGAAACAGGGGCTAGATCCCGCAGACTTTGAATTTGTAACTCGCATGCTTTCATCAGATTCAAAGTCCGCAGTACAGACGCTGACAAATTTGACGCATCTAACATATGTTGACCAACAAGTGCGCGTTGTAAAGTGCCTCAGCTCAAATCCCGTGACCACAAATACGCGTGAGGCGTGGATACTGCTTCTTAAAGGCTGGGCGTCGCATGATTCGAAGAACAAAACTCTGATTACTCGATTCACGGATTGCGATAATAAAAGCATTGCACTTTTAGCACAGGAAATTGAAAATGATTCGAACAGAAAGCAAAACTAGAAGATTAAGATTCGCTTTCACGATTCTTGAACTCATGGTCGTACTTTCGGTTATTGCTTTGTTGACAGCAATACTTTCTCCGGTTTTCACTACAGCAAAAAAGTCAGCAAAGAAGACATCGTGCCAGTCCAATCTGAGGCAAATAGGCTTACTCGTTCAATTGTACGGAAGCGATTGGGAAGATTGCTATCCGTATGCCATCGATCAATTTTCCCGTCATAACTTGGAGGCTCTATCTGACTTCACTCCACCTTATGACCAAATCCCAGACATGGTGACTGTACTGAATGTTTATTCCGGTAGATCAGCACAGATTTGGAAGTGCCCATCCGACCAAACCTCATTTGCAGTCAAAAACTCGGAAGGTGTGACTATTCAAAGTTTCCCCTCGGCATTTGATTTCGCGGGTTCGAGTTACAAATTTGACTTTCCTTACAAAATTGCCGGTAAGTCTCAAACACTGTTCGACACTTCATCATTCAGACTTTGTGGTGACGCCGGACTTTGGCATTGTGACGTTGAAAACACGACCATTTATACAAAAACTCAAAATGAACTCTTTGGAGATGGTCATGTACATTTCGTTTCGATAATGGATCAGTCATGAAAGCAAGGTTTAGAATAGCTCTTGAGGTTTTCGCCTATGTATCTTTTGCATGTCTACTGGCACTGGGCCTCTCTGCATGGTTAAAACTACGAGATCCCCAGTCTCAACAAAGTGCTTCTGTTGTCCATAATAAGCTTGACGCGACAATTCTAATTACTGCGCTAAAACTTCCTGTCGGATCTCCGGCAGTGATCGAATTTATGGATTTCCAATGCCCACCTTGTAGTGCATCCTATCCGATGCTAAAGAAAATTATGGCGCAATGCCCATCGGTCACATATAAGGAAGTAAATTTCCCACTCCCCATGCATCCATATGCATTTGGAGCGGCTGTCGCATCCGAAATTGCCCGTGATGGCGGGCAGCATGACCTAGTATTCAATGATCTTTTTGGTGGAAGTGTCAATTTAGACACTCAAAGCTTGAACCAATATCTCTCACTACACCATTTGCCCGCTAATGTTGGAAAAGCGAGTTCAAAAGACCAAGAATCACGAGTGACCGATGATATTAACCTTGGGAAGTCACTTAAAATTAACGCTACTCCAACGATAATGGTTGTTTCCCGCGACGGCACTCTGACTGAAATAAGAGATTTGAAACTAATTCCTAATTTAGTTCGATAACGAATTGCAAAGTCGTATGTCGGTGCCTGCTAGAAGGCATGATCCACCTGAATACAGTTCTTAGCCAATCAGGAAGGTCACGCGAGTCCATTACCGTGCGATATAGAGTCATTCTAGATTACTTATGCCATTTTTGCAGTACGAAAATACTTATAGTTCGTAAGAATCGCATCTGTTTTCAACAAATATTCTTGACACCACTTGACAAGGGAAAAAACGGTCCTGGCATAATTACCAGTAGAGCGGTCGGCTGTTACTAGCGGTCTATCTGTTCTTCAAATCCACAACATGCTAAAAATCAAACTGCTTCACGCAGCTGTATATTCTGTCAAACAGGATAACGGCTCCCTTAACGAAGGCGTTACCATTCGGTACTTCGACTGCGGCTTCCAGCCAAGCGAGAAAGAACGCCAAAACTCTATCGGTTTCCCCGTTGCGAAGGCTAGCTTGCTTGGCCTGTTATCCAACAGGCAGGTCTCGACTGTGTGTACGAAGCCTCATTCACCCTCTCCCAAACGGCGACCGGAACGATGATCAAGATTACGGGAGTGAAGCCGATCAAATGAACTTATCCTGGGTCGCCATCGGGATAGCAATCGCTTTCGTGGCGGTTATCAAGCTTGGTGTTGAACTCTGGAAAAGGTTCTAGGTTTTCGACTTGTTGCGGGTTCCAATCAACCTCACCATGAAAACTCTCACGATCAATCGAAAGGGACAAATGTCCCTAACCCTTGTCGCTCTCGGCGCAATCAATGCTGCCTATGCAACTGACCCAACTTTCGCGGACATTTGCACCTCGGCCCAATCTGCGTTTTTGACCTTCCTTCAAACGGCGGCACCGCCAATCCTCGGCGTGCTACTCGTTGCGGGTGGATGGAAGCTTTTGAAGCGAACCATCAAAGGAGGTATTCGCTAACCTGCACCCCACCCGGGGGCTTCGGCCCCCAAACCCTTTTTCAAAGCTATGCCTTTTAACTTCTTCTTTTTCTTCGGTGGTATCGCCTCAATGTTCTTTGTGGTGATGGTTGCATACACCGTCATGATCGAGGTCGGGAACGCCATTTCATCGATATGACAGAAGCTCAAGGACAAACCGTTATCGAGCGATTAGATACGTTGCTCGTGCTACTAACTCAAATGCAGAAACTTGGGCTCTATTACTTGAGCGCCATTCTCTGGGGTGTCGTTCTTCTTGTTTGCCTTGAAGTTGCCCAGCTCATCGCAGGAGTCGCCAAACGTGGGTGAATTCACTCTTTACCGCGAAGATTCCTCAGATTCCGCACTCCTCGATCACTTCAATACTGAAGGCGGCATCTTCTGGATGGACATTCTTACCAAAGCCATTCCAACCGTCATTGCCTGCACCTTTATGTTTCTCATCTTCTCATACGTCGGTCGGAGGATCAACAAAGAATGAACTTCGGAGATGTCGCAAATTCGTCACTTTCGAAAGTGCTGGAAACCCTCTTGCAGTGGGCTCCGGTTATCGGACTTCTGCTCATCGTTCAATCTTTCCGCTGGCTCCTCACCCACGTTCCCCGGATGCTCCAAGGCAAAGAGGATCGCAACGGTCGCAGGATCAGACGCGGCCCTGCGGCCCGATCAAAGCCTCCTAAGCCATCGTCTTCCCCAAAGAGATACCTCGCCGAAGGTCAGCGCAGATTCCCCGGTTACAAGTGGTCCAATGACTAACAAAGCTCTCTTCTCCCTTGTTCTTCTTTCATCCGTGGCGGTATCTAACGCTACCCCGGTTGCTCATCGGTACAGCTATCACGGACTAAAGCCATACGTCAACGGTGGCAGTTCCAGCGGTCCATTTAGGGACAACGATAACAAGCCGTTCTACTGTGATTCATGGAGAATCCACAATGACCAAATACTACTGATTGGGTACCGCTACATTAATGAGGCTGACTGGTGGCGAGACCAAAAGTATGTGCTCGCCATTGATGTTTCGGGTATGGAAAACAATGAGCCATTTGGAGTAAATGCAGGCTCCGTAATTGAGATTGGTGGTCGAACCTATGGAATGTGGGGTCCAATTACGAAAGACTTCACGAACTCTGGGGATGGTCAAACGCTCTCCAATTGGGATCATGGGTACAACGCTGATCCCGCCGTATACGGCGTGGGATCGTATACAAAAATGCCACCTTACAATGGTGATGGTCCGGGCGTATGGCGGATCGGGCTAAGGGCCGTAAGGTCCAATTTCACCACTCGCGATGATAGGACAGAAGTTTGCTTTTGGCCTGAGAAAAATGCGGTTGGTGCTGGCAACGTGTTCAAAACCGGGTCCAAGCCAAACGACCCGGGGGGAAGCGGAGCGGACCCGGGCGGTGGCGGGACCGGTGACCCCAACGGCAATAACGACGGTTGGGGCTCTATCCTTTCTCTCGACTGGTGGAAGAAGCTCATGGTTTTCCTCTTCGTTCCGTCCCAAACGGACGTCGAAGTCATCAAGGCAAGCTTCATGCAGTTCCAAAACTGGGGTCCTTTCAAGCTTATCGCTGATATCTCATCTGTCCTTGGAAATATCGCTGGTGGGTCTATGGGTGATCTAACCGCTGACTACAAAATCCCACTCGGTCAATGGGGCGCGATGTGGGGTTCGAGCTATGTACCCGTCCTCGACCTGTCCCCCTGGGCGTCCTGGGTTCAGCTCTTCCGGGTTTTAATGCTCGGCTTTTTCATGATTAAAACAGGAGGCTTCTGGTGGCAAAAATACGCTCAAGTACTTTCAAAGTCGTAGGGACTATCTACCCTCGTGGCGCGGTTCGAGAACAAGGGGTAATTACTTTGCTTCTGCTCTCACTCCTTAAACTTATTCTCGACAGCGTCTATGCGGTTCTGCCGGATTGGGACATTCAAGGACAAGTGGCCTCTTTCAACACCTCTCAGGACATGCTGACGACTCACTACGGCAACGTCTCGCCCTGGGCCATGATCGTACATTTCATGGGGCGGTTTAATGTCTTCTTCCCGGTGCGTGAGATGTTCCAGTTCAGCGTGTTTGCCGCGACTGGCCTTGGCTTCACATGGGCTTTCTTCTACGCTATGAAGTTCATCAAGACGCTTCGGGGGTCCGGCTAGTGAAATTCGCTTGGTGGATTCTGACCGGCGTTCTGCTGGTCGTGCGCCTGGTCGCTCTTCTTCGCTTTGCATCTGCGGCCAATGAGTTCGGCTTCTTCCTTCTTGCTACCGATGGCCTGGCTCTATACTTCGGAGTCCGCAACTGGTGGGACGCAACAGACAAAGATTACAACTTTGCTGGTGTTCTGGTTCCGGTCGGCTATGTGGTTGGGCTGCTCCTCCTGCCGGCAGTCGGTCGACTTTCGCCAACTGCGTCAATGCTGTGCGTTGTTAGTGTTCTGATTAACTTCTCAGCTCTCCTTAGTCTGCGCTCACGGTTCAGCATTGGAGGCACATCCTGGGTGTCGCTTTGTGATACCGGACTATATCGGATCGTGAGGCATCCTCAAGCCTTCGCAAGACTTTTGCTCGTCGCCAGCTGCCTTGGCTTTCCAGGGTCGAGCTCAATTGATAACGTGCGCCTCCTGGTCGCTGTCTTAGTATCGATCGGAACGGTTCTGATAGAGGACAAGAACCTCATGCGCCGATCGGAGTATCAGGAATACGCAACCAGAGTCAAATTCAGGGTGATGCCCGGTGTCTTATGATCGAAATAATAGAAGGTCTACCAGGATCTGGAAAGACATTAGAAGCATTGCGGCGAATTCTCGTCGCCCGTCGCGAGAAGCGGCGTGTCATCGCCAATTTTCACTCCAAAAAGAACATTTGGGAGTTCGGACTCTGGGAAGACTTCATCAATGCTGAAAACGCTCTGTGTGTCATTGACGAGGCTCAAATGTGGCTTGGCTCGCGTACCTGGGATAAAAGAAGCGTTGATGATCTGGCAGTCTTCCAGCAATCGCGAAAAAACGGGCTTGATCTTATTTGCATTGCTCAGCATCATAAACGAATTGATGTGGCTGTTCGCGAGGTTTGCGCTTATCTGTATCAGTGCCGCTCTGCCTTTGGAAACTGGGCCAGTGTTCGAAAATACTCAATGGATGACCATACCAAAGTGATCCATAAGCGCATTTTCAAGCGGGATAAGTCGCTCTTTGACCACTATTGGACCACCGAGGTCATTGGAGCTGCCGACGGGACGGGGTACCGCTTCGGAGCCGCCACGCAAGGCGGCATCGTCCGCCTGGAGAACGGGAACCTGACCCCGAATATGGTGGAATTCCGGGCACCGGACTTTAACCGGCTCGTGCCCATCGACCAGGCCGACGAGGAATGGTGGCGCATTGTGAAGCTGTACGGCGGGAAGGGTTACATCTGCGATATGCGGCCGCTGGCGGTCATCGAGGGCAAGAAGTACTACACCGACGAAAACCGGCCGGTAGGGGCCGAGGACTATGGACTCGTCCAGCAGATTATAGATTCCCGGTTCGGGCAAAACGTTCTCAAGATCGAGGACAAGATCATGAGGCTCGCATGAAGAGAATTGTCTTACTGGTTTTGGCTCTCGGTGCGATGTGGTATTCATGCGGTCGTTACAGGCCAAAGCCGAGCGCTCAGCTCGTCGAGTTCCGGAAGTTTCTCTACGAGTCCGGTTACCGCGACTCAGGCGCGGTTCAGCAGCCGAAAGCTCCCCCCTCGAACAATCAGGAAAACCTTTTCTGGCATGGAGTATCCAAAAGTGACCAGTAATGACACCCAAGGTGTTTTTCCCTTCGATTGCGAAATTAGCCCGTCCACAGCTTGCTGTGGCAAAATTGAGCAAAAATCGAAGGGAACAAAACACAGTCAAGAGCCCCCGCGTAGTAATACGGGGGCTAAATCTACTGATCCCCTCCAACTACAATTTCAATACATAAATCAACGAAGATCGACATGTATCAATCAGCGGATATCAAAGAAGGCGAGGAGTTAGCAGTCCAAATGATGGACGTCCTAATGGATGGATATTACTCCTGGTGTCGCAGCCTCGGATTAACGCCAAGTACCGATCTACTCAGGGAATACCTTAGGGGTTTAACTAGGTGAGGCGTTCTGTCTTTCACCGTAAAGTCCCCTCTCACACTCTCCGAGTTTGACGGTTTTGCCGTCCCCGAAATAAAAAAATGAGGCCAGCGTGTTACTAGCACCCGGCCTCTGGTTACGAACACATGAGCCTTACCACAACAGTAGACTATGCATCCTTCACGGTGCCAAGTATAACGTCAATTGACGCCATTTTTGACTACTTTGCCAAAAAAGGGGTCGAATTAACCCCCCGTTCACGGGGTGGTTTGAATGGCTACAAACATGCCTTTCATGCTTGGGGTGATACCCTGATTCTCAACTATGACGGTCGAGGATCTGACCCGGACGCGATGGGTTGCCACGCTTCCATCTCGGGCGAAGGTCTGAGGTACATCGAGCACCTTGGCCTTACGATTCCCCGGATGATTAAGGACCTCCTAGCCCTTGGTGCAAAGTTCCGCCGTCTCGACGTTGCGTACGACACCCAGGAGGTGAAAATGAGCACCGTCTACGAGGCTTATAAGAACGAATCCGTTCGGGGTGACTTTCGCTCTAATTCGATGAGGTACATCGATGATAAAGCCTCTGGCGGGCAAACCGTGTACTTTGGGTCTCGAACCTCTTTGGCTTTCTGCCGTGTTTACGACAAGAAAGCCGAAAGCTCTCTTCAAGGCATGGAATCCCTGGTCCGCTTTGAATATGAATTCAAGCGAGAAAAGGCCGAATTCATAGCGGCTATTATCGCCGACGAAAGATGGGAGGACGTAATGGCTTACTGCAAGCAGGTCGTCCAGTTCTGCGAGAACTGCCACGACTCGAACCGGTCGCGTTGGAAAGAAGCGTCCTGGTTCACCGAGCTGTTCAACGTGGGAAAATTAAAGATGGCGATAAACAAGCTCGTCAGCGACGTTCTCGCGCGAAAAGTCCGTTTCATGGATCGGTCGGTGGCGACAAACCTCCTCGCCTACAAAAAGGCGGGATATCTTGATAAGTTCCTCGACGACCTAGAAAGCCATGCCCACCGGCTGAAAGACACTCACTTTGCCATGATTCAGGCCGCTAAGAAGCTGAGCTATCGAGAGGTCAATGCATTCGCGCACTAATGAGGATATGCCAAAGCTCATCAGCCGAAAGGATGTCAAGGAAAGGCTTGGAATCTCCGAAGCAATGCTTCAGCGGCTCATATGCTCCGGGCAATTGCGTCCACCCAGCAAAATTACCAAGAGCTTTGCGCTGATTGATGTTGTACGATTTGAGAATACGATTGAGGAAGAAATACTGAAAAATGGCTACATGGAACGAACAGAAAAAGAGATGGCAAGCGAGCCTCGGTACCGGGAAAGAACGAATTTGGTTTTACGATAAGACACCAGGAGTGCAGGGCCGGGAGCTTGCCGAAAAGCAAAAAAGGGAGTTCATCGAGGGCCCTCCGCCTCTTCGTCCAGGATCGGTCGGAGAATTCGTGGAAAATATTTGGTGGCCCTCTGTGGAGAACTCAACCAGCATTGAAACCGCTAGAGGGTACAAAACCGCCTGGGAACGGAACATCGAACCGGAGTTCGGGACAAAGCTGCTCAAAGAGATAACGGCCCTAATGCTCCAAGAATTCGTTTACAAGCTCGAAAAACAGTATCCCAACGCTCACACGGTCAAAAATAAGTACGGTGTCTTTCAGAGCATCCTAGCAGAAGCATTTCGCCTGGATTTAATCGAGAAGTCATTCAAAGACAAAATTCGAGTTCCAAAAGTATCTCGCAAAACAGTAAGACAGGAATTGGATTTTGACTTGGCTACCCGAATCATTCAAATTTTGGAAGGGACAGTGTATGAAGCTCCAGCATGGGCAATGCTAATGTTTGGTCTTCGCCACGGCGAAGTACTGGGCCTTCGACCTTCTGACATTGAACGGAGAAAAGACCGATACGTCATAACTCTAAGCCAGTCTCGCCAACGAAAGGAGACTAGGAACCGGCTCAAAAATAAAGACGAGGGTGAAGTAAGAGCTTTCGGGATTCCTATCGAGTGGGGGGAGAAACTATTGAGTTCCAAATCACCTATGGCTTCCGAGGATGCTCCGCTGTTCAGAAACGCAAATGATAAGCCGATTCTGTCAAATACCTTTAGCAATATGGTTCACAAATACATGCGAGATGCGGGGATTGCCAACATCACAACCCGAGAGTTTCGAAATGTAGCGGTGTCAAATTTCCGAAGGCTTAGCATTGATCCGTTCACCCGTCGAGACATAGTTGGACACTCAGATGTAGAAATGACGTACGTCTACACGGATGAAGACACGAGAGAAAGTCTGGACGCCTTCAGTAGACTAAAATCTACATATGATTCCCATAAGGGCAATAAATGATTCCTGCGTGAGCAATCAGGTTCAAATAGTGGTGCCGGGGGAGGGACTCGAACCCTCATGACTCTCATCAACGGTGTTTGAGACCGCCGCGTCTACCATTCCGCCACCCCGGCAGGAAGTCTTGAATAGACTTGAGATAATAATGTACCCCGTCTCGGTAAACTTGTTCCGTGCTTCTTTCTGTCTCGAATGTCAAAAAGGCATTTGGACCTGACCAAATCTTGAAAGGAGTTACCTTTCGCCTAGACCCCCGTGAGCGGGTTGCCCTCGTCGGACGTAATGGAGCTGGAAAAACCACGCTCCTGAAAATACTTACTGGACAATACGGACCGGACTCAGGAAACGTCATGCTCAGTCGAGGTGCCAAAGTTGGCTATCTCAAGCAAGAACAGCCTGTAACTTTGGGGCGAACCGTCATCCAAGAAGCCCAGTCGGGAACGGAAGAGCGGCTCGTGCTTCAAATACGGCTAAGAGAACTTGAAGAAATTATTCAAAATGACAAAGCAACTCCAGAAGATCTGGAGGAATACGCTTTGGTTCATGAGCACTTTCTTGATTCGGAAGGTTATTCCGTCGAGCGAGATGTCCGGACCGTTTTAGTCCGCATGGGCTTTGAAGAGTCGGAGTTTGATAAGAAAACAGATGCCCTGAGCGGTGGGGAACGAACGCGACTTGCCATTGCCCGCTTGCTCCTCGAAGAACCAGACCTGCTTATCCTTGACGAGCCGACAAACCACCTCGATCTCCAAGCTACCGAATGGCTCGAAGGTTGGATTCGGGCTTACCACGGAACGATCCTCCTCGTCAGTCACGACCGAACTTTTCTCGAAGCAACTGCCGAGCGCGTGCTGGATATGAATGATGGTCAAGTAAAAGCCTGGCCCGGACCCTTTCCAAAGTTTCTTGCCCTTAAAGCCGAAGAAGCAGAACGAACGGCCGAAGTGGCCAAGCGCCAAGAGCAAGACATCGCCAAGCTCGATGAATTTGCTCGACGGTTCATGAACAGCCAACGAACCGCCCAGGCTCGTGGCAGATTGAAATTGATGGACCGCCTCATTTCTGAGAAGGTCCAGGTAACGAAAAATGACAAACAAATGTCAGGCGGTTTTGGAAAAACGCAACGGTCCGGGGATATCGTTCTTGAAACCAAAAAGTTGAAGGTTGGCTTCGGCGACAACGTTCTCATCAAAGACCTGAATTGGACCGTCCGATTTGGCGAGCGATGGGGTGTGGTGGGTGAAAATGGTTCAGGAAAGTCATCTCTTATCCAAACTTGCATGAATTTAATCGAGTCTCTTGACGGGCAGCATCGCCTTGGTAGCGGAGTTGTAGCGGGATATTTCACCCAGGATGCAAGTGACCTCGATCCCGACATGTCACCAATCGAGACCCTAACGATGGAAGATGGAATGAGTCCGCCCGATGCGCGAACACTCTTAGGACGGTTCTTAATTCAAGGTGATGATGTATACCGTCCCGTAAAAACTCTTAGCGGTGGCGAAAAGAACAAACTCAGTCTGGCAAGACTAACTAACCTCAATCCAAACTTGCTGGTTCTTGACGAACCTACTAACCACCTCGATATGGCGTCCCGAGAAGCCCTGGCAGGGGTTATCAACGATTTTAAGGGCACATTAATTCTTATCAGCCACGACCGATATTTACTCAGCCAAATCACCGACCATACGATTGATATTCGCAAGAGCGGACCGGTCCAATATGGTGGTTCATATCCAGAATATCGTGCGTCGCTGAATGCAAAACAAACTCCGGATCCAAAGGCAAAGGTGGCGGCAGCGCCAGTAGTCGCAGCGGTACCAACCATGTCGCCAAGGGACGTTAGTAAAGCAATTGAGAGACTCAAGAAAGAAGTAGATAGTGCCGAACACGGTGTATCGATGCGTGAATCCGAACTTGTTCAAGTCGAAAACCGATTGGCGCATATTGGTCCAAAGGACGATGTCGTGGCTTTAAGCAAAAAGCATCACGAACTCAAGAAAGATGTCGCCAAGGCAATGGAGCTTTGGGAATCGAAAATGTTAGAGCTAGAACAAATGGAAGCAATGCGGGCTGGCACGATTGAAATGACCGTGCCAGGCGTAGAATTCCGACCGAAATAGACTGCTACTAAGGACTTGGAGTCTCGTCCTCTTGATAGTCCAGTTCGTGTAACTGAACCGGAGATGATTTGCGAACTTTAATATTGACCGATTCAACGATAACCGCAAACACCATTGCAAAGTACGTATAACCTTTTGGTATGTGAACTCCGCAACCATCGGCAATAAGGTTCGCTCCAATCAAAACGAGGAACGCCAGGGCAAGTATCTTAACGGTGGGATGCTTGTCTACATACTTAGAAACGAATCCACTGTAAAAGATCATGAACAGACCTGAAATGACAACCGCTGCGATCATGATCTCGATCTCTTTCACCATTCCAACCGCAGTAATAACTGAGTCAAGCGAAAAGATTATATTGATTCCCAAGATGGCAAAAATGACCTTAGCGTAATCTGACTTGGCGTTGATGGTCGGTTCTTCTTCTGACCCTTCTAGCTTGTGGTGGATCTCTTTAACAGACTTGTAAATCAAGAATAATCCACCGCCAATAAGAACCAAGTCTTTGATGCTGATCCCAGCTGATTCTCGAGCGTGTTCAACTGTTTCCCCACTCTTGATCAACGCATCGTATGCAAATGGGACTTCAAAGAGCGAATTGGTCGCCTTGACGAGGAATCCAATTCCCAACAAAAGCATAATTCTTGGAATGATTGCGAGCAACATTCCTTGCTTCCGCGCCTTCTCCCGTTCGGCTCCTTTCAGTTTGCCGCTAAGAATACTGACAAAGACGATATTGTCGATGCCGAGAACGATTTCAAGAATCGTGAGGGTGAGGAGTCCGATCCATGCAGACGGGTTAGTAAGAAGTTCCATCTAAGATTAATAGTGATTGTACTGGAATCACTACGGGCAAGCTGTCAATTCAGTTGCGGTTTTGGTTGACAAGTGGCACTACAAACTGTTCAATCATTTGAATCAAAACTTGGCGGCTTGTCAGACCAGAAGCCAATTCCAACGTAATTTCTTCAGCCTTTGCCTGTGGCATTCCAAGTTGAAATCCGTTCATGCGAAGAAAAGTAGACGCGACGATCAGACCAATTCGCTTATTTCCGTCAACAAAGCCATGGTTGCAAACGAATCCATGCCAGAGTGCACCGGCTTTTGCCGCAATTGTAGGATATAGGTCTTGCCCACCAAAAGTTTGTTGAGCCGCGAATAAAGCACTTTCAACAAGACCAATGTCCCTGATGCCTTGGCTGCCACCATGTATGACAATGGTTCGATCATGAAGCAGCAGAACCTGTTGGAGCGAAGGGAAAGTAAATTCCATACGGTTCCACTAGGCTAGGTTCTGCAGAGCGGTACTAAATTGTTCAAATGTGGCATCTGCCGCTTCTTCAAAAGATTGCCCTTTTTTGGGTGCCCGGAGCACTAAAGAATCCCTCTCAAAAATTACTTCAATTTCATTGTCTCTGAGACCCAAATGGTCACGCATATCCTTGGAGAGAATCAAAGCGATGCTGTTGCCGCTCTTCGTCAGTTGTCGAGTCATAATAACATTATGCCATATGTATGCCGAAAGTCATACATATGAAATACAAATTACTTACGATTGGTGCCATTTGACTTAATAACGTCGCGGTACCAGTAGGCGCTGTCCTTAGGAATCCTCTCTTGGGTCTGATAGTCAACGTGGACGAGACCAAACCGGAAACGATATCCCTCATTCCATTCAAAATTGTCCATGAACGACCACTGGAAGTATCCGTCGATCGCTACACCATCATCCGAAGCTCGCTCCAACTCCGTCAAATAACGAGTCAAGAAGTCGATCCGCTGAGGGTCATGAACCTTTCCATCAACATGCGGCCAGTCCGAAAGCCCAAGTCCATTCTCTGTGATCACAATAGGCTTGCCGTATCGCTCGTAAAAGAACTTTGGACCCCAATAGAGTGAAGTTGGAATGACCGGCCAATGATAAACAGTACGGCCCCCGCCGAGCGGATATTCAACCTTTTCTGGCTTGCCATCACTACCCATTTTTACGGTTGGTGCGTTGTAGATATTTGCGCCGTAAAAATCCAGTGGCTGGGAAATAATTTCCATATCTCCCGCTTTTGGCTTCTGGTAACACTTCTCCCAAAATTCTTCGACAACCTTAGGATAAGTGCCAAAAAAGACTGGGTCACTCCATAAGGAAGTGGACCACGTGTCCACCGTCGTCATTTCGAAAGTTGCAATTCGTGCCGCTTCAATGTCTTCCTTCGAATCCGTAGCTGGTACAGAGCAGCTTCCAACTGGAGCCCAACCAACTTTCGGATTGTTGGTTGCGTTTGCGCGAATCGCCTGAACGGACTTGCCATGAGCAAGTAAAGCATTGTGTGCCGCCCAAAGAATCTCTTGCTTGCCAAGTTTGTCGCCCGGAGCATGAATTCCGATCTCCATTCCAAGGCCGATAAAGCATTGAGGTTCATTCAGTGTCATCCAAGATGCAACTCGGTCACCAAGCTTCTTCACCACAACCTCGGTGTAATCGGCAAACCAATCCGAAATGTCTCGATTGAGCCAACCGCCCCGAAGATACACATCCCAAGGCGTATCCCAGTGGTAAAGCGTGACGTGTGGACTTACTCCGTTGGCCAACAGCTCGTCAATAAGCTTGTCGTAGAAGTCGAACCCTGACTCACTGATCAAGCCAGTACCGGTTGGCATGACCCGTGGCCAAGAGATAGACATTCGATAGTTTGGAACGCCAAGTTCCTTCATTAAAGCTATGTCTTCTTTGTAGCGATTAAAGTGATCACACGCAACGTCACCGTTACTGGCATCGTGAATTTTTCCTTCACGCTGGCAAAACATGTCCCAAACAGAATGTCCGCCACCAACTTTGTAAGGAGCACCCTCGATCTGATAACTCGCCGTCGCAACTCCCCACGCAAAATCCTCTTTGAAAGGCATAAGTCTTATAGTGAACGAAAATTTTCATGTTAAGGGTGCATTCTCGCCGGAATTTATCGCGATTTCCAAGTATCCTTTTTGCCGATATGTCTAACAAACTTCGATGGGGGATACTCGCCACCGGAAGTATTGCTAATCAATTTGCCGAAGGGCTTGCGGTGTGTAATTCTGGAGAACTGGTCGCTGTTGGGTCGCGCACGCTTGAGCGCGCAACCGCTTTTTGTGAGAAGCATGGTGGAACTCCTTACGGTTCCTATGAAGAGGTCACCAACAATCCAAATGTAGATGCCGTTTACATCGCTACGCCTCACCACTTGCACATGGAAGACACGATTGCCGTTGCCAAAGCCGGCAAGGGAATCCTTTGCGAGAAGCCTTTTACACTCAATGCAATCGAA
>JBAXBU010000061.1:0-19203 GCA_037141835.1 Armatimonadota bacterium | reverse complement strand
CATCCGAGACTCTCAATTGACAAGGAACAGCTCTGAAGGAGCGGCAGTTTGTCAGCCCAGCCAAAGTGTCTTTTGGAGCCCCGGCGACAAAGGACACGCAGGGCTGGGTAAAAATCGGAAACTGTCCCGTGCCACGGTCGCTCCAGTCCGCCAACGAACATCAATTGCTATGGGAGCGACCCTTCTTGAAAATCCGAAGCAGTACCTTCTTGCCATCGCCCGGCCTCATCACTTACTTTCTCTACAAGCTGACAGCTGACAGATTCTTGTCCAAGTCTCAATTCTTTGCCAAACTTATGCCTCCCAACTCAGCCAATGGAGTTTCAGCTCCATCCCGTTTCGGGACTCCCAACTTTTCCCCATCGCGACCGCCCTCGCCCTCGCGCTTCTGCACTTTTGCACTATGCACTCCGCACTTCCTGGAACTCCATCCCGTTTCGGGACTCCGAACTGATACAATAATCCCGTGCTCACCGCGCTCATAACCCTATCCCTGACCATGATTAATCCATCCCGCGACTGGCTCATCGGAAACAACAAAACGAAAACCGAGGTCAAAATCGCAGATGATAAGACGACGATCAGCAATGGACTTATCTCGCGATCATGGATATCTAAAACGGGCGCGTGCTACAGCTTTCGTGAAGAAAGCAACAAAGCAGAATTTTTAAGGACGGTTAAGCCAGAAGCATCCATCACGGTTAATGGCAAGCGGTACGAAGTCGGTGGACTAGAATCTTTTCCCGATCATGCTTACGTCGACCAGGCATTCCTTGCCAAAGCAAAGCCTCTTCCTCATTCCCTTCAACTCGCATTGATCATGCCGATGGATTATGTTCCTCTCATCGCCCATAAGATGAACCCAACGGGTAAAGGAGTGGCGTTGGTTTATCAAAGCAAGGACCTTCCAGGCATCACGGTCACCGTTCGCTACCAAATGCCCGATTCCCTTCCTGTGATCTCAAAATGGATCGAGGTCAAAAACGAAACGGGACAACAAATTGTCCTCGAAAAATTTGAAAACGAAATTCTTGCGGCTGTCGAAGGTGAATCAGCCGTCGACGAGAGTCCCGAGTGGCGGAAGCCCAACATGTTCGTGACCAGCGACTACACGTTTGGCGGAATGTCGCCCAACGCCCACGCCAAAGGGGTTCATTGGACGACCGATCCAACGTACACCACCCAAGTTAATTACGATCTCAAAACCCCCTGTCTCCTCATTGGCGAACCTCAGATTGGACCGCGAATGGAAATCGAATCAGGTTCTACCTTCACAACCTATCGCGTCCATGAACTTCTATATGACTCATTCGATCGAGAACGCAATGGTCTAGCCGTCCGCAAGATGTTCCGAACGTTAGCACCGTGGAGCCTTGATAGTCCAATGATGCTCCACTTGACCACCGTCGAACCCAAGGCAGTCCATACCGCCATCGACCAGGCAGCCGAGTGTGGCTACGAAATGGTCATTCTTAGCTTTGGAAGCGGAGTCGATATGGAATCGACCAATCCCGCCACCATCAAGAAGTTTCGCGAGTTTAGAGAATATGCCAATTCGAAGGGAATTCGACTTGGCGCTTACTCCTTGCTGGCAAGCCGACGCATCGATGATGTCAATGATGTCATCAATCCCAAGACTGGCAAAACCGGAGGCGCGATCTTTGGTAACTCGCCCTGCCTAGAAAGCAAATGGGGGCAGGATTACTTCGAAAATCTACAAAACTTTATCGAAAAAACCGGCTTCGACTTGCTCGAACATGACGGAAACTATCCGGGCGACATGTGCGCCTCGACCACCCATCCTGGCCACGTTAATTTGGAAGATTCTCAGTACAAACAGTGGCTCAAAATCACCAGATTCTATAAATGGTGCCGATCCAAAAATGTCTTTCTCAATGTGCCAGATAACTACTTCATGTCCGGCTCCAACAAAACCGGAATGGGATACCGAGAGACCAACTGGTCATTGCCTCGGGCACTTCAGCACATCCACTGCCGCCAAAACCTTTATGACGGAACGTGGGACAAAACGCCAAGCATGGGGTGGACCTTCGTGCCGCTCGTCCAGTATCAAGGTGGTGGCGATGCCGCCACAATTGAGCCTCTGAAAGATCACCTTGCCGATTACGAAATGCACCTAGCCAACAACCTTGGATACGGAGCCCAGGCCTGCTATCGGGGGCCAAGACTCTACGACGCACCGGAAACAAAAGCAGTGGTAGTCAAGTGGGTGAACTGGTTCAAAAAGTACCGTGATACGTTGGAATCGGACATCATCCACATCCGACGGTGCGATGGTCAATCATGGGATGGAATATTACACGCCAACCCAACTGGCACAAAAGAGAAAGGCATGATTGTCTTATACAACTCAACCGACAAGCCAATCAAAGAAACCGTCGAAGTGCCGATTTATTACACCGGGCTTCATGACGTTGTCACGCTCACTGAAAAAGAAGGAAAACCACGCAAGATCAAAGTCTCACGTGGGTATTCAATATCGGTCGAGGTAAACATTCAGACGAGCGGAATGACCTGGATGACGCTTCGCTAGCTTTCAGCTTTCAGCTAACGGCTGACGGCTGACGGCTGACGGCTGACGGCTGACGGCTGACGGCTGATTAAGCTCCCTTCATCCAACGATTGACGGACTCTGCAAATCGGACGCCAAATAGTCGTCCAGTTTCGAGGTCGGCTGCCCCAGGAGTTTCCTCTGGAGAAGCGTTGTCGGACTGAGTCCCAAGCCCTTGATAGAATCCACTTCGATTGAGCGTGCCATCGTTTCGGATGCCCAAGTTAATCCACACCATTTCATGTTGAGCCGCCAAAGAAAACATGTATCCGAGAGTGTTGGCCTTGTCCCCAGCATTGGACATCGAGTTTGAAAACCCTCCAGCAACTTTGTCTTTCCATGCTCGGGCAAACCACGGTTTTCCACTTGCATCGGCAAATGTCTTAAATGGGGCAGACGGACCAGCCATGTAGGTTGGGGATCCAAAGAGAATGCCGTCTGAAGCTTGCAGAGCATCCCAGCCAGTCTCATAGTCGCCCAGCGCCTCGTCAACTTTGGTGACGTCAAGCATATGGACAGTAACTCCGTCAACGGAGCCAACTCCAGTTGCAATCGCTTCGGCAACTTTCTTCGTGTGGCCGTAGCCGCTATGGTAGGCAATAGTAATGGTGCTCATACAAAAGTGTTATACGGCGCAAAGCCGGGATAGTAACGTATCGGCTGATACAAATGGTATAATTTTCTTTCCCGCGTGGTGAGTTGCCCGAGTGGCCAATGGGAACAGACTGTAAATCTGTCAGCGAGAGCTTACATAGGTTCGAATCCTATACTCACCACCACCATTTTTTAACAGATTCAATCTTAATTAGTAAGGAAGTTCGTGAGTATAATCCGGCTTCCATGAAAGTTTCAGACCGCAAAACAAATCGTCCAACAGGATCACGAGGTTTCTTTTGAGCGCGCTGACCCGGGAAAAACTGGCGCAGGCAGTGGGGTTAGTTCAGGACTCTGGGGTGCATGTTTGGCTGACTTTTGTTCGGGAAACCGGTGAGGGATCGGATCCAGCACTACCGTTTATCTGCGAAACCGGTCTTGTATGGATCTCAGCTCTAATGGTCGGATGGGATGGTCGAAAGATTGCCGTAGTCGGTAATTATGATGCTGAACCTTTGGAGCATTCTGGCGATTGGGACGAAGTAGTTCCGTACGTCCAAGGTATTCGCGCTCCCCTCTTAGAGGTCCTGGAGGACTGGATTCCCAAAGATCAAAAGCCACGGATTGCGGTCAATTTTAGCGAAGATGATGATAAGGCAGATGGACTCACTCACGGTCTATTTCGGCTTTTAACCTCACACCTCGAAGGGACGCGGTTTGCCAATAGTCTAGAGTCGGCGCATGAGGTTGTCAGTCGATTGCGCGGAATCAAAACTCCTGAGGAGATTCGCCGAATTCGGGCCGCAGTAACCGTGACCGATAATATCTACGCATCAGTACCTAATCGATTGAAATTGGGTCTCGATGAGCGATCATTGTTTGACCAAATTCAGGCCGAAATTGATGGTAATCGGTGGGGATATGGCTGGTCTCGAGCTGGAAATCCAATTGTGAATTTTGGACCCAATTCGATGATTGGTCATGGGGTGCCATCATCGTCAATCTTGCTTGAACCGGGGCAGTTGGTTCACCTTGACCTGGGAGTAATAGTAGAGGATTATTCATCGGATATCCAGCGGTGTTGGTACGTCGCTTTGCCTGGTGAAACTTCATTGCCTTCAGATTTAGCCGAAGGTCTTGCCGCGGTTTCAGGCGCGATTCAAGCCGGTGCCAACGCCTTGCTACCCGGGGTCTTGGGTCACGAAGTGGATGCAGCCGCAAGGGATTTTCTAGTTGCCGCCGGCTATCCAGAGTATCTTCATGCGCTGGGTCATCAAGTTGGACGGGTGGCACATGACGGGGGAAGTCTGCTCGGTCCACGTTGGGAACGATATGGTCGTTTGCCGGAGATTCCAGTAGAACAGGGCCAAGTTTATACGTTGGAACTTGGGGTTAACCTCCCTGGTCGGGGATACCTCGGATTGGAGGAAATGGTTCGAGTTACGGCGGACGGCGTCGAGTGGATCACCGAGCCTCAAGTGTCTATCCCTGTGCTTTCCCTTGCCTAAACCCGTGCAATCGTAAAAGCAGTTTGTTACCTTACACAGATACAGCATCGACATCGGACATTAAGGATCGTAAACAGACTGTCTGTTACTGCCTGGTCCTTATCGCTTCGTTGCGGATAGGCGTAATTGCTTATAGCGCGGTGAACAAAATCGTAGTTATCTCGTTTTGTTCGTTTATGGTTACGGCTTTAATAGCAACTCTGGCATTGGGAAATAGCTATGTTGTGGTCGATGTTACGGTTCCAACCCCCGATGGCGCACTGCTACAGGGAAAAATCTATGCACCTGAACCTCTTCCAAAGTCACGAGTCCCTGTGATTGGGGTATTACCTGGCGGGGGTGCCGGCTTATCAAGTGTTGAGTGGGGTTGCATCGGTCTCGCTTCAGCCGGCTATATAGCCATTGCTGTCCTCCCGCAACAAGCGGGCAGAGTTTCTTCATACGCCGTGGCTATTGAAAGTGGAATTACCTTTGCAGGCACAGCCTCTAACCCATTTAGCAACATTTCAGATTTGAAAAAGATAGGTGGCGTTGGCTGGTCTCTTGGCGCGCGAGCACTAACGATGGTCCAAGAACGGGACTCGCGATTTGGAGCAATCGTTGCATGGGACAATTTAGCCGCAGTAGAAACAGGGGATCAAGGATCTCCATCTGCCAAATCGAATCCTCCGACCTCTTCTTATCGAACTCCAAAGATTCCCGCACTTGGAATGGCGTCAGATGCAACAGGGTTCAACACTGATCCAGATATCAAAAAGACAGCATATTCTTGGTGGGTAAAGGGTGGGATTCCGTCTTTGGAAATCGTATTTGCGAACTCAAATCACTTCTGGTGGAGTGCAAGATCTAGTTCTCGACAGCAAGCTCTGTCGAATCATTACACGAAGAACTGGTTTGACTTGTGGCTCAAAAAGGACAAGTTAGCAGGAGACCGGCTACTGCAGAAATCGATCAATGGCGAGTCTCTTGCGAACATTCTTAGTTCGCGCTACCGTAGTGCGGCGAGTTTTGACGGGCACCAGATTGATGATCTGCGTAACCTCTGAAGCGTCTGGCAGCTGAATCTTCTCCGCTATCGCTGCCTCAACCATGCAAGAAATCGGGGATATATCGGATTGGAGGAAATGGTTCGAGTTACTGCGGATGGCGTCGAGTGGATCACCGAGCCTCAAGTGTCTATTCCTGTGCTCTTCACCACCTAACTCCTAAGCCCAAACGTGTAGAATTGAGCAATGCTTGGCCTGACTATTGCCGCGATTGCTGCAACACTCCTCGATCAACCACGGAATATCGATCTAAAAATCGACTTGAGCCGTACCCGCGACGAGATCAATCCATATATTTATGGGCAGTTTATCGAACACCTGGGACGCTGCATTTATGGCGGAATATGGGCTGAGATGCTTGAAGATCGGAAGTTCTTTTTCCCAATAACCAAGAACTTCGCCCCGTTTGTCTCCATGCAAAACACCGACTTCCCGGGAATTGGGGCGTCACCTTGGCAAATCTTGAGTGGAGACGTTGCCATGACCAAAGAAGATGTATTCGTCGGTCGTCACACTCCAATCCTTCATTCCGGAACCGCGATTCGACAAGGTCACCTAGGAGTCGTGAGCGGAAAGGAGTACGCCGGCTACATTTGGCTAAAGGGCGTTGGTGGACAAGGGAAAGTCACCGTCCGATTTGACAATCAATCACAAACCTTCGATGCAGCACTTGGGACCTACTCCAAGCATCCCTTCAGGTTCAAAGCATCCGAGACCACCGACGATGCTCGCCTCGAAATAGAAGTTACGGGTCACGATGTGGCGATAGGCACGGTTTCGATCATGCCGGCTGACAACATTCGAGGCATGCGCCGCGACACACTTGCGAAGCTGAAAGAACTTGGTGGCACCATCTATCGCTGGCCAGGTGGCAACTTTGTGAGCGGTTATGACTGGCGAGATGGCATTGGCGATCGCGACCGTCGTCCGCCTCGTACTAACCCAGCCTGGGGCGGCTTAGAGCACAATGACTTCGGAACCGACGAGTTCATTGACTTCTGCCGCGAGATCGGCACCGATCCATTAGTCACCGTTAACACCGGCTTCGGAGATGCTTATACGGCGGCTCAATGGGTCGAGTACTGCAATGGGTCAACCAAGACGATAGGCGGCTCATGGCGAGCAAAGAACGGTCACAGAAAGGCTTATGATGTAAAGACGTGGTGCGTTGGAAACGAGATGTGGGGCGAATGGCAACTCGGATTCATGAAACTGGACCAGTATGTTGCCAAGCACAACTGGATTGCCGAAGCCATGCTGAAGGTTGATCCAAAATTAACCCTCATCGGAAGCGGTGATCTTGGTGACCCTGATTCAAAGGAACCAGGAAAGAGTTGGTCAAAGGGATTACTTCAGCATTCTGCCGATCACATGGACATGGTCTCCGAACACTTCTATTCGGGACGACTACCGTGGACAAAGAGTGAACGCTTCCCGCTCGACCAAGCAGTACGACAGATGAGCGACTCAGTCAAACAAAAGGCTGATGGCCACCGTAAGCTTCAGAAAAACATGAAGTCTCTCAATGGGAAGATCGTGCCAATTGCAATGGACGAATGGAACTACTGGCACCGCAACTACGAATTTGGGGAGTTGGGTTGTGAGTACGACTTGGCAGATGGACTTGGAATCGCCGCAGGACTCCACGAGTTCTTCCGGCAAACCGACATTATCAAGATCGCGACTTATGCGCAGACCGTGAACGTCATTGGTGCCATCAAGACCAACCGGACTGCCGCCGAGATTGAGAGTACTGGTTTGGTCCTTGAAGTCTATCGTAAGCGATTCGGTTCGATTCCCGTAGCCCACAGCGGCAAACTGGACAAAATTGACGTTGAAGTCGCGCTGACGAAAGATCGGAAGTTCTTGACGATCGGATTCATGAATCCGACCGACGAAGCAATTCAACTTTCCCCAACTGGGTTTAAGACGGAAGGCGCAAAGGCATATATCGTAACCGGTGCTACCGAGTTTTCGAAGAATTCACCGGGCAAGCCACGACAGGTGGATATTGTTGAACTAAAAGGAACCACGGTACCGCGCCTCTCTTGCGGTGTCATCGTCATTCCAATCTCTTAGTCGGAAAGCCTTGCTCCCAGTCATTCTGGGAGCAAGGCAAGATCTAATCTAGTTGCCGAGGGTTTCTTTGCCAGAAAGTGGCTTCGCTTCAACTTGGAGCAAATCAAGGACAAGAACGACGTTATCCTTCGCTTTCAGCCAATTCGCTGGGCAATACAATCGTGTTTGCGGACCAATATTCCAATACCGACCGAGGTTGTGCCCATTCACCCAAACCGTCCCCTTTTGGTAGTTCGAGACATCAATAAAGGTATCGGCAACCTTGTCGAGGTTAAACACTCCCCGATGGAAGGTGCCAGGCTTGGCAGTCCCTTTCGTTGATTCCAATTTCGAAACCCATTGGTCCTTCAATGGCAACGGATACATTTCCCAATTCGTCAGCACAGTTCCATTGAGCAAAACCTGGTTGGTGATTCCCTTTCGGTCAATCATTTGATTCGAGAAGTTGATATGCCCCATTCCCTCAACCAAGATTTCGAGAACGCTGTTAGCGCCCTTGTTCGCGGGAATCTCAATCGATTGTCGTCCTTCTCGTCGATCAAGTGTGCCCAGGAATTTACCGTCGATGAAGACGGTCGCATAGTCGTGGAGGTCTTGAACGTTAAGCCTGCCCGAATGATGTCCCACCAACTTGGTGCGGTACAAAATGAGCCCCTGGTTCTGATCAACAGCTTCAAACGTTAAAGGGTTGGTCACAAGTTTTGGCGCGGGTAATTGTTCCCAAATACTGGTCCACATATCCATCCGGATCGTGTCAATCGCGATAGTTGGAATTGCAGCCGGCACCGGTGGCAACGCAGATCCAAGGTTTTTCGCCATGTATTCTCGCATCGCGTTGTACTTGGGTGTGGCGTTTCCTTGTTCTCCAATCGGGGCATCGTAGTCGTAGCTCGTGATGTCGGGCTCATAGCCCTTACCACCGCTGTTTGCTCCCGCCGTAAAGCCAAAATTCGTACCGCCGTGAATCACATAGAAGTTAAACGACTTCTTGTTTTTCATGAGGAAGTCCAACTCGCCTACAACGTTCGCGGTCGAATTGGTCGCCCACTTCTCACCCCAGTGAGTGAGCCAGCCAGGATATGTTTCGCCACTCATGATGGGAACTCCAGGGTTCATCTTCCGGGCAATATCCCAGTCGGCTTCGCTTGAGCCGGAATCAAGTCCGACTGCACATCCAGGATAGGATCCCGCTTCTAACATGTAGGAAGTTGGTCCATCGGAAGTATAAAAAGGTCCTTCGATTCCCAAAGAAATCCAAGTGTCATGAAGCCACTTGATGTAATTACGGTCGTTGCTATAGCTACCGTATTCGTTCTCAAGTTGAACGAGCAGCACCGGGCCACCATTCTTCACCAAAGTTGGCTTAACCACTTTGGCGAGTTCATTAAAGTAGTTCTTGACCGCCTTAATATAGGTGGGGTCCATTGAACGAATCTTGATGTCTGGCTTTTTCAGCAAATACGGCGGTATTCCACCTAAGTCCCATTCTCCGCAACAATAAGGACCGGGTCGAAGTATGACCCACATCCCTTCTTCTTGACATGTGCGAATGAATTTTGCGAGATCAAGGTTCCCGGTCTTAAAGTCATACTTGCCAGGCGTTTGCTCATGAGCGTTCCAGAACACATAGAGTGCAATAGTGTTAAGCCCAAGGGCTTTGGTCATCTGAATACGGTGACGCCAATATTGAGCCGGAATTCGCTCGGGGTGCATTTCCCCACTACGGACCTGGAAAGGCTTGCCATCGAGCAGGAAGTCCTTGGTACCGAGGGTAAATGTATGGGACGCTTGCTTGGCAAGTCCAAGGTTAGCCAAAGACAAAAGACCGCACAAAATAACTAATCGCCGGAGCATCGTCCAAGGTTACCGCTTATGGTCGGAAACATTAGGAACGAGGGTTCCCAATTATCAAGCCAAAGTGCTAACCTCTGACTCATATGCACTTGATAAGTTTGGCGGGTTTCTTCTTGATGGTCTTCCCAAATTCCAATCCGCTTTCGAACGGCTTAAGTGCTCAAAAACCCGCTATGAACATGGATTTCAATCCGTCCACTTTCCTTTGGTTTTCTACCCCGGCAACCAAATGGGATGAAGCTTTGCCCGTCGGTAACGGACGCCTCGGAGCCATGGTGTTTGGCACCATTGAAGAAGAACGAATTCAGTTGAACGAAAATACCAATTGGTCAGGTGGACCCTATTCGACAGTGGTCAAAGGTGGATACAAGGTCTTGCCCGAAATTCAGAAAATGGTTTTTGATGGCAAATACCTCGAGGCACACAATCTCTTTGGTCGCAACTTAATGGGCTATCCCGTTGAACAACAAAAGTATCAAAGCTTAGCGAATCTTCATTTGTTCCAATCCCACGGTGACAAGGTCACCGACTATCAACGATCTCTCGATCTTGAAACGGGCATTACCCGCGTGATCTATTCAGTCAACGGAGTTAAATATCTTCGCGAAGTCTTTTCATCAGCACCTGACCAAGCTATCGTTGTCCGGTTAACTGCAAGCAGGCCTGGTTCATTGAATTTAACCGCTAACCTGCGTGGGGTACGAAATCAGGCGCATTCAAACTACGGAACTGACTACTTCCGGATGGATCCAGTAGGATCTGACGGTTTGGCTGTGACGGGAAAATCGGCTGATTATCTTGGAGTCCCAGGAAAACTAAGATACGAAGGACGGGTCAAAGCATTTACTGACGGTGGTTCAGTCAAAACCAGCGGTGTAGATTTGGTCATCAAAGATGCTGACTCGGTAACCCTTGTTTTTGTGGCTGCAACAAACTTTGTCAACTACAAGAATGTAAGCGCAGACCAGCATCAAAGGGTTGAGAATTATCTGAGTGGGCTCAACGGAAAATCCTACGAAGCTCTCAAGCAGGCTTCGGTTCGGGACTATAAGTCCCTTTTCGATCGAGCGACATTAAAACTGCCCACCACCAACAACTCATACTTGGCTACCAATCAACGTAAAGAGAAAATTCAGACTGAATCTGATCCGAGCCTCGCTGCCTTGGTTTACAACTTTGGTCGATACATCCTCATTTCATCTTCTCGTCCCGGTTCTCAACCCGCGAATCTTCAGGGTATTTGGAATGACGACATGAACCCCTCATGGGATTCTAAGTACACCACTAACATCAATACCGAGATGAACTATTGGCCCGCAGATTCGGCAAACCTCGGAGAACTGACGGAGCCTCTGTTTAAGATGATCAAGGAGCTTACCGACCAAGGTTCTCAGGTAGCGAAAGAACACTATGGCGCGAAAGGTTGGGTGTTCCACCAAAATACTGATCTTTGGAGAGTTGCGGCTCCGATGGATGGTCCAAGTTGGGGGACTTTCACAGTTGGCGGTGCTTGGCTCAGTACCCACCTTTGGGAGCACTACGAATACACCAAAGACAAAAAGTTCTTGAAGGCAAGCCTCCCTATTATTGAAGGCTGTGTCCAGTTCTTTCTCGACTTTTTGGTAAAGCAACCAAATGGTAAATGGTTGGTCACCAACCCGTCTACTTCGCCAGAGAACTTCCCTGACGGAGGAGGCAATAAGCCATATTTTGACGAAGTTACGGGAAGTCGAATTCCGGGGACGACGATCTGCGCCGGATCATCGATTGATATGCAAATCCTTCACGACTTGTTCGGTTACTACCTGAAAGGTGCCGAGGAACTTGGTTATCAGTCGCCGCTACTCGCAAAAGTCAAAGATGCACGCGCACGATTGGTGCCACCCCAAATTGGCTCGGATGGATCGCTCCAAGAGTGGGCGGACGATTGGAAGTCACTCGAAAAGAACCATCGACACTTTTCCCACCTCTACGGCTTGTATCCTGGTCGGGTGCTGTGGGACAAGCGAACGCCAGCCCTGATCAATGCTTACAAAAAGGTGTTGGACGAACGAGGCGACGGAGGAATGGGCTTCTCGATGGCGTGGAAAATGGCACTTTGGGCTCGCCTAGGCGACGGTAATCGGTCGTACAAGATCTTCAAGCAGTATTTGCAAGATCAGAATTGCAGTCAGTTATTCGCAAAGTGCGGAAAGGCAATGCAAGTCGATGGAACCCTTGGCGCGACTGCGGCCATTACCGAGATGTTGATGCAATCCCATGACGGCCACATTAAACTGCTTCCTGCACTTCCCGAAGGTTGGAAGGATGGAGAGTTCACCGGAGTCTGTGCTCGTGGAGCTTTTGAACTCGACTTTCAGTGGAAAGACCGAAAAGTTTCCAAAGCAACGATTCATTCAAAGGCAGGCGAGACTTGCTTTGTCGATGTAGGGCGCCCAGCCAAAATTTCTTGCCAAGGCAAAGATGTCATTCCGGTTGGCGTAGCCAACGGGGTGATCGAATTCCCAACAATCAAAGGTAAATCCTATGACCTTCAACCAATCTAAACCACTACTTGTTATCGCAATCTTTCTGATCTCCGCAATTTCATCCGCCATGCCACGAAAGCAATCATCTTCTTCTGAATTGACTCTTGAGAACATCTACTCAAAGTCATCCTTTGGGCAACGAGGGTTTGGTCCTGTCCGATGGATGAAAGATAATTCCGGTTATTCCACGCTCGAAGGCACGAAGAAATCTGGTGGCAAAGAAATTGTCCGCTATGATGCGGCAACTGGGGCCCGAACGGTTCTTGTGACGGCAAAGCAATTAACCCCCGCCAAGGCTACTGAGCCATTAGGAATTGATGACTATGAGTGGTCAGAAGACAACTCGAAAATGTTGATCTTTACAAATACAAAGAAGGTCTGGCGCTACAACACACGAGGCGATTATTGGGTTCTGAATCTCAAGTCGGGTGAGTTAAAGCAACTGGGGAAATCGCTCGAAACAAGTTCGCTCATGTTTGCAAAGTTCTCGCCGGATGGATCGCGAGTAGGTTATGTTAGCAAACAAAACATCTTCGTTGAGAACCTTGCGACCAACAAGGTGACTCAAATCACCGTTGATGGTGGGGGCAACATCATCAATGGCACTTTCGACTGGGTCTACGAAGAAGAGCTAGATTGTCGAGACGGATTTCGATGGAGTCCAGACGGAGAAACCATCGCCTTTTGGCGGTCAGATACCAAGGATATTGGCACGTTCTATATGATCGATAATGTATCGGGCATTTACTCAAAGCCGATTCCCTTGCCCTATCCGAAAGTCGGTACCAAGCTGTCAGCCGTCAAGGTTGGAGTTGTGTCGGCTAAGGGTGGAAAAGCCAAATGGTTCGACTTACCGGGCGACTCGGCGAACAACTATATTGCTCGAATGGACTTCATTCCGAATTCCAGCGAAGTGATGATCCAACAGTTAAATCGTAAGCAAAGCACCAACAAGGTCTGGACTGCTGACGTCAAGACAATGGCCCTGAAAAACATCCTTACCGAATCGGACAAGGCGTTTTTAGATATCCACGACAACATCCGTTGGTTGGAAAATGAGACGTGGTTTACGTGGACTAGCGAGCGAAGCGGTTGGCGACATCTGTATCGTGTCTCACGCGATGGCAAGAAAATGAAGCCGATTACGGCTGGCGAGTTTGACGTCGTGAACATCAATTGTATTGATCCGAAAAGCGGCTTCGTCTATTACATTGCCTCCCCCGACAGCTTTATTGATCGGTACCTCTATCGAAGCCGATTGGATGGAACTGGATCACCAGAGCGCGTGACGCCAAGCGGAATGCCGGGCCATCACTCTTACCAAATGTCAGGAAACGGCACTTGGGCGATTCACACCCACAACAGCTCGGTTAGTCCAAACCGAATTTCTTTGGTTCATTTGCCCGACCACAAAATGACGAAGAGTCTGGAAGACAACAAATCTGCCAGGGACAAGATCGCTCAACTTGGGCTAAGACCAAAAGAATTTTTCAAGGTGGATATCGGGGAAGATAAGCTGGATGCCTATATGATCAAGCCGAAAGACTTTGATCCTCAGAAGAAGTATCCCGTTTTGTTCTACATCTATGGCGAGCCAGCAGGAACGACGGTCCAAAACAATTGGGATGGCGGAGAAGGCTTATGGCACCAGTATTTGGCGCAGCAGGGCATGATCGTCATTAGCATTGATAACCGAGGAACGGCAACTCCTCGAGGTCGAGAATGGCGCAAGTCCATTTATCGACAGATTGGAATTCTTGCCTCCGAAGACCAGGCCAAAGCTGCGACGAAGATTTTCCAAATGTTCCCTTTCATCGACTCATCGCGAGTGGGAATGTGGGGCTGGAGTGGTGGTGGTCAAATGACGCTGAATTGTATGTTCCGTCATCCCGAAATATACAAGACTGGAATTGCAGTTTCCTTTGTATCCGACCAAAAGCTCTATGACGCGACCTACCAAGAGCGATATATGGGATTGCTTGACGATAATGCCAAAGGCTATCGAGATGGATCTCCAATCAACTTTGCCAAAAACCTTGAAGGCAAGCTGATGATCATCCATGGAACGGGGGATGACAACGTTCATTATCAGAGCTTTGAGATGTTGACAAACGAGCTGATCCGACACAACAAGCTGTTCTCTATGATGTCGTATCCGATGCGATCTCATGGAATCAATGAAGGTGATGGAACAACCCTTCACCTCCGCAGAACCATGGAAAAATTCTGGCGAGAGCATCTGTAACAAATAGTTTCCCTGCTATCCTAATTCCACCATGTCAGCCCGCAAATTCTGGATCTGGACCGGCCCATCTCGGTCGGCAACTGCCCAAGAGTTGAAGGAGAAATACTCTAAGCTCGCTAGCCGAGGCATTACGGGCGTTTTCTTGGAGCACGGCATCCATGAACCCGAGTGCGAGGCTATCAAAGCAGCTGGGCTGGAGATGCACTCTTGGATGTGGACGACCAATCGCGGTGAACAATGGATTCGAGATAATCATCCTGAGTGGTTCCAAGTTAGTCGATCGGGCAAAAGCTGTTTCGACCATCCACCGTACGTTGATTACTACCGTTGGGTGTCGCCGGTAAACCCCTCTGTTGTCGAATATTTGGCTGAAAAAGTCCATGAGTTAGCTTCTAATCCCTTAGTAGATGGAGTTCACCTTGACTACGTTCGCTATCCCGATGTCATCCTTCCCAAAGCACTTTGGCGAAAGTACGGGCTGGATCAGACTGAGGAAATGGCCGACTATGACTTCGACTATTCCGAGGCGACGCGCAAAGCCTACAGGGACGTTTATGGCGAGGATCCGTTGGAAATGACCGACCCCGCCCACAACCAGCAATGGCTTCACTTCCGATATGACTCCGTGACGAAGCTAGTAAATCGATTGGTTGAAACTGCCCACAACGCCAAAAAGCCGGTGACGGCAGCGGTATTTCCGACTCCCTCGCAAGCTCGGAAGATTTGTCGGCAGGATTGGGATAAATGGCCGCTCGACGCTGTCTGCCCCATGATCTACAACAGCTTTTATGATCAAGGAATTGAATGGATTGGCGATTGTATGCGGGAGAACATCGGGGCGGTGAAGATTCCAATCTATGCTGGACTCTACATCCCTGACTTTAAGGCGGGTGAGCTGGAGTCAGCCGTGAAGGTTGCGCTCAAACGTGGGGCGAGTGGAGTGTCGCTCTTCGGAGGTCTCTCCGAAGAGCAGTGGGCGGAGTTCGAGCGAGCAATCTAGCGAACTCGAGTTCGCTCCAATTCAGCCGCATGTTCTCTCAGTTTGTTGGCTTTGTCTTGATCACCGAGTAAGTCATAACATCGAGCAGCCTCTCGGTAGGGTTTATATCCCATATATTCGACAAAGTTCTTCCATGCATCTCCGGCACGCTCAAAGGCAACTGCCGCACCACGAATATCTCCCAGCTTCTCTCTAGCCTCCCCCTTGGTCTTCCATCGATAGGCGGGGCAGACTAGGAAGTATTTGTCTTGTCCAAGAACCGCCATGTACATGGGGCAAAGGTATTGTTCGGTTTCAGCTTCGAAAGACTCGGGTTTGATGGTATCGATGATTTGGTCAACTTTTCCAAATGATGGCTGCCCATCCTTCAAGGGCGGACGAGTCCCGAATCGAACTTGAATCCTGGATGGTAACTCTACCGGGTCATAGATCGGAACAAAGGTCGCCACTATGACTTGCAGCCCATGGATAAGGAACCCTTCGCTATTCGAAAATCCACCCAATTGAAACTCCGTAGATAAGGCATACTTCGCTCCGGCGGCAACCACTTCGCTTGGGACAATTCCCATCTGATCTGTATCTTTGACCCCATAGGCGATCATGATGCTGCCGTCCGACGTAACCGAGGAAGCATATATTGGTGCGTGGTCTTTTGTAACCGCTACCTCTGCCCACTTCTTTCTAAGCTTCTCTTCTTCAATGGCCACATCTATGACTGTCTTTTCCGTCCCGAGTGAAAAATAGTCTGGATCGTACTTTTTGTTGTATTCGAAAACTTTATGGAAGTCACTTTGAACCCGATTCGTCCCGGGAACTGGTTCATCGTGCTCAAATACTTCGATTGGTAAGTCGGTCGCCTCGTTGACGACCACCTTTATTGATTGTTTTGTATCAGCCCGTGCAACATTGATAACATAAGTTCTTTGTCCGTTAACAATGTCTCCTTTGGAACTGGAATATGTGTAGTCACTGGGGTTACCGCTGCCTTGGAGAAAGTCAATTTCCGCCTTAAGAGGGTTGGAGTAGGCTTCGTCCGACTCCTTGTTTTCAATTGAGCTCCGAGGCACCAAAAGTGCAAAGGGCAAGCGTCCGTAGCTTCGAAGGGTCGTCTCGTGATCTTCGATATAGGTTGCCTTTTGACCTGCACCTTTCATTACTTCAATGCGCGACCGATCTCTTTGGATTGCCCCTGTATAGTACTGACGCCAAGGACCACCATTTACTCGGGAATACCCTCTTTGCTCCATTGACTGAACGTGCTTCATCGCGTTTTTGATCTTGGCGATCTTTGCAGCTTCCGCATTCATCGGCAGTAACAGAAACGTAGCCGTTGCCACTACAGCCGTCCCGGTAACCAAGATCGGTTTCAATGCCACTCGACGTTTCACAACCTTTGGTTGGCGTCTCGCCAAAATTTCGTCGCCATGTTGACTCAGTTGGTTTTCTACTTGATGTTCATTCATTGTCATCACCGTTCAGCACATTCCATTCGGTTGCAAACGCCTTTCGTGCGCGTTGCAAAGTGTTGTCCACCGCACCATGTGTCGTCTCTAGCATCTTTGCGATTTCATCGCTCGAGAATCCACAGATGTACTTGAGGACCAAACACTCTTGATAATTGTCTGCCAGTCGCTCTAACACCATCTGAACTCTCAGAAAGCCATCAGAATTCCCGGATTCGAACCGTTCTTCTGAAGATGCCAAGGGCAGGACTCGGGCGTTTTGTCGGAAATGGTCGGCGACTTTTCGCCGCGCAATCCCAATCATGTACGCTCTTAAGTCGTCGGGCTTGTCGCCTGCAGTTGCGGCGTGGAGGACCTCCATCGCAATGTCCTCCGCGTGTTCGGCATGGTTGATGCGGGCATAAACGTATCGATAAATTTCGGAAACATAGGCCGAAGCCTCTGTTTCCGGTCGTCGCCAATTTGCAAACACCAACCTCCGAATAGATATCATGCTCAATCAGTTAGTCGATTCAGCATAGCGAAATCTATTGTCTACTTAACCGACTTTCGAAAATCGTTCGGAGTTACGCCGGCAATCTGTCTAAATCGCTTGCTGAAATGGAATTCGTCGCTGAAGCCGAGAGCGTCCGCGACCTCACGATTGCTGACCTGCGATGAATAACGAATCATCTGCTTGGCAGATTCGATGCGTCGCTCATTGCGGTATCGCATTGGTGCCATTCCGGCATGGGCTTGGAACCGTTTACGAAAAGCTTCATAGCTAGAGTCGAGGTCTTTTGCTACGCGCTCCAAATCGACGTCACCCTTGAGGTCATAGCTCAACAGGCTCTTTGCCCGCGCCAGCCAGTCGTCAGATTGCTTGTGATGGTTGCCTTCGCCAAGGGCTATTTCACTCAGAAATTGAACCAAAGACGTCATTGCCTGAATTTGTTTGGATTGGGATTTCAGATCGGCGAATTGTTCGATCCAAAGCATGAGCCACGATCCCTTGGAATCCATCTGATCGCCCAAATGTCGAATCGGAAAATCAGGATCAAGCAGACCGCTCGTGAACCAAGGCGCAAACAATGGACCATCGAATGCCACGTAAATTTCGTCCCAAACTTGTTCCTTTTGGGGACCATACCAGTGAGCCATTCCGGGGAAGACGAGGATCGCGGCCCCTGCTTTGACTGGAGTCCTCTTGCCTCGGGAATCTTTGTAAACTCCTTCGCCACGGGTGACCAGAACAAGGGCGGCACCGTCAAACACGCGAGCCTTACCGGTTGAGTTCACGCCCTGTCCAAAAAGGTGGAGCCCCGCCAACAAAATCGACCCAACCTCGGTTTGAACCGGAGAGGTGATAAGGCGGTGGTGCCGATGCATACTTCCCATTTTAGACATTAATTTCACCAAACTGACTATTCAATTATGGTCGAAAGATAGCACAAACTAGACCAAATGACACCCACATCACATTTTCCCGACCTTTCTCAACCCTACGACCTATCGGATGTCCAAATCCATGCTTACCAAACCAATGGACATATTCTCCTTCGTGGCGTTGCAAACGACCAAGAAGTACAGGCTTACCGACAATTGATTACTCAGTCAACCGAAGAAATGGCCAAGACATACAAGCCTTTGAGTGAGAGAGATACCTACGGAAAGGCATTTATTCAGAACATGAACCTGTGGGTTGGTGACGAAGGAGTTCGGCACTACACATTGGCGAAACGGTTTGCCAAGATCGCGGCAGACCTCATGGGAGTTGATGGGGTCCGCCTATATCACGATCAGGCTTTGTACAAAGAGGCAGGCGGCGGTCCAACTCCTTGGCACCAAGATCAACAATACTGGCCGCTTGACGGAGTCAAGTGTGTGACGATGTGGATGCCTCTGGTTGACGCAAAGGCGGACATGGGGACGATGCGGTTTGCAGACAGGTCCCAAGAGTTGGGATACCTCGGTGCGCTCAATATTTCCGACGATTCAGATGCTCAGCTTGAAGGATTGATTAAAGAACGTGGCTACAACGTAGCATTTGCCGGAGACATGAGTGCGGGAGATGCGACCTTCCATAACGGATGGACCATCCACGGTGCGTGTGGAAATGCCTCGACTACGACCACTCGAGAAGTCATGACGGTTATCTACTTTGAAGACGGGGCAATCATTACGCCGCCAGACAGCCCATCTCGAGAAGCAGATCTTGCAACGTGGTTCCCTGGTCTGAAGGCGGGGGACAAAGCAGCCAGTGACCTGAACCCGGTGGTTTACCGAAGATAGCAATCAGCGGCCAGCTATCAGCTATCAGCTATCAGCTATCAGC
>JBAXBU010000060.1:0-19247 GCA_037141835.1 Armatimonadota bacterium | reverse complement strand
TTCTCGTCACGTACTCAGACTACAAGCATTGGTAATCTGTTATCTAGGTCAGCGATACGTCAACCTTTTCGGTTGTTAGACTACGTGGCTTGGTTTGCATGTCGAGGGTTTTGCTTATTCGCTTTCGCTGTCTTTTCACTACTTCTGATCTATGGATGCAAGTGTTTTCGAGAGAGTCCGACGATGGTCGTGTTTCCGACAATACTGTTCCTTATCCTAAACGAGTTTCATCGAAATCAGGTTACGATCAAACCCGATTTGACATCGTTTGTGATCCTTGATCTTATTGGGATTATTGTTGGAATCATTATTTACGTAAGGTTTGAAATCAAAAAAGATAAATTGACATTCTCACAGCCTAGCTAAGTCAGCCGCTTCTGTAGGCAAGGTTAACTTGCCCTCACTAGGTACTCTCTCCTTGATGTCTGATCTCATCCCCTATCGCCCTTGGAAATTTAAGGATGGGATTGGGGATCGGATTTTGGGGTTCATGAACCCTGACCGCAATAAAGATGATCGGTCTCCATTTGTTCGTTACGCAAGGTCAGCAGCGATGTGGGCCGAATGGGTTCGAGAAGGCACTGTAGTACTTGATCCTGAGATCCAGACGCCCAGATTTGAATTTGATCGTTTTGGCTTTCAGTATGGACTCATGCCACTAGACCAGCTTCGCCCCTTGGTTTCGGTTCCTCCGTCGGCCAAGGACCATCACCAACGGTTGCTAGAAGCCACCCAGTTATACTCCGAGCCAATCCTTGTTGTGAAAAGCGGTGACGACAAATTCGCCGTTGTTGGAAACCATGAGCTTTACGCGGCTGCGGTTGCCTATCAGACAGAATTGGCGAGGCCAAATAAGCGGAGATCATCGGACATTTGCCTTGTAGCGGTATGCGATGAGCAGTACCTTTCGAGCATCGCCGTAAACGAACTGAGTTTTGCGTCAGATCGAGCAGTTGCGGAGATTCGTTCCGACATTATTGGACATGGATTCGCCGATAGTCCTAGGACGGATGACCCAACTGCAATTACCATTTTGCTAGGAGAAGAAACTTTTTCGACGAGGCTTGAGTCAGGTAATCAATGGACGCAGCGCCTAGTGGTTGCTCTTGGCCTACGAAGCCTTGATTTCGGTTCAAATGAGCAAAATCTGTCGGCCAAGGAGGGGCAAACAAAAGTGACAATTGTGTCACCCCACTTGAGCCCAATCGTCTTAAATTGTGGATCTGAATTTCCATATGGCACCTATGAGGCAAACATAAGACCGTTGCCAGGGGCTAATATGTGGAGTCTTAGAGATTTTCGAGCTGAATGAAAGTTCTTTTGATGGGCACTGGTGGAGCGGACGGGATTCCCGCCCTCTATGGCAATGATCGGGTGAGTAAATACGCTCGAGCAAATGGAGGCAAAGACCTTCGAACACGATCGGCGGCGCTGATTGATTCTGTGCTGAAGATTGATCTGGGACCTGATACTCTAAGCCAGGTACATCGTTTTGGCATAGACGCCACCGAGTGGTCTGCGGTGTTCTTTACCCATAGCGACGAGGATCATCTCTGCCTTAGTGAAATTCAATACGGCATGTTTCCGTTTGTTGAAAGCGAGAAGCTGGAGTACACGATCTACGGTAATGAAATTGTCTGTCAGTTGATTCGGCACCGCTATCCAGAATGGCCAATTGACTTAATTGAGCTTGAAAAATACAAAACAGTCACGCACGAAGCGTATCAAGTGACGCCAGTGTCAGCGACTCACAAAGGCGACGAGGATTGCCATAATTTCATCATTGAGCGAGACGGGCGGCGACTTTTGTATGCAACCGATACTGGGTTTTATCGAGGCGAGGTATTTGACTTTTTGGCTGGCAAGGATATTCACGCCTTGGTGGTTGAATGTAGCGACGGGTTCTTGAAGACTCCTTATATTGGCCATATGGACATTGATCAATGCGTGGAGTTGGTTAGTCGGTTGAGGGAGTCGAAAGCATTAAATGCGGATGCCAAGGTTTTTACGACTCATCATGCCGCAGGAGGCAATGCAACCCACGAGGAATTGGTATCGGCGTTGACGCCCTATGGCATCAACCCTGGATTTGATGGACTTTCGTTCGAAGTTTGAATCGTTTGAGACTAAGTGACCGTCAGTATCTAAGCCAACGGATTGGCGGGCGCAATATTGGCCAGGATGGCCTTTTTCCCTTTTTACGTACCGATTCCATGTAAAATAGGTGTTTGGAGGCTTGTTAAAGTAAATTGGTTAATCTTGTTGTCGGAGCCCTTCTCGCTCAAAAACTTGATGCGCCGCTCATCTTTGCCGGAGGGATTAATTTACCACTGCCGGTTTCAACGCGAAAGCCAAACCTAAATGGCAAAGTATTTGTGGTGATGTACCACCATATTCGGGAAGGTTCTAATGCGATGTTTCGGTCACCTTCCAACTTCCGCAAGGACCTTGAGAACCTTTACAACATGGGTTTTCGACCAGTAACAATTTCTGAATATGTAGGCAATCGGATGAAATTAGCGCCTGGTGCTTCTCCGGTAGTCATGACCTTTGATGATGCGCACCCCAACCAGTTTTACTTTCTCAAGGACGGCTCAATTGATCCAAAGTGCGCGGTTGGCATTTGGGCAGATTTTGCAAAGACTCATCCTGACTTTCCAGTAAAGGGAACGTTTTACACCTTACCAGTGCTTTGGGGACAGCATAAGTTGATCCAAAAGAAGATTGATATGCTGAGGGGCTGGGGCTCTGAAATTGGAAATCACACTTACAATCATAAATTCTTAAGTAAGTTAAGCGATGATCAAGTTAAGTTCGAAATTTCGAAGATGAATGACTTGTTGGTTTCTTACGGCATTCCTCCTAACATGCCATTTTGCCCACCGTATGGCGAATATCCAAAAAACCGTTCATTGGTGAAAATGTTCAAATACAACGGGAAGATTTATCAACATTCCTCGGCTTGTATGGCGTGGGATGCACCAGCGGCATCTCCGAACGACACAAAGAATTTTAGCCGGTACAAGTTTGAGCGCCTGCACGGAAATGGTCGCCCAATGGGGATTGATTGGTGGTTAGGCAAAGTCAAATCCGGCAAAGTGCAAGTATATGTTGCTCCTTAATCACCGCCCATGAGTTCAGAACCATCGATCGGCGTAGGTCCAAATATTGCGATAGCGTTGTTGCTCCTTGTTGGAAGTGCATTCTTTGTGGGAGGTGAGTATTCCCTCGTTTCGGTACGTCGATCCAAACTGGAATCGATGGCAAAGAAAGGAAGTCAAAGTGCCAAGGAGATTCTGAAGATTTCGGACAATGTTTCGCCCTTCATTGCGGGCACTCAAATTGGGATTACCATGATTGGGGTTGCAATGGGCTCATTCACCGAGCCATTTGTGACGGACCTCCTGACGAAGAAGTTCTCCGGACTACCTCACAACATTAGCACGATCATTTCTTTTATCCTTGTGTTGTTCGTTTTGGTAATCCTTGGCGAACTCATTCCTAAGTACATTGCTCTTAAATTTCCTGAGAGATTCATCTTCGCAACTTACCGACCGCTTCGGCTGTTCGTTAAGCTGTTTTCGGTCATTATTTGGTTTGCTCAGGCATGTTCGCAACTTCTGCTGAAGCCGTTTAAGATTAACATTAAAGATACAGGTAAAGAGACAATTGGCAAAGAAGAACTGGTCATGATGATTCAGGCTACAAGCTCGGAAGGCGTGTTAGAAAAAGCCCATGCAGACTTAGTTTCGCGCGCTTTGCGGATGGACGCACTGGCGGCCAGAGACATCATGGTGCACCGGCTTGACATCAAGTGGCTGGACGTCGATTTTTCTTTGCAAGAAGTGCTCACCAAAATGTCGCAAATTCGATATTCTCGAGTGCCGGTTTGCCGGGGCGATATTGACGATATTGTGGGAATCGTTTATACGGTGGATTTGCTGAGGGCTTACACCAACTCAGACTTTGATCTCGAAAAGCTAGCTCGTCCTTTTGTGGCTATCCCGGAGAATTTGCCAATGGAGCGCATTGTTCAGACTATGCGTGAGAGTAATTCTCAGATCGTCATCGTCTTGGATGAATATGGTGGAACGAGCGGATTGATCAGTTTGGAGGACGTAGTTGAGGAAGTCTTTGGCGAACTACAGGATGGTCCCGAAAGTGAAAGACCACCAATTGAGGTCTTGCCCAATGGTCGAGTTTCGGCGAGGGCAGAAGTTCGGTTTGACGAGCTTGTCAATAAGCTTGGACTGAATATTGAAATTGGGGATCGAACCGAGTCTCTTGCCAACATGATTGTTGAGAAGTTGGAGAGGATTCCGCGACCTGGTGACTCGATCGAAACTGAGATCGGCCTGATGCGAGTTGAGAATATGGCTCGCAGGCGCATCACCCGGGTTGGGATCATTATTGACCCCAAGCTGACAGATAAAAAGAACTAGCCAGCCATGCTGGGTGGTGGTTCATCGATCAATTGCATTCTTTTCGCGATGGAAACAGCGTGGTCGGAAACATGCTCAAGGGCATGAAAGACCTCGATTGCCCGTACGAGCCCGCGAGCATCGTTTGGTTCCTCTTTAAAGAGGACCAATAGTTCGTCTCTGGCTCGACTGTAGGCAGAATCAACCTCGTCATCTTTTGTGATGATCGATTGGGCTAAGACTGGATCAAAGTCGGCATACAGTCTAATTGCGCTGGCCAGTTGTTGGCGGGCAATTTCGCTGATCTCGCTTAATTGAACCTTCATGGAAGACGGAAAATTTGTACCTAGCTTGATGCTTCGTCTGGAGAGTTTAACGGCGTCATCGGCAACTTCTTCGATTTCTCCAACGACTCCGAGGGTTGACACGAGAAATCTTAGGTCTGGCCCGACTGGACTTTCCTGCATGACCAGCATGATCGCTTCGAGAGTAATTTCTCTTTCAGCGATGTCAACTGCATCATCGTCGCGAATTACATCGCTGGCTAGAGAAGGGTTACCCGTAATGACCGATTCGGAAGCCTTGCGCACCATATCGTGAGCAAGATTCCCCATTGCTATGACCTGACTTCTTATTGCGAGAAGTCTCTCTTCGTAGTGAATTCGCAATTTAGGTTCCTTAACGTTCCTTTAACATTATGGCTTCACTTTTCAAAATCGTTAACTTCGATTTTGATATCCCACTTACTATTTGTATTGAGGTGAGAACAAGGGTGAAGCAAAATCTCCTGCTGAGCCGGTCAAGTTTTTAGCGCCACTACCATCGCTGGAAGCAATAAAAATGGCCTGATGACGTGCCTCTTGTTTAACATAGGCAATTTTACTTCCATCGGGACTATAGCTTGGATCGGAAACATTGCCTTCGCTCAAGGTGACGTGCTTTTGGATACCGCTTGGGATCAATTCACACGATTCAAGAGCAGCAACTTCCATATTGCCTTCCCCGGCGTACTTACCTACCAAGAACATCATACTCTTGCCATCTGGGGAGGGGACTGGATTGCTAAAGTTTGTGTTTCTGTCAGGACTAGTACCAATCGGTTGGATTTGGAGTTTGCCGCCAGCGGTATCTAAGAGGAAGATTCCGTGAGAAAATCCGTATTTGACTGGATTTCCGTCGGGGCCCTTCACGGGTTTGCCTTCTGGATCAAGAATTGGAAGCACTTCCGTGAGGGTGAAAACTAGATTGCCGGTTGCTGGATCGACGGCTATATTGATCTTTTCCGCAACAAAGATGAGTTGTGGTGCCCTTGGAGCCCCGTTTTCTCCTGGCGTTGTATCTTGGACAATGAGAGACTGCCCCCGATCTTCACGGCTCATGACTGCGGCGATGTATCGTCGATCTCCAAACCATCGGGCGGCCTTAAAGCTTCGTCCGTATCGCTTGTAGATTAGTTCAAATGTGCTTGAGGAGCCTTGTTCTTCGCCTTCTTTCGCTTTGATTGTCGGTGGCATTACTTGTTGGCTCTTTGCGGTTTGAGGTGTAAATTCTTGAACCGTACCCCGAACCAAAACGAGTCCTATAAGATCTCCTAATCCTTTATCCTGAACGTCAAAAACGAGATTGCTTCTTCCGGCTCGGTCAATTGATTTTTGGTCCACGGCATTTCTTTGTGGATCCCATCGATAGATGTGAAAGCTATCTTCTTTTCGGTCGCTAATGAAAAATAGTCGATTGCCTTTTGGATCCCATGCGAGGTCACGATCCGATTTGCCGGCGACGTAATCTATTGACTCGGTAACTTTTCCTTGAGGATCAATTACCACCGCCTGGGAACCTTGGTCTAGGAGCTTGAGAGCGGAAACCATTGTGGTGGTATCGGACGGCAAAATAATGTCGCCTTTTAGCCCAATAAACCACCGAAATCCGTAAACCAGAGCGATCAAGATAACCGCCATGATTGCCAACCTTTTTGCCGTTCTTGGGCGAATTCCTTTCCTAATCGACTCTTGACTATTGGCTGTCGGCTTGGCGGTTTCTTTTTGCACCACTTCTTGATTTTCAGTTGTGGTCGGGTCTGGAGTAATTTCGTCGCTCATTGGTTTGTATAGGGATTATGTCACCCAAGCTGAATTGAGTTCCAGAAAAGCTTGATTCTGGTCAAGAATTGGCTTCTATACCAGGTCTTGACCAACTTTGAGTTGCTTACCGTTTGCCCAGTCGGTGCCAGACATGGAGGGCTTTCCTTCCGGTTGGACCGTGATCAGTTCAATGCTTGCACCCACAAATGAAACGGTAAGCGGGCTAAGAGATACGATCTTCCCGGGTTCGCTCTCTAATGGCGAAAACTTAGCATCCTTAATTTTGAGACGTCCATGGATGGTTTGCAGAAATACCGATGGAGCCGGGGTAAATGCCCGATACCGGTCATATTCCTCATAAGCGCTTCGAGTGACGGCAAGCTCGGTTTCGGCTCGATCAATTTTGTTTGCGTAGGTTGCAAATTCCGGTTCTTGAGGAATTCTTGGATAGTCGCCTTTTGCCAGTCGAACTATCCACGAACGGATGAGGTCTCGCGCGATGATTGAAAGCCTTTCTTGCAACTCGCCATAGGTTTCATCCGGACCAATGGGGGTTCTGGTGATGGCGATCATATCACCGGTATCCATACCTTTGTCCATTTGCATGAGGGTGACTCCAGTTTCGCCGTCACCATTAAGGATGGACCGTTGAATCGGAGCGGCTCCGCGATAGCCAGGGAGGATTGAACCGTGAAGATTGATGCCTCCATTTTTGGCAGATTCGAGAAGTTTTAGGGAGAGGATTTGGCCGTAAGCGGCGACAACATGAACATCGGCGTTTAGGCTTTGGATGTACTCGACAAACTCTGGCGTTCGAGCTTTTTCTGGAGTTTCGACTGGTAAACCTAGCTCCAATGCCGCTTTTTTCACCGGGCTACTTTGCAGCTTCATCCCTCTTCCCGTTGGTCTGTCGGGTTGGCTGACCACAAGAACGACGTTTGGGGCGAGGGCCTTCAGGGCTGGTACCGCGAAGTCGCTGGTACCAAAGTAGACAATTCTCAAATTTCGTCCGTATCCGGTGCTTCCGGATCGGTCCAATGAAGGGTGGCGATATCCACTTTATCAATGAACAAGATCCCTTCAAGGTGATCAATTTCGTGCTGGACAACTCTCGCGGAAAGACCTTCTAATTCAAAAGTGACTTCTCGACCTTTGCGGTCTAGCGCCTCTACCTCGACGTAGTTTGCTCGTTTAACGTCGCCGTATAGCCCGGGAATAGAAAGGCACCCTTCTTGTCCGATTTGCTCTCCTTCCGCCTTGACTATTTTAGGGTTAATGAGCGCGGTCGGTTTGTAATCAAGAGGTGCGATTACGATTACTCGTTGGCTAATTCCGAGTTGAGGTGCAGCTAAACCGATGCCGCTCGCTTTCCGCATTGCCTTCATCATCTCAACAATGAGGAATTCGGTTTTTTTGCTCATCTTTACTTCGGAGGCAACCTTCCGGAGGACTGGATCGGGGATTTTTACGACCGGCCGTTCTTTACTTTGGACGTAAAGGTGCTTAAATTCTTCCGGAACGACAATCTCCACACCATTATTGTGTCTCAAAAAGCGGGTTAAATCCCATACATGCCCCTCGTAGATATGCCGCTTCCGGAACTTCTGAAGGTTGACGGAAGGAATCCTAGACCTTCTGACTTTGATTCGTTTTGGGATAAGTCTTTGGTCGAGCAAGCCAACTGCGACCCAGAATTGACTCTCACGAAGAAGGATCTTAGCGCAGATTTTGCCGAGTGCTTCGAACTTCGATTTAAGGGCACCAGGGGCGGAACAGTGTTTTCAAAATATCTTCGGCCGAAAGGAAAGAAAAATTGTCCAGTATTGCTCCGGTTTCACGGATATTCGGCGAGCAGTGGCGATTGGGCCAACCAGTTGTCGTGGGTAGCTCGCGGTTTCGCGGTTGCTTCGATGGATTGTCGGGGGCAGGGTGGCTCGTCGGAGGACACAGGAAGCTATCAGGGAATGACATTGCGGGGACACATCGTTCGAGGTCTTGATGGACCGCCTGAACAAATGTACTTCCGAAATGTGTTTTTAGATACTGCTCAGTTAGCCCGAGTAGTGGCAGATTTTGATGAAGTTGATCCGACTAGGATGGGTGCTACCGGTGGTTCTCAGGGTGGCGGATTAACCTTGGCCTGTGCAGCATTGGCACCGATCAAGATGTGCGCACCGGTCTTTCCGTTTCTCTGTGATTACAAACGGGTTTGGGAAATGGACTTAGCCAAGGACGCCTACGATGAACTTCGGTACTATTTCCGCAGCTTTGATCCTCGGCACGAGCGAGAGGACGAACTGTTCACGAAATTGGGATACATCGACAATCAGCACTTGGCTTCTCGAATCAAGGGCGAAGTTCTGTTGCTTGGTGGGTTGATGGATACGATTACTCCACCAAGTACATACTTTGCGGCTTACAACAAGATTACGTCGAAGAAACGGCATGTGATGTATCCAGACTTTGGACACGAGGGGCTTCCGGGGTCGGATGATATCATTTGGGAGTACTTTAGCGATCTATAATTACTATTGTCCCAAATGATTCTTCTGAGCTTAATCCTCGGCTCCCAGATGATGTTGCGCCCGGCACCTATTTTTGCCGATCACATGGTGCTACCCCGAGGTATGTCGGTTCCGGTTTTTGGTCTCGGGATTCCTGGAAAAACCGTTGAGGTTGAGTTTGCGGGATTTCGCTCTCAAGCGATAGTCAAGCCCGAAGGCACTTGGCGGCTTCGACTTCCGAAACAATCCGCAGGTGGTCCGTTTGATATGCGGATAAAGTCTGCCGGACAAGAGACGGTTATTTCTGACGTTTTGATGGGTGATGTTTGGCTGATTAGCGGTCAAAGCAACATGGAATGGCCGGTCAGCCGAAGCAAAGAAGTCGACAAAATGAAGGCGTCGGTTGACCCGAATATTCGACTCTTCCGTGTCGTGAAACAAAGTGTCGAAGCTCCTTTGCGGGAGATTCGCGGTACTTGGACGGTTGGTTCGAAGCAGACAATCGGGAATTGGTCAGGAATTGGGATGGCCTTTGCTATTGAAATAAGGAAGACTGCCAAAGTACCAATTGGATTGATTCAGGCAACATGGGGGGGAACCCGAATTGAGGCCTGGATGAGCCAGAAGTCCCTAGAGTCCGACAAGAGACTAAAGCCACTCATTGATGAGTACATGTCAAACCTTTCGGGATTTCAATCCCGGTTGGATAAGTGGCAAAGTGAAGCCAACGCTTGGGATGCTCTGAACGAAAAGAAGGACCCTGGCAATATTGGATTTGACAAGGGATGGCACCGCCCCGAATTTAAGGATGCTGAGTGGCAGGAGATGTCGTTGCCAGAGCCTTGGGAGCAGGACGAATTTAAGGATGTAGACGGCGCTAGTTGGTATCGCTACCACTTCCAGCTTCCAATCGACTGGAAGGGAAAAGGGCTACGGCTTGAACTCGGCTTTATTGGAAACGACGATCAGACTTATGTGAACGGGTTAAAGGTTGGCGGGACGCTTGGCAAAGATAAACCTAGGTCGTACTACATTGGGCCGGGTGTTACTCGAGACGGAGAAAATGTCATTGCGGTCCGAGTCTGGAATCGGTCAGGCGAAGGCGGAATTCTGGGGCCAAATATGAAAATTGGTCCGATTGATGGTGGGGCGTACGTTGACCTCTCGACGACTTGGAAGGCGAAGAACGAACTGGTGATTGACCCGCCAGTAGACAATGAAAAGAAACGCCCACTCCGCCCGATGGGACCGGGCGACCGAAACGCGCCAGCCGGGGCATTTTCGGGCATGATTGCCCCATTGATTCCGTACGGAATTAAGGGGATTCTTTGGTACCAAGGCGAAGGCAATATCGGCCAGGCCGAAGAGTACAAGACGGCTTTTCCGACCTTGATTAAGGATTGGCGAGAACGGTGGAAGAACCCTGAGTTGCCCTTTTTCTTTGTTCAACTACCCGGCTTTGCTCGGGCGGGGGACCCCAAGAAGTCAGAGTGGGCTGAGATGCGCGAAGCTCAGCTTTCGGGACTGAATTTGCCCTATGTTGGCATGGTTGTCAGCATTGATCAGCAAGACCCAGACACCATTCATCCGATTAAGAAATACGAGATTGGAAAGCGGTTAGCAGATCTTGCGTCAGCCCAGGTTTATCAGTCCGGGAAGTACTCCTTCAGTCCGATTGTGAGCACGGTTAAGTTGAACGGTTCCTCGGCACGAGTGGTTTTTCAAAACGCAATTCGAGGTCTCAAGACTTCGGATTCGATGCCCGTTCGAGGTTTTGAGGTGCTGGATTCGGGCGGCGGATGGCACGAAGCCCAAGTTGTGATTCAATCTCCGGCGGTTATCGTATCCGCGCCTGGCATTGGGGTCGTGAAAGGCGTCCGATACTGTTGGAGGGATAATCCGAGCGGGAACTTGGTTAATAGCGTTGGTCTACCGGCGACGCCGTTTATGCGATAGCTATAGCTTTCCGAATAGGGCGAACTTGATCGCACCTATTTATTCGAGAATGCCTTAACCCTTCTTCTCGACGACTTGGACCGGAGTGCTGAGCGTGAATGTCCGACCGTTAATCGAGAATTTAGCTTCCACAAAAAACGCGTTCCACTTGGTTGGCACATAAGTGACATCCAAAATATCAGTCTTCGCCTTCTTGGTTTCTTGCCATTTCGATTCGCGGAAGTCTTTGGTGTCGCTCTCGGCTTTCCAAATGGAGACGGAAATCGGGGTTCCTTTGCTACCATCCAAGTTAAATGCGACTCGGTTTTCTGCCTTTTCGTCAGTCATTTTCGCTTCTAGCGTGGGCATTTTGAACTGACCGGCGATTGAGCGCGCAAACGCTCCGACGGTTGAAACGACTCTCAGTCGATCTTCTAAGCCGTGTCCGGCATTCGGTACTTCGAGTAAGTACTTGGTTTGCTTGAGGTCGTTCCAAAATACCGAGGTTGAATCGACCGTCCAATAGGGATCATTGGTGCCGTTGACGATGAGTGTCGGCATTTTGATCTTGTCTTTGTATGAGTAGGGATCGACCATCTTCATGAGGTCTTGACCAGTTTGAGTTTCGAGTTGAGCTTGTAAGCCTCGCCGCGTGTAGTCGGCAATCTGGTCGCTGTATTTGCCCCAGTCAGCCATTTGCTTGGTCATTTGGGAGTCAAATTTGAGATTCGGGAAGACCATCGGGGCAATTCCCGCGACCCGGCGATCACCTGATGCGGCGGTGAGCCACGTCGTCCAACCTCGCTTGCTGGCGCCAGTAACCACAAATTTGTCGAACTGCATGCCATTTTGTTTGGCAACCTTCTGGACGACATTCATGGAAACGATGGCCGACTTGGTCATTGGGAACAGCAGTGGCCAAGTGTCATCTTTTGTTTCTAAGTACTTTCCAAATGTGTGAGCAATGAGGTCGTCTTCTTTCATATCCCAAAGGGGTTGATTGGGAATATTGAAGAGCATTGCGACGGGCATTCCGGTCGCAGTTGACAATAAATTGAGGTCGAGATAATCGCCTTTGAATGGACCGTCGCCAGTTATATAGAGGATTGCCGTTCGGACCTTTTCCGCGCCCTTGGGGACAAGTAGCAGAACCCGATGATTCCATATTGTGTTTTGCCACTTTTGACTGCAAAACTGAATTTCATAAGTTGTGCCGTTTTTGGTTACTTTTGTCTCGGGCAATCCTCGTTCGGGAGTGGCGAGGAACCTATCCAGTGGGGTTTGAGGACCTAAAACTAGGTTTGAGAGAAGCGCAATTTCTGCAAGCACGGATAGTTAGACGTGCGAAACTAGCAAAAAAATTGCACTTCTGTGCATTCTCGATCGCTTTTTGCTTGACAATAGAGTGAATTAGTGCAAAAATACAGCATCGGTCATGCTGTCTATGGATAGCAGGGTCAGGAATTAAGGGGAATGTTAAATCGCTATACAAGCATCAAACGAACGATGGCTCTGGTTGGGGTCGTTGCGTTAAGCGCAGGATCGTTCGCATTTATGCTCGATACCAATATTGTTATCGAGCGGGCACTCAATAGCCCAACACTGACAGTTAAGTATGATGGAGCCAATGCTTCGTTGGTTGAGCTTCGCATTAATGGCGCGAGCTTGGCAACCAAGTCGGTCAGTGCAACGGCAAATAAAGGTGAAACCACTTTTACTTTGGCGGTATCCGATCTTAAAGACGGCGACAACGACGTAGAAATTCGACTCTACGACAAAACCGGTAAGGTTGTTGGAAGTCAAAAGCAGAAGATGGTAACCGACCAAGGAAATAAAGGTCCGGTTTACATCTCTGGTCCAAAGCAAGGGGCGAACGTTTCGGGAATTACCGAGATCAAGCTCGGTTTTGGCAAAGAACTTAAAAATGTTTGGGTCAGCTTCTTTATCGACGGCGACCACAAGGACATTACGAATACTCCGCCTTATGCGTACACCTGGGATACTCAAAAGGAATCCAACGGTTGGCACACGGTTGAAGCATGGGCAGTTGATCCAGATTCAAATACGTACAAATCAAAGCAAGTTCGAGTGTTTGTCAACAATCCTGGCGGACGAACTGAGCGACACGTTCTTGAGCCAATAGCACCAACAACCCCTGCGGCAAAGGTTGAACCAAAGAATCCGGTTACCAAGCCTGAAGTTGCTGTTCCAGCCAAGGAACCAGTTAAGGCTCCTAAAGTTGTCGCCACCAAGGTTAACGCCGTGAATACAGTTGAGCCAACAATCGCAAAGTCAAGTGCAGCTGCAACGGTTGCGGCAAAGATTAGCAAATTGGCATCTGCATCGATGGTTAAGCCACTTGCAATGGGCAACCAAGACATGACTCCAACTGGAACTCGTGTTGCTGGTGTCGTTGCAAAGCCTGCGACCAAAGTCGCGACGAAGAACACGTTTGGAACGAAAGTTCCAAATTATGCTTACGAAGCCGCTGGTAAAGCAGTTAGCATTGAAACAGGGACTCGCCTCAAGGGAGTTACTTCGTTCAACGTCCTCCTCAACGGTTCATACGTTGAATTCGATGTTCAGCCACGAGTAGACAACGGAATCCCAATGACGCCTTTCCGGCACTTGATGGAGAAATCCGGCGGTAAGGTTAAGTGGGCAAACGGCGATAAGTCGGTCAACGCCACTTCAGAACGTAAGAATATTTGGTTCAAGGTTGGCGACAGCACCGCTAAAGTCAACAATGCACCATTTATCCTGGAACTCGCACCTTACATTGATCGAGGTCGAACTATTGTTCCACTAAGTTTCATGAAAGACGCTCTGGACGTAAACATCCAGTTTGATCCTGCAACGGGTCACGTTCTGATCACAAAGAAATAGGTTCAAGCAACCAAACATTCCCAAGTGGGGCAAGCGCAAATCGCTTGCTCCACTTTTTTGTTTGCGTTTTCCCTCCATTTGTGGCTTTTGCATTCCGATAACAAGAGTAATCCCGCAGAAGTGCTGGAAAGACTAAGGAAAAACCGTGAATCTTGCGTACAACTCTGACAAGCGACGATATGTCCGCTACGAACTTCTTGATTATGCGATCATGAGTGTTAACGACAGTAAAGATTCTGTGAACATTGTTATCACTGATATTGGTCTTGGTGGAATCCAAATTCGATCGAAGGCAGAGCTAGTTTCAGGCTCAAAATGCATGATTCATGTTGCGTGTATGGATGGAACCACTCTTGATTTGAGAGGCGAGATTCGCCATGCCACGACGGTTAACAATTCAGAATTGTTTAGCGCCGGTGTTCGATTTGTGCCGGATAACCACGGTGAGAGAATGGCGGTCGCCGAGTTCGTTCACCAAGTGTTTCAGCGGCAAGCTGACGAACTGGCTAGCTAAGCCGGTAGAACAGTTCCCGCAACATTTCCAAATCCAACTCGGAAGCCATCTCCTTGGCAATATCCGGTGAGGATCAAGGTGTCTCCGTCTTCGAGAAAGGTTCTTTCCTCATTTCCGACCGAAATTGGTTTACTCCCTTTCCAGGTTAGCTCCAGCATCGATCCAAAAGAGCCTTCTAACGGGCCACTGATCGTTCCACTGGCATAGAGGTCACCCCAAGTAAGCGGTGTGCCGTTTGAAGCCTGATGGGCGATCTGTTGGTCAAATGACCAATATAGGTACTTGGCGTTTGACGCCGAAATCATTTGAGCCTGATCCATCTTCGTCGACCTTAGCTGAACCTCAAGCTTAATATCGAAAGTAAGCGGCTTTTTCGATTTGAGGTGAGGGAGTGGAGCCGGGTCTTGTTCGATTGCTTCGACCCGAAATGGCTCAAGGGCATCAGGCAACACAACCCACGGCGAGATTGATGTAGCGAAGCTTTTAGCGAGGAACGGACCGAGAGGAACATATTCCCAGCGTTGCACGTCTCGTGCCGACCAGTCATTTACCAATACGTAGCCGATAATGTAGTCAGGAGCTTCCTCAATTGGAACGGTTTCGCCCATTGCGCTCGGCTTTCCGACAAAGAATCCCATTTCTAGCTCAAAATCGAGTTCTTTCGTTGGGGCATAGGTTGGGTTTTCGTCGTTAGGTCCTTTTGTTTGTCCCTTTGGTCGTCGAATTGGAGTGCCACTGACAACCACGCTCGAAGCACGGCCGTTATAACCTACGGGGATGTGCCGGTAGTTTGGAAGGAGCGGCGGCATGTCGGGGCGAAACATTTTGCCAACGTTGGAAGCGTGATGGATTCCGGAATAGAAATCCACAAATGCTGCCGGTTTGATTGGCATCAAAAGTCGAGCGGTTTCCAACGGCTCCATCGCTCCCCTTCGCAATATCTCATTGTCTCGAAGTCGAGGATTAGATTCTTCAAAGATGTCAAAGATTCGTCTTCTCAGTTCAGATAATTCATCTTGCGAGAAGTCGGCGAAGGAATCGAGGTCGGTGGTCCGTGGGACCTCAAGGATTCCCGCTTCGCGAAGCGCAGTCAGATCAACGGCAAAGTCGCCGATTGCAGTTGCCAAGGTTACATTTCTGCCAGCAGGAGCGAGCAAAGCAAACGGTAGATTTTGAATGGAGAAATGTGATGCGGGATCAACTGGGACCCACGAACGTGCCGAAGAAGGAATAATAAACATGCTTTTTATGTTTAGCTCCCGCCGATCTCCACGAAAGTAAGTCTACTAGACTTCATCGGCGTAAGGTGCATACGTTGCCATTTGCACTCAACATTACTGAAAATTACTCCCACTTAGATCGCGTAAGAGTGTCCCATTGAGCATATGACAAGCGCTTCGCGTGTCCGTCCCCAAATGAAATTGAGTATTTGTAACCAGCTTTGTCTGGGTCACTTAGAGGAGAAGTTTCCCCGTAAACCATTGCGCTACAGCTACATTGCCAATGACCACCAGCGCTCATGAAAAGCGGGAGTTTTGACAAAAATTCCGAAGATCCCGACAGCTTTAGACCAGCGGGAACAAAGTAGAGATATGATGAGCCAACCGACTTAAACAATGACGGAGTTCGCCGATAAACCATGCCGCCGAAATCGGTAACCGCCATCCCGCTGTCAAGTGGAGATTCAAAAATAGACTTGCTTTTGACATATGGTGCGAGAGTGTCTGAATATAAAGGAAGGTTTTTGACGAGATCAGCATCTGCTCCATGCAAAGCTGAAAAAGTCTTTGACCAATCGTCACTACTATACGGGAATCGATCATCATTGTCGCCACAATAGATCAAATCCGCAAGTCCAATTGATCGCACATTGCTAAGACACTGAACAGCCTTCGCTGACCTTTTAGCACTCGCGAAGACAGGAAACAGCATTCCCATCAATGCAATCATGATTCCAATCACGCAAAGAATCTCAACAAGCGAAAACCCAACGCATCTCTTCCGACACATGGCACGCATACCACATATCATACACCACATTATTCGAGAAAACTAGAACCTCTAACTTTATTTCTTTTTTTGGTTACAATTTGGAAATATTTTTGATATGATGGATGAAGATGACTTTGACTCGATTTAATAACTCAATCTCAAAAGGATCACTGATCCAAATAATCATATCAATTCTCCTTTTGATATCAGCTTCGGCAAAACTTCTCTCAATCAACGAGTTCTATGCCGTGCTTGTGGCTTCCGGATTGTTTGACAAACAATTAGCGGTTCCATTTGCAAAAATATTTATTGCCCTGGAATTCCTTACCTCAATACTCCTGTATTTCAAGGTGCTGCCTAAGTTGATTCTTAATGGCTGTGCTTTGCTCTTTAGTACTTTTGCAGCCTATCATGCATGGAACTGGTTCCAAGGCATAGGAGTGCCCTGTACTTGCTTTGGAGCGCTTTTTAAAATGCCAAGCCAAGCAGGGTTCATTCTAAATTTGGGTCTGGTCACACTTTGTTTACTTCGAACTACGAAAATAGGAAGTTAAAACAATGAAAATACAACACACACTCGTCGTCGCACTATGTGCAATGTCTACTTTGGTGTATGCCAGTGCTCAAAGTAAGATATCAACAACCTTCCAGAGCCCAGGCAAAGGTGCAGCGAACCTGAAAGGAAGTGGATCTTCCTGTTTAGCTGGTTGCACCGAAAACGATCATTGCATCTCTGCAGATAGAATGATTAAATACAATCCGCACTTTGAATGTCGTTTTGACGGAGGAGTTATCACTACTTGCACTAACACTATGGGCAATGTCTGGTGCAACCGAACATTCTCTACGTGTAGTAATCCAACGAACCAGCTGGATGAAACAACTAGTGGCAAATGCGCGGCAGGAGTACCGCCTCGAGATCCAGCATAAACTGTTGAATTGAGTCTGAGAACAGTATTATGAACAGTCTTAAACAAATTTCTCTGCTCGTCTTTATCTGTTCTTTGCAAGGGGTTGCTTTCGGGCAACCTCTTGATTTTAGATCGATTCGCCATCAATCGCTAAATCAAAGAAAAGCACTGCTTGCTGGTAAAGCGTCGGGATCAGTTGTTCTAACAAGCTATTTGGCCGACGGCAAGGTCATTTCGGAGACTAAGTCACTTGAAGCTAATTTTAATTCAACCGCATACACGGCAGTAATCAAGACAACTAGTACATCAGGATTTCAGTTCAAGAGGACAGATCCTAACGGGCAAGTCACTTTTGATCATCCGACTAATGAAGATGAAGTTTACTTTCGTCAAAAGCCATTTTCTACGACAACGACATCGTATATTCTCGAGAGAACAAATGAAAAGATAACATCCATCAATTTTTTAGGGAATAGCCCAAGAATGTTTACTTTTGTTTATGATTTTCTTGCTGCTGGAGTGCTTTTACCTCGTGAGCCCATCAACTATGACTTTGATGCAATCAAAATCGATTCAATCGATGGCAATGACATTTTAGGAAAGACTCAAACTAAAGAAGGTGAAGTTAGAGTTAAAGCCAATAAGTCAATGGACTACCTGCTGTCTGACTGTGAACTGAAGAACCAAGATTACGTTGAACATGTTGCCATATTAAGTTCGGAAGAAAAGAACGGGGTATCTATCCCGAGTCATGTCATTTTTGAATTCTTTGCTGGCGGCAAACTTGAGTCGAAAGCCGAGCTTGTACTTTCGAACATTATCTTGGGAGATACGACGAAGCCTCTCTTTATAAAGTTGCCTGGAAACTTTTCAGTCAATGGATTCTACGATAATTCAATGTATTTGACAGACGGTTCGGGTGATCCACACTTTGTTTCGACCAAGGGTTACAGAGCCCCATCTCAATCGAAGTTCGGTTGGCTCTTTGTTGGAAGTTTAGCTCTTTTGATCTTTGCCACAGTATCATTAATTTGGCAGGTCTTACGTCGGAGGTCCAAATTAGGAACTGGTTAAAATTTATAGTGCTAGCAACTTGGGCGACTACGACATACATTTTGTTTAATCGATCTCCAAGTACTAGTTTGTCAGAGAGCTGTGGCATAGCTTCTGCGAAGAAATTTCTTTCATTAAAGGGATATCATCGTGTTGATCTCAGACCCTACGACTCACGCGAGCTCTTTTTGTCTGTAACTGATCTTAGGAATATTATCGATAGATCAGGATTCAATGCCAAGATTGGGGTGGGGAATTCTGGTCAAGATATTCTCAAATTTGCGCCATGCATTGCTTTAATTAGACCTTCTCATTTTGTCGTTGTTCAAAGAATTGACGAAGGAACAGTTGCTATTTGGGACCCAGACTTTCCGACAATTGAATCAATGAACATTCCACTCTCTTCCTTTTCTTCCCAATGGAAGGGTGTCTCCATTTACTAGGTCGAGTCATTCGTGTACGCAATTAACCATATGTCTTCGATTCGCCAAACAAGCAGTTCAAGCCAACTTTTTGAGACCTTCCAATGGGTCTGAAATTGAGCATGAACCGAAAGAACCAAAAAATGAGCGAGCGTTGTTGAGGTCATCTTCGCTCAGCTGCTTGCCGTCGAATGATAATCCCTTTTTGAGACTCCACAAAGAGGCGTCAGTAGACTCCAGGATGGCGGTAAGTTCCTCGACAGAAGCGTCGTCTTGGAACGCGGCCGAAGTTGCCATGATTACATTGAGGAATCCGTGAGCGAAGGCTCCATTCGCAGAGTCAATATGAGCAAGCGGCTCATGTAATCCGGCGGTGAGCTTAAATTCGATTTCGAGGTCGATGCATTGTTTCAGCACTCCCGCTAATTGAACCGAGGAGGGGTAAGCATCCTTTGTTTTGCCGCCCGTTCGGAACTTCACGCGGGCCCATTCTTCGGTTGCGAGTTCGGCCAAGGCATCGTCGAGAGG
>JBAXBU010000059.1:0-19351 GCA_037141835.1 Armatimonadota bacterium | reverse complement strand
GGTGGCACTATAGCTGGGGTGACGCCGGTTGGGCGGTAAGGATGGGCGAAACGGAGTGCTGCTACGGATTAGTCAATCTACCCAAGGAACAGTACGCCGAGCAGGAACGAATCTGGATTGAAGCCATGAAGCATCGAGAGAATCCCTTTACGGCGCGTGAGTAGGTGCTGGTTTTGGCGCTCTGGGTGGGATCGGAGTCGGTGACCCTGGTTTTGCCACTCCGGCTGTCGTAGTTCCGTCAAACAGGATCTCCCCATTTCGATATTTACGAACTTTTTGAATATCTGAAGCGTATGTCGGCCAAATAGTCGAGTTACTCGCTGGGAACGACAGACCCTGATCGTTGGTCATAACACTGCGTGACCTGCCATCTAAACGAAACGAAACGGTATCGGAAATGATATTGTAGACGACGATATCGGTTGGAACTAAGAGTCGGATCGGTGACCCAATTTCCTGAAACGAGTTAGGATACTTTCCGGTCTTTCGTTTGATCGCTATCGCCTTGAACAGCGCTTTGGATAATTCGTGGTACGCATGGGCTAACCCGATTCCTCGGTAAAGTTGATCACGATCGAAATAAGGTTGATCGGGAGCCAGGAAGCTTAATTTTGAGGGAAGGACTGACGTCAAGTCGTTAATTTTGGCAAAGCTTTCCGAACTTATCGAACCTGACTTACTGAGATCGTTCAATATAGGCTGCCATTTTTCTAACCGATTTCTCAGGAACTTTCTCATCGTTGAGCTGTCTGGAATTGTGTCGCCATGTCGGACACGACCAAGTTTTTCGATATCGCCTTCCGTTCTTGTTTGCACGATACTTTTAAGGAACGAAGGAACGGCTGGACGATCCATTTCTGGGACATCGAAAAATCTTGCAATCGAGATTTGGGCAACAAATTCGGACAAAATAACCCGTTTAGGATCAGCGACGGTAGACATGGTAGGGCCAGTGACATAAGTTTCGAGTTCATTAGCCAGAGCAGGATTTGCTTCAATGATTCGCAAGGAAGCTTGGATAATGTTCTTACGAATGGATGCCCCAATGGAAGTCCCAACGTATATCGGGCTTTCTATGCAATTTGTTGCGAATCGATTAGCAAGGTCAAGATTTCGGATGGCTTCAGGGAGGTTGCCCTCTAATCCAGCAACATAGGCAGCCAAACTATATTCGCGAGTCAGGGCTCGAATGGCTGAATACTCCGGGAGCAACATCATATAGCCCTCGTCATAGTCATGAGGTACCTGCATTTTGGGCTTTGCGGTCAATGCCGCTTCGATTCTTTCGCGCTTCGGTTGGTTCTCGGTAAGATATTTGCGCATGAGCGGCAAATCGTTTTTGTTGCACGTCATCATCAGTTCAAGGGCAACTGCCGATTTGAAGAGATTTCCTGTACCTGTCCCCTGTTTCGAGAGCAAAATCGGACCAATCTCAACCCAAGCATTTTCCGAATCAGGAATTGTTTTGACTAACTCATCGCCATTAGTCGGAACTCCTATCGCTTTGTACTCGGCGATGAGTCGGGTAATTTCACGACCATTTCGGTCGTGATCAAGCTTTGACTTCAGTGAAGCAATACCAACGATCAGAATGGTGGCTCCACCAATTCCGAAAGCTACGTGAAATGGTTTCAATGGAGCCTACGTCTTCTTCTGGATCTTTGCCGCTGCAACGCACATCAGACCTTGTACGATGCCGGACAATACGCCAAAAATTGGGCCGCTCGCCGCAGAAATCATTCTTGGATTGATGTCTTTTGGAAATGAGGCAACCATATCTGAGTGAGCCGCAGAGTAGGTATCCCAGAAGGCAACGTGAAAGGCAACGATGAAGATGCAGTTGATGATCGACAGCATGAAACCGTGAAAGAAATACCGATCTTCGCAATTCTTCGCGATTGAGTAAGCGCAAAATCCGAAAATGACCAACCAAAGAATTGGCTCAATCCCAATCGGAATAAAGCTGATCGTTGCGATCGCCATGACGAATCCAAATGCCGAAAGGCGTAAAAGTAATCCCCAGTTCATTGTTCCCCGGCTGATTTTAGTCTTTTTTGATCAACTTAGCAAGGGGGCTAGCGGTGTGACTTCTTGGCTTTTCAGGAAAATAGCAAATGGTTAGATATTGAAACCATACTGTAGGTTCTAGCAGTAAAGCAAAGAAGACCTGATGTTTGAAAGATTTTTGGTGAAGAAAGAGAAGTTGAGCTTTCGAGAGTCAATTCAACGGGCGCCAAACTTATCCATTGCACGAGATGGACATGAATTTGCTTCGATTGAATTTGGAAGTCTTACCCTTTACATTTACAGGTCCGAATCCAACTCTTTTGTCGGTTCATGCGGAATTCAATACGAGGGCCGAGATTCAAAGGACATGTATTTAGCAATTTTTGACCGCCATACGAAGAGAAAAGTCGTTGAGGCATTGGCAACGCAATCAATAACTAGCCGTACCAAATCGTCGGTCATCAGCATTGAAAACTTCGAAATTTGTAAGTGGTCTGATGGAGATGGATTTACCAGAATTCAGAAGCAAGACGGTGAAGACCTTGGTTTTCTAAGATGGGGAGCCAAAGATGATGAGATTTACGCTAAGGTCGATATCGCAAGCAATTTGTTATCGACTGAGCAGGAATACATTCTCATCTTGCTTTTACTTTATACAAAACGTGCGCCTTGGTACGCCTTTTTTTCTTCAACATCAATTGGAGTATCTGCTGACTACCCAGGATCGGAATAACCAAATTTTACGCAAATGCTTCATATAGACCAAATAGTCGATGGGTTTGACCAGTACCAGGTTCATATTTCCGAGAGCCCATTTCTGAAGCAACGGAAAGGCAAGTATCCGATCAAGATCACTCGCGGCGACCAGCCTCACGCCAAGTTTGGTGATGGGGGATACATTCACAGTGATCTTTCGAGAAAAGCTTGGATTTTGACTTCCGTTGTCCAAATCTTAAGATCTCGCTACAACTTGTTCATTCCCGACATGTGTTTTCTTTCGGCAATAGAGAAAGGTTCGCAACATGAAATGATGACCTGTAACGACATGTACGGCAAAACCAGGTTACGGTCGCGAGGCACCGAGTGGGCTACTCTCTCAAAGTTAGGTGACCGCTGGGAGATAATGGACGAAGACGAGCGAATCTTGGCAACCTATCAACTGGTAACCGATCGACCCATGGATCAACCAAACTTAGAAGGAATCGCTAACATTGATCCGATGTGTATTCCAGACCAAATAGACACCTATCTGATTGCCTTCATTCACGTAAGTCATGGACTCCGAATATAAAAAAAGCCCCCAGAGTCTCCTCTGAGGGCTTCGGATTCACCGTCGACTACTCGCCGGTACCGACAGCGATGAGCCTAAAGCTCAACACCTTGGTGTTCTTGGCAGATTCCGCCAAATACTGTCCAACCGTCTTGCTTGGGTCAGCATAGAAAGGCTGTTCCAACAGAACGGCTTCCTTGATGAACTCCTTGTTAACTCGACCCTTGGCCATGTTCTCAGCGATGTTCGCAGGCTTGCCTTCGTTAATCGCTCGAGTGTATTGGATTTGGTATTCGCTGTCGAGAAGCTCTTGAGAAAGATCTTCTTTCGAAACGACCTGTGGAGGCGATGCCACAACCTGAATAGCCAACTTTCGAATGGCTTCGGTTCCCGCAGCGTCTCCTTCTGCTTCGATAATCGCACCCTTAGAACCGTCGTGGTGAACGTAAACCGCAAGCTTGCCGCCGGTGGTCATTTGCTCAGCAATCTTCACAACGCAGTTCTCACGGAACTTGGCAACAACGTCAACGCTGAGCTCGTTCATGCGATCCGCACTCAAAGTCCCTTTCGAAAGAGCTTCATTGGCAACATCAGCAGTTGCGCTAACAAATCCTTCGTTGTTAGAAACGAAGTCAGTTTCGCTCTCTACCAATGCAATTCCTGCCTTGGTTGCGTCTTCATTAAGGACGATTCCTACTCGACCAGCGTTAGTTGCACGTCCAGCTTTCTTGCCGGCACTTGCTTTACCCTTCTCCCGAAGGATTTCCTTGGCTCGTTCAAAATCTCCTGCAGCTTCTTCCAATGCTGATTTGCACTCCATCATTGGGGCATCAGTTTCTTCGCGTAACTTCTTTACGTCTTGGGCTGTGTAGCTCATATACTCTTATACGCCTTCCTTGTCTGCACCAAACGCCTTCAGCAGTTCGTCGTCAACGTGAATTGGAGCTTCTTCATCAAGCTCAGCGGCCAAGTCGGCTCCGCCTTCGCTCAAGATTCCTTCGGTCAAGGCTTCGCTCAACGGTCGGGCTTCAAGAATCGCTTCGCACATCTTTTGAGTAACAAGTCGAATCGCTCTGATTGCATCGTCGTTTCCAGGAATGATGACGTCCGCTTTGTCAGGATCGCAGTTGGTATCAACAATCGCAACAACCGGAATACCAAGCTTTTTAGCTTCGGCAACCGCAATCGCTTCCTTGTTAAGGTCAACAACGAACATAACGCCAGGCATGGCATTCATGTTTCGAATTCCGCCAAGCACGAGTTGAAGCTGTGCTCGCTCGGTTCTTCGATCCAAAGCTTCTTTCTTAGGCAATCGGTCGAAGTAGCCGTCGGCTTCCATTCGGTCGAGTTCCTTGAGTCGCTGAATTCTGAGGCTAATCGTTTTCCAGTTGGTCAACGTTCCACCAAGCCATCGCTCGCAAACAAAGTGTTGTCCGCTTCGCTCGGCTGCTTCTTTTACCGCAGCTTGGGCTTGCTTCTTCGTACCAACGAAAAGAACAGTACCGCCGTCTTCGACGATCTTCTTAACGTAGTTGAGGGCGTCCTCAAACATCTTGATTGTCTGGTGAAGATCCAGGATGTAAATGCCGTTTCGGGCGCCGTAGATGTATCGTTTCATCTTGGGGTTCCAGCGTCGGGTTTGGTGACCGAAATGCACGCCGGATTCCAAGAGCTCTTTCATGCTCAATTGAACCATATTATTTTTCCAGGTTTAACCTCTGGATTCCGTGAGTTTTGTGCGTGGTGAACCTTGAGTTCCATTTCGAGGAAGTCTCAGAACCTGGCCACGCCACGGGATCCATGTGTGATCCGCAACAGTATACCTTCACTCAATTCAATCTGGCTCCCCAACCAAAGCAGTAGACTGATGTGATCAAACCCAAGCTTTATATCAGTCAATCAAAACCGTTCACACCTATCGTGACCTTTGCTTCGATCGCGTGGTGCGTAGTTGTCTTTATTTCTTTGAACCTGTCCAAGAATATGCCGATGACTGCGGCGATGAAATTTGGTTACTTTAGCGAGAGTGAGATATTTAGCGGACGGTGGTATTCGCTCATCACGTCGGCATTTGTGCATATCGAAATCATGCATGTCTTCTTCAACATGTATTGGCTTTTCTTCCTTGGTCCCGTGCTTGAGAAGCTAATGGGCTCAGGTAAGTTCCTTGCCTTCATCTTGGTCACCGCCTTCATCAGTTCGGGTTGGCAACTGGCGACCGGGCATGGCGGAATCGGATTCTCTGGCGTCGGTTACACAATCATTGGATTTGGTTGGCTAGCCCGAGACAAATTTCCCGAGATCCGACCGTATTTCAATGATCGAACCCTGCAGATCATGGCGGGCTGGGCTGTTCTCTGTGTCTTCCTAACCTACTTCAATATTCAGAATGTAGCGAACGTTGCGCACATCATGGGAGCCGCCGCTGGTGCATTGATTGTCCTTTCTTTCATCCGAAAGATGTGGATCGCTCAAATTGGATTAGTTCTCATCGCGATTGCTGCCATCGTTCCCGTCTATTGGAACCCGCGTTCGCCGGATTGGAATTTCGCTAAAGGCACGGCTGCATTTGTCAAACGGGATTATGTCAACGCATCGAAATCATATCGCCGTAGTGTGGAACTAGAACCTGAAATGTGGGAAGCCTGGTACAACATTTGCCTGATTGATGCCACGCTAGGCAATGACGTAAAGTTGGTTGAAGACTTGGCGAATCTGCGAAAGCAAAACTCCGTCGAAGCAGAAAAGTTTGTGAAGGAATTGCTTGGCAAGCCCAGTTCGAATCCAAATAGCCCGAAGCCCTAGCTATTTTCGCCCTGGTTGCTTCGCAAGTCTCCGATTCAACCGATCGAAAATGTGAGCGAACTGGAGGAACGATGTTCCCAAGATGCGAAAGTTACTTCGAATTTGACAAATAAAACAACTACTCGTCTTCGAAGTCCTTGTCGAACTGAATCCAGAAGTCATCCATTCCGTATGTCTTGCGAAGAAGCTTGACCCGAATGTTCAGGATTTCCTGAAGCTCGAGATTTTCGGCCAATCCAGGAAGGGAAATCGAGTCATCCTCGACACCATTCTTAATGTTGTCCAATAGCATCTGCCATCGATCGGCCGCTGCCGCTAGTACTTCCCGCGGGTGATGAAGCTCCATCGCCGAGAAGTAGTCGGTTGGCAGGTCACCAGTAATCACCCACCAGCCAAGCAGGTCTTCTTCCTCGCCACTCTCAATCGCCCATATCGCAACGTGCGGAGCGATGTGAAATGCTGGCCACTCCCCAATCCGACCTGGCTGGATCGGCTGCTGATCCAAAAACCACTCGACGTGCTCGCGTTGCTGCGCACACCAGTCTCCTTCTACTTGAGGGTCGTCAAAATTGATTGGGTCAGCCATGGGGGTTTAGAGAGTTTATCTCAAGGCAAAAGAAATTCATGGACAAGGGGCTAACTATGGCTTAGCAGTTCGTCTTGGTTCTAGGAAATGCACTTCTAGATGACCTTGGAAGTTGCCTTGATTGTCCAACCTGGCCTGAAGGGCCAATTCAAGTTAGCCCAGTCCAAGAAGCTATTTTCGTCTAAACGAAAAAGTTTCGATGGGCTGGGTAGAAATGCCGAAACAGTCAAAGTCCAAGTAGTGTCTCGATATACGCGCCTTGGGGTTTGGCAATCAACGCAGGAATCGAGACCGACCCGGCGATTATCGCCGAACTGGAAAGAATCCGAACCATCTCGACGTACCCGCGACTCCGAGCATGCTCCAGGGCCGTGACACCGTCGATATCACCAATCGACAAATCCGCCCCATGATCCACCAAAATCTGAACGATCCGCTGATGAACAGGGCCGCCATCGGACAAAATCACCGCTTCAATCAGCGCAGTCCAGCCCAGATTATTCACGTGATCTATGTTGACATCGGTGGTCGTTAACAACTCCATTACGCAGTCGGGATAACCGTGATGACATGCCGGAATAAGGGCCGATCCACCGTACCGATTCACTAACTTTGTATTTGGTCCGGCGGCAATCGTCAGCCTCAGTATCTTCAGCAATCCCTCGGCGCCAGCATAAAGGAAAGGATTGTCCCTCATGTTGTCCTGGATGTGAATATTCGCCCCTGCCTCAATCAATACATTGACCACTGCAGGATGATTCCCATGAGTGGCCGCCATCACCGCTGTCCGTCCTCGATCATCAACCGCGTCGATATTGACTTCGGTAGCGAGGATCGTGCGAACCAGAGCTAAATCTCCACTCTCAGATGCTTGAATCAAATTCACTGTGCTTTGCCCTCGCCCTTAGAATCTGTAAATGCTGTAAGGCTCGAATCCATCGCCAAGCGCAAGTCGCACCGAAACCATTTGCCCAACGTGATAGAACTCGTGGGCAACGATGTAATCCTTCACAAAGTGGGAGTCATCATCGAACTTTTCGAGCGAAAGTTCAACGGCCTTCGCCCGTTCTGTATCAAAGATGTCAACTAACTCGTTCACCGAGCCAGCAGGGAATTTGTACGTTCCCCAACTATGCTTCTCGCCCGCAATGCCCTTTTGAACCGCAACATAAGCCTCCGCACAATGCTCTAGCGAATCTCGAATTGACATCATTCCTGCAAGCGGAGTCGCAACAAAATTCTCATCCGAAATTCCAACAAGGCAAGCCTTCAACTGATAGCCACATTCATCCATCATCTGGGCGGCAAATTCTTTTCCAGTCATGATGTAAGTATAGAATGATGAGTGGATTGTGCATAGCTCAGAATTAACCTCAGAAATGATTTATGCGGGATACCGTGAGGGCTGGTTCCCCATGATGGTGGACGAAGAAACCTTCGAAACTGGTTGGTTTCAGCCTAAGCAACGGTGCTTGTTTCAAATCGAAGGAATAAAGACTTCTCATTCACTCCAAAAGACCATTCGACAAAACCGATTTGAGGTGAAATTCGACACTTCATTTCAACAAGTCATTGAAAACTGCCGCCGTCCCGAAGGGAACTGGATCAACGACGATTTCATCCGCGTTTACACCAAAATTCACCAGCAAGGTTGGGCCCACTGTGCAGAATGCTGGAAAAACGAAAACCTAGTAGGGGGAGTTTATGGAATTGGCATCGGTGGCGTGTTTTTTGCGGAGTCTATGTTTCATCGGGAGACCGATGCGTCAAAGGTCGCACTTCATGCTCTGGTTGAAACTTGCCGAGCAAAAGGGTTCGTACTCTTTGATGCGCAGATCATGAATCCTCATTTACGCTCATTGGGAGCCTTTGAGATTTCGAACCGAGAGTATCAACGCAGGTTAAGACAGGCTCTCCAAGTTCAAACCGAGTGGTCTACTTGAACTATAATGAGAAACGTGTTAAAAAGGAGTAACCAATGGCATCAAAATTAATGACCATCCAAGAGATTCAATCGGCATTCGACCGACTTTCTCATGATAACAATATGAGGTCTCTCTCTGCCGTGCTCCGAATTGGCGCTGAACAGATTGAGCGAAGAGGAAAGCTCAGCATCTTCCGGAACGCAGTATTTGCAACCGGCGCACTTGCTTTGGTTTTCACATTCATGGCTCCATTCGCCAACGACCAACTCAAAAAGTCTTTACAAATTTGGCAGATTATTGCGGTTGTACTCTGTGTTTCGGCGGTTGGCCTTCTATGGCGTGTCCGAAATCAAATGGAACAGTACATTGAAGAGGAACAAAAGATTCGAGTCATGATGATTGAAACTTCTCAAGTCATCGTCGCTGCGCCTACGTTTATGCCAACTCCACTTTCCAATGAGCTCCGCGGCACCCTAAGAAACGCCGTGACTCACATGAAGATTGAGCCTAGTGAAGAGCTAACCTCAATCATTGATCGCCAATAGTTGTCCGACGATCTAACAGCCTTTTCGATTGATCTCGAAGAGGCTGAAATCCGCTTTGCTTTGCGTAGAGACTTGCTACATGGTGGACGACAATGGCGGTAGCCGTCGCAACGTTAAGCGAACCCATCAATCCAAACATAGGAATCGCAACGCAGGCATCGCATTGTTCGACAACGTCTTCCGGTACTCCGTCGAGCTCGGACCCGACTACCAGCGTCAACGGATATTTGAATTCAAAGTCTACGAAATCGACCGCATCAGGCGTTAAAGTGAGCGCGACCTTTTGTCGTCCCTTTGCCTTTTCCAGAGCTTCCAAAGGCTGAAGCCATTGATAGGGTTGCCATCGAATTGAACCCTTGTGACCGCTAAAGTCATTAAATCGATCCTCCTCAAAGGAAAAAGTAACCATTTCACATCGGAAAGCTTCCGCAATCCTGAGTAGTCCTCCATGATTGATTGCCTTACCCAACGGGCAGGTGATGATCTCAATCGGCATCCTGGGCATAATGTCCGCACGTTCACGCAAAGACTCTGGGAGAGTCTCCAATTCCTGCCATGTTGTCCCGGCAACTTCCTTCATTCTTTCTTGCCGTTGACGATTGGTGAGTCTCATATTTCTTAAGAATACTGGAATACCAGCAATTCTAATGGGCTGAAAATATACCGGCTGAGGAAGGTACCTGGTGAGCCGGAGTGAGCACAGGATGTGCTAACAACGGGGGAAATAGAAATGTCAGATCGCCATATGAAAGTCGTTAGGCTTCTCGAACCGGAAATGTGCTTAAGCTGCAGGTTTGCACAGATCGCGGATGTCGAGACTGCTAGCGGAGGCAAGCAGCGTATGATTTACTGCCGACGACTAGATTGTGACAATTGGGACATGACAAGTGCCGAAATGGCAACCGATGTTCAAGTTCGTGAAGATGAAGCAGCTTAGGGCAGAGGAGGGTTAATCAGACATCGAGCCACCCGGGTGGTTCGTGTATTGATAGGGGTGCGGTCCGTGGGGGACTAGCACCCCATTTTTCTGCGGGAGTCTGGGCGTCCCGCCTCGATCAAACGGTTCTAGGATTGGCACTTCAAAAGCATGGAGAGTCAGGTCGAGAATAACTGAATTCCATCCTAATTACCAGTCTTTGAAACTTTTTGAGCTTATGCTCGGTTGAATACACAGTGCCGAAAAAACCATTGACTCGACGACAAATCCTCAAGTGGGGAACATTGTCCGTCATTGGTGGACTCGTCGGAGAAGCATTCATCGAACCGAATCGACTGGAAAGCGTCTCACTGTCCGTTCCAATCAAAGACTTACCTGAATCCTTTGTCGGATTCAAAATTGGTGTCTTGAGCGACATCCACTGGGGACATGCAATCGACTCGGAGTACATGAAATTGGTTTGTCGCTCCGTGATGGCATACAAGCCCGATCTCCTAGTGGTTCCTGGAGACTTCTTGCATGGCGAAGACCGCAGAACGGGAGAAAAGGCTCGCCTTGACGGAGTCATTGAATCACTCGATGCTCCTTGCGGTGTCTATGGCGTTCTCGGAAATCACGATCACTGGATTGGCAAAACATATGCGACGGATCAGGTCAATGCTCATTCTCGAGTCCAACTGATTGATGGCAAGCACACGATCCTTGAGCGAAAAGGCGAACTCCTTGCGCTCGGTGGAGTAGGTGACCTATGGGAAGACCAGGTCAATCTTCGGAAAACCTATCGAGACGTTGACCCAGCTACGCCAAGAATCCTTCTTTCACACAATCCCGATGTCGCCGAAATTGTAACCGGCGATAAAGAAACGAGGGTCGATTTGCAAATAAGTGGACACACGCACGGTGGACAATTTCAACTCCCCGGAATCTATGATCCGACCAAACGAGTCAGCTCATTTGGAAGTAAATTCAACCATGGATTGGTTCAAGGAAGCCGACACCTCGTATTCGTGTCCAAAGGCGTTGGCCGCCCCCACGGATTACGCCTCTTCGCTCCGCCCGATGTTTCATGCATTACGCTGACTCGCGCGACATAATAAAAGGTGATGTTCACTATCGGCATTGTGGGAGCGGGACGACTCTCAAGAGTTCACCTACGACACCTTTCGCGCATTCCCGACACATCGTTTGTGTATTTCGACCAAGAGTCGCAATATGCCGAAGCGCTAGCAACTGAATACCACGGCAAAGTTGTCAAAAAGTTTTCTGATCTGCTTGATTGTGTCGATGCCATTGATATCATCACCCCAAACAGCATTCACGCCGAATACGCAGTTGCCTCCATCAATGCCGGCAAGCACACCTTCATCGAAAAGCCTCTCGATGTCTCATGCGAAGCAGCTAAGCCCGTTGTTGAAGCGGCGAACAATAGCAACGTAACCGTTCAAGTCGGTCACGTTTTGCGATACTTTGCGATGTATAACAAGGCTCACAACATGATCAATTCTGGGGCCGTAGGTGTCCCTGCCGCAATCCGAATGACTCGTGGAGGTGGAATGCCTGGTGGTGAAGCTGGTTGGTTCGCAGACCACAAGTTGTCAGGGGGCATTTTCGTTGATCTCGCGATCCATGACCTAGACTGGCTACTTTGGTCGGTAGGTCCGGTCAAAGAGGTCTATGCAAAGTCGGTTGGAGCAAAAACTGGTTCTGGTCCCGACTATGGATTGGCAACCCTTACATTTGAGAATGGTTGCATCGCCCATGTTGAATCAACCTGGATGGATCCCCAAGAGAGCCGAACCGCATTCGAAATTTGTGGTCCAGACGGGCTTCTCGATTACGATTCCCGCAATTCGGCGACTCTACGCTCAGGCAACAAACTAGAACAAAATCACCTTCTCGAAGACGATCCCTTCTTCTTGCAACTCAACGATTTCGTTAATTGCGCAAGGCAAGGCATTCCTGCGAAAATTAGTGTTCAAGAAGCATATAAAGCGCTCGAATTGGCAGAAGCTTGTCGAACGAGCGCGACAACCGGCTTGCCAGTATTCCTGTAATCGGAAATAGTTAAGCCTTATTGGTTCATTAGTAATATAATTAGTTTTCAGTTCGACGGGCTTCAATATGCTGAACTTTGAACTCACCCAGTGGGAGACCGAGGCAAACCGAGAAGGATATGATCCAGATCGAAAGGCTGGTGAGTTCAAAATTGCCCCAGCAAAGTGGATTTGGCTACCATCCGAACGAACTCTGCCGTGCACGTTCGTCTTGTTCCGCAAAGAGTTTGATCTCGAAACCATTCCGCAGTCAGCTCGAGGTTGGATCGCTGCCGACAGTCGTTATGTGCTCTATGTGAATGGAACTCGGGTTCAATTTGGCCCCGCTCCACACGACCCCCGCCACGCTGAAGCCGATCCGGTTGATATCCGGGATTACCTAATAGTTGGAAAAAACGTCATCGGTGTGCACGTCCTGTTCTTTGGTCAAGGCGACGGAACCTGGCCGACCGGCAAACCGGGGCTCTTGTTTCGGGTGAACCTCGGAAGGGAAGTCATCGCCACCGACAAGACTTGGAAATGCTCGGTCGATAGGGGACATAAACCTGGCGGAGCAAAGCGATGGTATCTTCGTGCTCTTCAAGAGGACTTTAACACCGCAAACTTTACCCACCGTTGGAATGAACACAACTTTGAAATTGATCGATATTGGTACGAGGCGATGGAGTTGGAGGTGTCGAGTACGGCAACCCCATTTGTAGGGAAGTACCTGTCCTACAACGAAGACATTCAGGTCGAAAACCCGAAAAACTCGACCCTAACTCCTCGATCAATTCCCATGATGCATGAGGCATGGGTTGAGGCCAGTCTTATCGCTCGGCACCAAGTGAGTTGGAAAGGGAACCCAAATGACTGGTTTGACTTTCGAGTTCCTGACTTAATGGAATGCATCAGAATTGGTCCCGAAGCGCCGCTCATTGGCGGAAGTTACTTGCTGACCTATGAGCTTCCATTTGAGATGGTCGGTTGGCCATCAATCTATGTGCACGGTGCAGAGAAGGGCATTATTGAGTTGATTTGTCAAGAAAGCATCGCACCCGGACAACCTTTCCTGGACAACCATTTTTATACTTGGACTCGATTCCAATTGAATGCCAAGCAGTTTACGTATGAGTGTTTCGACTACGAATGTTGCAAGTTCATTCAGCTGCATGTAGACATTCCAAAGGGATTCCATATCAAAGCCCCAACCGTTACGTTTCGACGCAGAACTTTAGTCCATGAGCACCAGCAACACGTAACAACCAACTTCAATGGCCTCAATAGACTTTTGCTTGCCAGCACAATCACTCTCCAAAACTCAGCCCAAGACATTGTCGTTGACGGAATGGCAAGGGAGCGCCAGCAATACGCCGGAGATGGCGCGCACCAACTTCATGCGGTACGCCAAGCGCACGGCGAGTTCTCGATATCCAAAAGGTTTCTAACCCAATTTGGCCACGGGCAAATGCTCAACGGAGTCTGGCTCGACTCTTGGCCCGGCTACGACCGCCTGGCGAGAATTGGACAACGACAAATTGGTGCAACCGGCTGGGGATCCCTCGTTGACCATTCCATCGGTTTCGTCATTGAGCACGTCAACCATTGGCTCCAGACAGGCGACAGAACCCCCTACGAGCAAAACCGAGATCGGATCCAAAAGTTCGTCGACTACTTAGCAAGCATAACGGGACTGGATGGCCTCCTCAAGGTCGAAGACATTGGTGCAGAGACCGTTTGGATCGACCATGACGCCTATCAAGCCCAAGTTCATAAAAAGCTCGCCTTCAACCTCTATGCCCTCCAAATGATTGTGATGCTGGATTGGATCGAGGGTCGAACGACCGATTTGTCCTTCCCAATCCAAGCCCTTCGGCAGCAGTTTTGGCACGATAAGGTCGGCGCATTCATTAACAATCGAGATGAAGTCGCCACTCGACAGGCTCGGTACTGCGATCGGTCCATTTCACACTTGCTTTGGCTCCACGGTCACGGTTACGAAGTAGCTCCCAACCTAGAAAAGACCATTGATCTCATCACCAAACAACCAAAATCATTGGGAATTGGATATCCCGCCAACTCTGTCTGGCGTCATTGGGCGTGGGCAAGGATTGGAAGGGTCGACCTCATTCTCAAAGAATTTCAGGACAGATGGGAGAACATGTATTCGGTGAACCATAATTCAACGATTCAAGAGATGTGGCACGTCAAACCGGGAACGACTTCCATGATGAGCCACTGTGCGGTTGCACCCACGATCGCGATGCATCAGGCCATTCTGGGAATTGGTCAAGACGCAAAAGGAAACTGGTTTGTCCGACCCCAATTAGGCGACCTCGAGTCATTTGAAATTCAATCCCATACCCCTTGGGGTTCAATCGGTTTTGTGGTGACTAAAGGCGATGGTGCTCATGTTTGCAGTATTTCAAAGCCAGCCCAAATGCCTTTGTACATTCGATCCATAAGTCCGCTCAATTTGCCATTTGTCGATCTGGGTAAGGAGTTTTCGCATGATACGACCGGGCTTGAAAGCATTAAGTTCGTGATCACTCCATACCAACCCAACAAACTCATTGTCGATAGCCTTTAGTCCTAGAATGCTGTCAAAAAAAGCCAAGAACCGTAGGATCAAACATGATGAGCACTTTGATCGCTACTTTGGCCCTTTTGGCACCATCCCAAGCTACAAAACCTTCGATCGCCCTAAGCATGATGCCTAGCGAACCGCTAAACGAAGAATCGTACTTAGCCGCGGTGCGAGACGAGCTAAGGCTGGGTATAGAAGCGACCTACGTGAATGTCAAATGGTCGGATCTCGAAAATGAGGCTGCATTTAATCCCAAAGCATTTCAGGACCAAGTTGGGATTGCCAAGCTGCTGGGCGGCGACATTGTGGTCTGCATCAAGCCAATCGACACCAGCAATAAGTGTGTGCCCGTCGCCTTGGCCAACGTTGGCTTCGACGAACAGAGAATGTTGGATCAGTGGGAAGCCATGCTTCAAAAAATCATTCCTCTTTTGCCCAAAAACGTAAAGGCAATTTCTTTCGGCAATGAAGTCGATGTCTACCTTGGCAACCACCCCAACGAAGTTTCGGGCTATTTGTCGATGGTCAAGTCTGCCCGAACCCTGTTCCGCGGGGCGGGAATCAAGGCTCCGGTTGGCGTCATTACTACTTTCGATGGCTTAATGCGAAAACCCGAATTGGTCAAGAAGATCCAGTCCATTTTTGACGTCACCATGATGACCTACTACCCACTGGGACAAACCTTCGAAGTGCTTCCAATGAGCTCGGTCGAGGGCCATTTTTCATCGATGCTGAGCCTGGCAGGAAGCAAGCCGCTTGTATTGACCGAAATTGGATGCCCATCCGGAGAAGGCAACAAAAGCAGCGAAGAAACCCAAGCCGAGTTCATCAAGCAAGCTTTCACGCAACTTCAAAAGCATTCAGCCAAGATATCCTTCGCAAGCTTTTTCCAGCAAGGCGATTTCCCTCAGTCGATGGTCGACGTTTTCGAACAGTACTACCAAATGAAGGACGACAAATTCCGAAGCTATCTATCGTCCTTGGGACTGAAAACCACAACCGGAAAGCCGAAGAAGGCATACTACGAATTCCGAAAACAACTAAGAGCTTGGAACGGGGAATAGTCTTTCGCTGCCTCATTCCTTAAGAGGATGATAAAGATTTAGAACTTGGTTTTGTCAGTGATTTTGAATTGAGACCCTTCCCCCTGCTCTTTGGGAGAGAGACGCGAAGCGTCCAGAAGCTTCGAAGCATCCATGGAGAGCGACGAAGTCGCCGAGGATGGGGGTTCTTGTTTAACCGAGTCTCGAATTCCACAGGGTTTAGGAATTGCGTTCCTTCCCCCTCCCAAAGAGCAGAAGGGAAGGGTTCGAAACCTTGGCTACCGAGTTCTGCCAGAAACCCAATCGAACATCCCAAATCTATTTCCCTAATGGGATGATCTACGAAACCGAGACCTTCGCAGGATCTGGCTCACCAATAACCGCATGAGTGATCATCGGTGCCTGAGCCGCAGCCTCAAGCCGACGAGCCAACACAATCGCGAACATGAAGTACATCGGCAAGAAGAAGATGATCTTGTTGTGCACTCCACCAATGTACATGTGGTTCGGCATCAGCACCGCCCACGAGAACGACCCCATCGCTCCAAGCCCGAGCATGATCACGTCTGCCATCGCCGTCTTTCGATCTCGAATCGCCATTCCGAGCAAAACCAACGAACCTAGGATGCAAATGCCGTGCGGAATCATGAACATTCCGTAATCCTTGAGGTAATCCTTCACGACATCCGAAGTTGGTCGTGGCTTCTCCTTCATCAATGCCGCGTCAGCCACGCTGAGCTTGCTCGACATCCGATCGGCCGCTCGAGACTTAATGTGCTTGATCGCCTCAATCGGACTGCCTACTTCCTTTGTCAAAGCTCCGACGTGAATCGCTGCCGCACCGGCAAAACCAATTGTCGTAGCTAACAAGCTCGACAAAACAATGCCTTTCCACCGTACTTTCAGGTTCAACTGCTCAAGATGAAAGAGCATGGGTCGAATACAAACCGCGATACAAATGTTCGAAAGGAACTCATAGCCAACCAGGCTCCGAACCATCACCATCAAGGCGATAATTGCCCAAAACTGCTTGGTCTTTCCTTGACTGGCGTACTTGGGATACAGGATCCAACTAAACACGAATGGCAGGAAAATCAGCCACCCTTGCCAGTGCAGGCTACGTCCAAAGAAGGCAATAAACGGCGAAGAAACAATGGTGATCCCGACGATCGTGCCCGCCAGAACCCCAAACTTCTTCCGAATATCCCACGCTAAGGCAATGAGCAAACCACCCAGCAGCCCCGAATAAAGCACTCGCAAAACCCGAGTAGTGGTGAAGATGTCGCCCGAACCCATCGCCTTCCAGGTCCAAACCGCCAAATAGCCTTGAAGTCCAAAAGCCGACTTGTAAGTCTCGTTCGGAGTGTTCTTCAGCATCTCCGCGACTTCGCCTTGAGTAAAAGGAAGGGAAGTGCCAAGGTAGCTTTCGGGAACCGTTCCTTTGCCACTCGCATGGAGCAAGGCATTGGTAACCAGGGCATCAGACCAAGAGTCGTTATGGGGTCTGATCTCGGTAGAGAAGTACGGATACCAAGCGGCAAGGAACAACGTCCCAACCAACCACGCCAGCAACAGCTTAACTCGTCCTTTCATGGATGATTATCTCAAAAATGCAGTCGCGGCTTGGCTAACAACCTTGTCGTCAAGCAGTTCCTTGCTCGACTTCCAAAATCGGTACTTAAACAACGTAGAAAACGCTTCCGGAGCATCGGTCCAACGGATCTTTTTGCCCTCATTTTTGCTTCGCGGAGTATAAGAAATGGGCACTTCGGCGATGTGGCAGCCAAGGCGAATCGCTTTAGAAGTTACCTCGGGGCAGAACTCGAAGCGCTTACATTCAAGCTCCATAGCTTGCAAAACGTCCGATCGGAGCGCCTTGTAACACGTTGCTTCATCCGAAAGCTTGACGCCGTATAGGAGCCGAACGTTGAGGGCGAGCATCACGTTCACGATCTTGTTAGGAATCGCCATGCCTGCCGGTAGCCCATTGGTAAATCGACTGCCGAAAACAACCTTTTCTCGACCTTCGACGATAGGAGTGATGAGTGACGGAATCTCAGAGCTTTCGTACTCTAAATCTGCGTCTTGAATAATTGTCGCGAGCCCTTTAATGCTCGGTAGAGCTTTACGAATCGCGTTGCCTTTGCCCGAAGGAATTTCATTGGTAATAACCTCAATCTTGTCTCCAAAACTTTCTAGAATCTTTGCTGTTCCGTCTGTGCTACCATCGTTCACGACGATGATTTGTGTAGTAAAAGGCAAGGCGAAGAGTCGGTTAATGACCTCTTCGATGGTCCTTTCTTCATTTAGTGCAGGCACAACCACTGAAAGCTCAAATTCAAACATAGCAAGTCAAAAGACAATCAAATTATAGAGCATATTGTGAGGGTTTTGGGTTCAAATCCCTAAACCTGTTAGTAAGACTGTACGAGGATTTAATACTCCACTTTAGGTTTGCTGTTGCATCATTCCCTTGTGTGCTGAGGGATGGTAGACATTGGAATACGACTGCCTCCACAGCACGCTGGCGAGAATACTTCCGAAGAGTTAGCATGCAATAAGCGTTGTATTGAACATCTGTGAGCCCGAAAGGGCTGCGGAAGCAGCATCCGTGTTTACGTACGTAGATACGAAGACTTGCCAAGAATCCATATTTTTTGAATCGTTCGCGGGCGAGTACAATCAATGCATGAATTCTGGGTTCGAAGGTTGGCTATCCGACCAACTACAACTTCTCCGCGATCAGCATCTCTACAAGACACCAAAAATCCTTGAAACTCCCGCCGGTGGACGAGTTCGGATGAACGGCAAAGAAGTTGTAAACCTCTCCAGCAACAATTATCTTGGTCTTGCCAATCATCCCAAGGTTCGGCAAGCCGCCCTCGATGCGATTGAGCGATGGGGAGTTGGAGCTGGCGCCGTACGGTGGATTGGTGGAACCATGACCGTTCATCAGGAGCTAGAAGAGCGACTTGCGGCATTCAAGCACACCGAAGCCGTTTTGGTGTTTACCGGTGGCTTTACCGCCAACTCTGGCTGTATTCCCGCGGTTTTGACCGACAAAGACGTGGTGATCAGCGATGAACTGAACCATGCTTCGATCATCGATGGCGTAAGGCTGAGCGCAGCCGAATATCGAAAATCAAACGGATGGGTCTACGGTCACAAAGACATGGATCAACTCGAAGACTGCCTCAAGCGCGCCAACGAAAAAGGCTTTGCCAAGAAAATGATCATCACCGATGGCGTCTTCTCGATGGATGGAGACATCGCTCCAATGCCGACCATCGTTGAGTTGGCCGAACGATACGATGCATTAGTTATGATTGACGATGCTCACGCGAGTGGAGTTCTGGGCAAAAATGGAGCCGGCACGACTTCCCACTTTGGATTGTATGGTCGAGTCGACATTCAACTGGGGACATTGTCAAAGGCCCTTGGCGTCATGGGTGGCTACATCGCTGGTTCGAAGAACCTGAAAGAATGGCTGATCAATCGCGGTCGTCCTTATTTGTTCAGTACGGGGCACCCGCCAATGGTTGCCGCTGCTCTCATCGCCGCTCTCGACGTCATGGAGAACGATCCCGAACCAATGCGGAAGCTGTGGGAGAAC
>JBAXBU010000058.1:0-19744 GCA_037141835.1 Armatimonadota bacterium | reverse complement strand
GAAAAGCTGATGATTGACTTGGCGACCACCGAGAATCCTTACCACTGTCCTCATGGTCGTCCGATTACAGCGACGCTAACGCATGACGACTTGTTGAGGCTGTTTAAGCGAATCTGATGCTTATTTTAGGAATTGACCCTGGACTAGAAAGTGTTGGCTACGGCGTGGTACGCAAGGTCGGATCAAAGATTGAGGCGGTAGACTTTGGTCTGATCAAGACTCCGAGGATTTTGATCCCAGAGCGCCTCAAGCTTATCCATGACGGCGTTGTTGAGCTGATCGAGAAGCATCACCCGGATGCAATGGCGACTGAACGGCTATTGTTTACGAAAAACGTCACAACTGCGATGGACGTAGCCAAGGCGCTGGGAACGATTTTGCTCGCTGCTGCAGACACCGGAATTGAGTGGGCCGAGTACTCGCCGCCTGAGGTTAAGTTATCAGTCGTTGGAACAGGCAAAGCCGACAAGAAACAAGTGACCTTTATGGTTCGTCGGCTCCTTGCTCTTAAAGAGGACCCGAAGCCGGACGATGTTGCGGATGCGTTGGCAATTGCCATCTGTCATGCCTTTCGCCACAATATGCCTAAATAGGGCTCATTGCTCAAGGCCTGATAAGTCAGAGCCTTGAGCTTTTCAGAACAAAAAGTCAGTCGTCAAGAAGTTGCTACTTCGAGTGGCGATGATATCATTAACAAGGTCTCGGTTGGCTTCACTGTAATCGGTGGCTACGAGTGACCGGATTGAGAAGCGCTTGAGCGCATCCGACACCGACAGGGTTCCTTCGGCAGAAGCTTTTCGACCCGTGAAAGGGAAGGTGTCTGGACCTCGTTGGCACTGAACATTCAGGTTGACACGGGACACTTGGTTGACCATCGCATCGATGAGTGGACCAAGTACTTTCGGATCGTAACCAAAGAGTGAGACTTGTTGACCAAATTGAGTTTCGACAGCGTATGTCATCACTTCTGAAATGTCATCGTAGGCTCGAATAGGGATTACCGGACCAAATTGTTCAACTTCATGGAGTCTCATTTCGGGAGTGACCGGATAGACGATTGCCGGGTGCATGAAGTTTTCGATGGTTTCGCCTCCTCCTTCGTTCATGACCTTAGCACCCATTGAGACTGCTTCATCAATGAGTTCTTTGAGCCACTTCGTCGCGTTTAGGTCTGCCAATGGAGTGAGCGAAACACCTTGTTTCCAAGGCAAGCCGCCTTGAAGGTTGTTTACTTCGACTGAAAGTTCTTTGATGACTTCGTCTACTCGAGACCGATGCACAAACAGAATTTTCAATGCGGTACACCGTTGTCCATTGAATCCAAGCGTTCCGGCGACGAGTTGTGGAATCGTGACTTTTATGTCGGCGTCGGGAAGAACCACAGCAAGGTTCTTTGCGTCAAGCGATAAGATCGATTTTAACCGGTGAGGCTTTGGATGATAGGTTTTGAGTTGATCTGCGGTTTTTGATCCGCCGATGAACGCGAGGAGCTCAATACCACCGTGTTGGAGGATTGGCGGAATGATTTCAGTTCCTCTGCCATTGATGATGTTGACAACTCCGGCCGGGAAAGAATCTCGAAATGCTTCCAGTAATGGAGTGTTCAGCAGTTGACCAAATCGCGGCAACTTGGAGATTACGGGGTTACCCATGATGATCGCTGGGATCAGAGTGGTGAAAGTTTCGTTGAGCGGATAATTATAGGGTCCCATGCACAAAGTTGGACCAAATGGTGAACGGCGAATCTGGGCTAGGAATCCTTTTTCGACGGTAAAGCCGGAATTCTTTCGATCCAAATCCTTGAGCGCAACGATCGTGTCCTCGATGTATTGGACTGTTCGATCGAATTCCTTTTGGGCGTCGGCAAGGTTTTTGCCTATTTCCCACATGATCAGTTCGACGACTGTCTCTCGCACCGCTTTCATGCGAACGACAAATGCTTCGACAGCGTTAATTCGGGCGGCGACCGTCATTGTTGGCCATTCGCCCTGACCGTTATCCCACGCTTTTTGCGCGGCATGTAGGGCCTCTAATGCTTCCGCTGCATCAAGGACAGGTGCGTAACCAAGGGTTGGACGGACAATACCGTCATTCCAATTGAAGAATAGGCAGGATTTAACTTCGTTGGTCAGTCCCTTCCATTCGCGTATTTCGCCACCGATCAGATATCTGTTTCCATTGACAACTTCTGGGACTGGTCGTCCGTCAGATTGCCAATTGAGAGGATCGGTTGCCGAAAGTGATGCGGTGGGCATGCTTTATAGCCTACCCACCGTAGTCCTGTTCTAGAACTTGAATTGGACTCTAAATGTGAGGGTTTTGTAGGATGTTTGACCAACTGGATTGGTTGGGTTCTTGTTCCAGTCTGCGGCGAAGGAAACTCTTAAAAACGAGTTAACATCCTTTGCCATACCGACTCCATAAAGTGTTTGGACTTTTCCAGGAAGGTCCCGATTTCGGTCAAATATTTCGTAACGTAATACGGCAGTATCGGTGTCATTGAGCTTGTAGTCAACATTAACATGCCCTCCAGATACTTTGTTGGCGGTTGCAACTGTTGCCAGGGGAACCCTATCCTTTCCAATCATGTATTCGCTTCGAACGTCAAGCTTTGAACCAGCGGGATGGTAACGAAGGTCGGCGTACATAAAATTTCGGTCGGTTTGGGCCAGATTTATGGCTCCAGCCGAATAAGACGGTCGGTTTCCAGACATTGCAGAAAGTCCCATGTCCCACGGCCCGTATCGTCCTTTAATTCCATAAACTGGCATGACTTCCCCCTTCGTGGGCGAATCTGATTGCTCAGGATCACCAATTGTCAAAGAATCGAAAAGTCCGACGAACCAATAGGTACCTTCGTCGCCATTTTGGAAGAGCAATCCACGACCCGCTTCAGCATTGAAAAATGTTTGTTCGTAAACAGATCGCTCCGGCCATATCCGGTTTCCACTGGAATAGTTGATTTCGTAACCCATCGGTATTTGTTGGGACCCCATGGTATAAGTTGGTCCTGACTTCGCCTTAAACGTATTTGGCTTGTATTGGATAAATGCTTGACGGACTTGGGCAGTGGAGTTGTTTGAGCCAGAAGCAAATTCCACGCTTAGGCGACCCATAGTCTTTTCATCACCCATGTAGTTGTAATTCAACCGAGTGCGTCGATTTCGGAAAAATCCGCTATTCTTGGAGGCTTGATCTGTCGAAAAATATTGGTGTTGAATGAACCCACTGAACCAGCCGAAATTGGTTTTGTCGGTGTTCTTTTGGGGCTCCAAAATCAAAGGCTTAATTTCTTCATTCGAACCATCGAACGAAAGACCGACACAAACGAGGCTAAGCGCCATCAAAGACAGAATTCCTTTCATCGAAGGAGAATCGTACCGAACGGATAATAACAAAAGGTTAACAATGTTAATAACTTTTTCTTAACAAATGAAGAAAAGGAGTCGGGTTGAATTGTTTTCGATTGGATTTCTTATAAGTGAAGCCTTTAGGAAGGTTCACGCCATAATGAAGGAGTGAACGTTCCTCCTGTAGAAGACTTGACACCAAGTCAAATTGTTGCCGAACTTGACAAATACATCATTGGGCAAACTGCAGCCAAGCGGGCGATTGCTGTCGCGTTACGAAACCGCTATCGCCGTCAACAGCTTCCAGAAGCGGAGAGAAATGACGTTCAACCAAAAAACATTCTCATGATTGGTCCAACTGGGGTTGGAAAGACCGAGATTGCTCGCCGATTGGCGCAAATGGCGAGAGCTCCGTTTGTAAAAGTTGAGGCCACAAAGTTTACGGAAGTCGGCTACGTTGGCCGAGACGTTGAGTCCATCATTCGAGAACTGGTTGCAACCGCGGTTCGACTCGTCGAAAAGGAGAGAATGGAAGCGGTCAAGGTTGATGCAGAAAAGTACGCAATCGATAGAATTATTGACTTGCTCGACAACGAACTTAACCCGAATACTTTTTATCCTGACGAAGATGAGATCATTGATTGGGAGAAGCGGGCGGCAGATGATTTGCTCAGAAAGGAAACCGTTCGGGCTGAATTAGAAGCAGGTGGTCATCGAGATGCGATGATTGAGTTTGATGTCGAAGAGCCATCGAACCCATTTTTGCAAGTATTCACGCCGGGCGGTATGGAAGAGATGGGATTTGACATGAATCAACTCACGAACCCATTTGGCAATAAGCGCGTAATGCGAAAGGCTTCTGTGTCGGAAGCAATGAACATCTTGATCGAAGAAGAAGCTGGCAAGTTAATTGATCGTCACAGCGTTCACCGTGAAGCGGTTATGCGGGCTGAGCAAACGGGAATCGTTTTTATTGACGAAATTGATAAGGTGGCGGGAAAGAATGGCGGAAGTGGTCCAGATGTTAGCCGAGAAGGCGTCCAGCGGGATCTATTGCCGATCATCGAAGGATCTACCGTTCAAACCAAGTTTGGACCAGTGAATACTGAGCACATTTTGTTTGTTGCGGCTGGCGCATTTCACATGTCGAAGCCAAGCGATCTTATCCCCGAGCTTCAGGGACGATTGCCGATTCGCGTCATGTTAGAGCCGCTTAGCGGTGCTGATTTTACGCGAATTTTGACCGAACCAAAGAACGCCTTAATTCGACAGTACCAAAGTCTTCTCAAGGTTGAAGGTGTCAACGTCGAATTTACGAAAGATGCCATTGAAGAAATTGCCAGACTGGCTGAACAAGTGAACAAAACGACCGATAATATTGGTGCTCGTAGGTTACAGACGATGATGGAGATTCTGTTGCATGAAGTCTTGTTTGATGCTCCAGAGAAGGCTCCAAAGCAAGTTACTTTTGACGGCCCAGCCGTAAAGGAAATGCTCGAAGACTTTGTTGCGAACCTAGAACGAGCGAAACTGATGGTGTAACGATGGTCAAACCAATCGCCGCGAGCGCAATATTCTTTGTCTTCACTCAAATCTCTCTTGCTCAGTCGCCCCTCTGGACTGAAGCGGAAAAGACGCATATCAAATCGTATTGGATGGAGCCAGGTCGATATTCCGTAGTACCATCCGATAAGTATGCAGTTCGATTGACGGTTGTTGGTTCCAAATGGTTTTGGGACTATAACCGAGCGAGAGGGCTAGGGAAAACTCCTCCTGGACAAGTGCCCGGAGCAAATTCGGAAGAAGAGGTTGCGTGGGAAAAGTGGCTGAACGCCAAGGTTGCTCGTGATCGATATTTGGCAGCGTGCGCGGCTGAAACACTCAATGCGAAGATTCAGCGACGGGAGCCAAAGTATCCCGCCGAGGTTTTAGAGCCATCGCCGGTAGATCAGGTTTTGGTGTCTAAGTTTGGGATGCCACCGGCCTTTGCAGCTAACGTGTTGCCGAATAAGATTTCAGTTCGCTTTGATGACATGACATTGAACTATTCTGACAATGTTGATATGCGGCCTCGATATGCTTACTTCCGGTTTGATACGGGCGTGAACTCAGAAGGGCAGTCCATTAAGACAATTCCGTCCAATGAACTGGACATCCTTTTGAAGGATTGCGGCTATGACGATTCGGACACAAAAGTTTTTAAGTCGATTTCCATTCTTGAGGGTGGTTTTGACTCGATCAATACTTATGATACGGGCTATGTTTCGATTGGGTTCATTCAGTTCGCCTCTTTGAAAGAAGGTGCCGGATCACTTGGTCGAGCGTTAATAAACTACAAGAACGAAGATCCAAAGGGATTTGACTCTGACTTTCATCAATTTGGAATCGAAGTCACTGCGGACGAAAAATTGGTCGCACTGGACTTAGTCACCAAGGAAGAAAAGGTTGGTCCAGATGCCAACAATCAGATTATTGCGGACAAGCGCCTGATTGCCACTTTTCAAAGAGCAGGTAAGTATCGTTCATTCCGCACCAGCCAATTGAAATCAGCTAAACAAGTTTATTGGCCCATGAATGACAAAGTAACCGTGATGATCGGCTCAAATAAAGTGGTTCGACCCCTTTCGGACTTTGTTCGCTCCGAGGCAGGCAAAGCTGTCTTTTTGGATCGTAAAGTCAATACGGGAAACATCGGCGGGACGAGCGCGGCTCTTCAAGCAATCGCAGAAGCGGCCAAGGTGGATAAGGTCGAGGACTTGGCGAAGTACGAGGCGCTGTTGATTAAGTGTATGTTCTACCGGTTTGATCCGATGAAGACGGATGAATTAAGCAAGCCTGAGCCGTGTGAAATGTTTCAGAGCGTATTGCGGCGGTACGGAAGGGAATGAGATTAGTCCTTGTCCGCACTTCTTGAAATGCCCTCCAATTGGGTGAAGTTTTCGCGAACGCTTTCGAGGTTTGCCATTGCTCGATCGTAGGCGTCGCTTCCTAAAAGCAACCGCAAAGGGGGGCTGGGGTGCTCTGTGATCTCAATCATGGCTTTGATTGCCTTGTGCGGATCTCCCGGTTGTTTGCCCGCGAAGTTGTCGAAGAACTCTAGTGTCTTGCCAGCGGTTTCGGCATAGTCCTCGATTTGGTTGTCAATTCGGCGATAGTTGTGCCCGTAAAAATTGGTATGAAAACTGCCAGGCTCGACGAGGATGGTGCGAATTCCGAGTGGCCGGAGTTCTGCTTCCAGAGATTCAGTCAGCCCCTCAAGTGCAAATTTTGAGGAGCCATAGACTCCGCTTCCAGGAAAGGACATCCATCCAGCGATACTCGAAATGTTCAAAATGGTTCCATTCCTATTAGCTCTCATGGACGGCAAGACTGCTTTGAGTACATTGAGGACGCCAAATACGTTGGTCTCGAACTGTTGCCGCACGGTCTCCATCGGGACCTCTTCGAGTGAACCATAAACCCCAAATCCCGCGTTGTTTACTAAGACATCGATTCGACCATAGGTGTGAAGAGCCATTTGGACAGCGCTGAAACACTGTTTGGGATCAGTCACATCCAGTTGCGGAAGGAGAATTCGTTCGCCAAAGTCTTGGCGGAGAAATTCAAGCGAAGAAGGGTTGCGCGATGTCGCTACAACCGTTTCTCCACGATCTATGAGTTCCTCGACAAGCATCCGACCGAAGCCAGTCGAGGAACCAGTAATAAACCAAACTTTTCCCGCCATTTACCAAGGCAGTTTAGCGTGCATGTGGAAGAATCCGCCAGTTGGACCATCTTCGGGCAGGGTAGCAAGCCAAACGTTTGTCTTTGCCCCATCCTCTAGTTCCATCAATGCACCTTCTCCGCCGAGGTCCGTTTTCACCCAGCCCGGATGGCCCGAATTCACTTTTACATTGGTGTCCTTCAATTCAAATGCAAGTATGGTTGTAAAAGCATTCAGTGCGGCCTTGGAAGCGTTATAACCAAGCGCTCGCCATTCTCCGAGTGGGCTTTTTGGGTCGCTATTCATGGCGAGAGAAGCAAGAATTGAACTAACATTTACTATTCTTCCTGCCTGCGATTTTTGGATCAGCGGAAGTAGCCTTTGAGTGAGTTCAATTTGGGCAAAGAAGTTGACATCGAACGAGGAGCGGACTTTGTCCATCGAAACTTGAGATGGCTTTTCGCCAAAATCAAGAATAGCCCCCGCGTTATTGACGAGAACGTCAAGGTGACCATCGTTGGCTTCAATCAAATTTGCGACTGATGAAAACGTTGATGAGTCGTCCATATCAAGGTGAACCGCAACCGCATCAATGCCTTCCGACTTGAGGTCAGTAACCGCGATGTCTCCTTTTTCTACATCTCTCGAACCTACATAAACTTTGTAACCGAGGGCACCCAATTGTCGTGCTGTCTCTAAGCCAATTCCCTTGTTGGCTCCAGATATTAATGCATTCTTCCTCATTAACATCTTCTACGCGCGAAGCCCTTTCTTCTTTCCCTTCGATGGCTTCAAAATCGTCCAAAATGAATAGTTAATTGATTTCATCATGTCGAAAACATTCGTTTTGTTTGTATGCCTGGGCAATATATGCCGGAGTCCAATGGCTGAGTCCATCTTTCGGCACAAGGTGAAAGAAGCGCGTTTGGATGATTACTTCTTAATTGAGTCAGCGGGAACTGGGAATTGGCACGTTGGTGAAAACCCAGATCCGAGAACAATCAAGGTGCTTCAGCTAAACGGGATAACTGAATTCAGCCGGGCTCGACAAGTTACTTCCACCGATTTTTCGAGATTTGATTACATCATCGCCATGGATTTGACTAATGTGCGTGACCTTCATCGATGGCAGGGTGCAGTTCCGGATCGCGTAACTTTGATGTCTGATTGGAATGAGAATTCGACATTGATCGAAGTGCCGGATCCCTACTATGGTGACTTCAGTGGGTTTGAAGATGTCTTTGAAATTCTTAATGGATCCACGGACTATTTGTTAGCGAAGCTCAAGAATTCATAAATTATCCGAACGAAACTGCGTTATCCGACGTTCTAAAGGTTAGTCCATGACTATCGTGCCACTCGTTGTCGGATATTTTGCGATTCAATGGAATCGCGCGAACTTCCTTGGAAAGTCGCCAGAACAAATCGTAGCCATGGGGCGCCAAAGGTGGTCGGATTTATATAGCAAGAAGTATGGCCACAGTGACAACGATTTATCTGATGCTGAAGAAAAGTATGGATTTGCGCTTAAGAACCTCAACGATCGTGCAATGACGAGACTGCCAAAGTCTCGACAAGTATGGCTAACTGAGGTTCGAAAAACCACCTGGGAATATGCGGTTGAGGCCCATCAGATTGGCTCACTTGTCAGTGGCGGTCAATCGAAGTGGCAGACATTTAATGCGACGATTATGCCAGATGTCGAAGAAACGATTGCAGACTGTATTGTTGCTAAGCCTGTGACCGCGATTAAGCTCAAGTCAATTGAGTTGAACCTTCGGGAACTTGACAAGGTCATTAGCCAATTCAGGAATGAAAGGCCCACAAGTAGCCTAGACTATCGTAAGATCGCAAAGCATCGAACGATTCTTGCCTCGAAGCATAGTGCCTTAAATGACTTGCTAAAGCTCGGACAGCAGGATGACTCGAGTAGGATACAACTGTACATGCACCGCAAGATTGAAGTTGCCCGAGGCGACAATTTTTCGGTTTAGTGTTTAATTGCCACACAATTTTTTACGAAATTCGTTAAAGTAAGCATATGACTTTGCGAAGATTCTTGCCGCTTTTAATTTCGGCTTTTTTGACCGTCACCATATTTGCCCAGGACATTACGGCCGAGCAGAAGCAAAATGTTCTTAAGTCTCTCGAAGAAACATTGACCACTAGTGCTTTCGTTCCTGGAGTTGATTTTAAGAAATGGAACGAATATTTGGAAAAGAAGAAGGAAGATATTGCCAAGGACACGGATGTTGCTGCATTTACACGAACAGTCAACCAAGCCTTGCGTGACTTCGGCATTAGCCACTGCAGGCTTCAAACTCCCAGGTCTACGGCCCAACGCGGCAAGACCACGGCAATTGGCTCTGGGTTTATGGGGACCGTCGAAGAAAAAGGTCTCCGTGTCCGAAGAGTTGTTGACGGCAGTCCGGCAAAAACTGCTGGAATCGAAGAGAAGGATCTGATCGTCAAAGTTAACGGTGAAATGCCGACAAAAGCCGATGCCGTTGAAGGCGAGAAAGGCGCGAAGTTTAAACTAGAAATAGAAAAAGCTGATGGATCAATAAAATCGATTGAAGTCGAATTGAGCGAATACTCAACGGTCCGCAAAGAGACATTAACTTGGGAAGGAGACGACACTGCCGTACTTCGAATTTATACATTCTCCGCGGGTTACAACCGTGAGAACCTTGAGGCGTTGGTAACTGAAGCCTCTAAAAAGGCAAAATATCTGATAGTCGATCTCAGATCAAATGGTGGTGGCGCCGTTAATAACCTCAATCATCTCCTTTCATTGCTTCTTCCTGAAGGGACGGCATACGGAACCTTCGTGAGTAGACGGGTTGCTGAAGATTATGCTAAAGAGAAACCTGGGGCTCCTATGACGCCGGAGGCGATTGCGGAATGGACTCCTCGAAAGACGAAGACAAGAAAACTCACAACTCCTCCTTTTGCGGGTAAAATGGCGGTTCTTCTTAATCGTGGGTCAGCAAGTGCTAGCGAAATTTGTGCAGCAGCGCTGAAAGAAACAGCAGATGCGAAGATTGTTGGGACACCATCTGCGGGGGCCGTGCTGAGCTCAGTGTTTAGGAAGCTGGTTGAAGGGTTTAGCATCCAATATCCGGTTTCGGATTATATTACGGTAAAAGGCATTCGCCTTGAAGCTAATCCAATAAAGCCTGATGCAGAAGTTACAGCTGTCAGAAAGGATGGTGAGCCTGACCCGGTGATTACAAAAGCAGTGGAAATTCTGCACGGTTTGATATAACTGGTATTTTTTTCAGAAATTAAGAAATTCAATCTAGGTAGATTTGTAGTTGATTTCTACATCACTTGTTGTTTGATTCTCGAACTTTTGAACTTTTGGGAACAGTATGCCAAAAAGTTCGTCTGTAAATTAGCTTAGATCCATGGATTTTTACCCAGGAACCGATTTTGAATTTGCCAACTTGCCACGTGAAACGCAAGTTATTTGGTTGGCAATGGAAGGCAATACTGACAAAACAATTGCCCAGTTGCTTGAGATAACGACGGATACCGTGGCGACTTATTGGAAGCGAATTTTGATTCGATATGATTCGTCCAGCCGAACTGAGGTAATTGCCGAATTTCTCCGCGTGTACTTTGAAGAGGATCTGGACCAACTTGAGAGAAAGGTTGCTGAGCTAGAAGAAAAACTTCAAGCGAAAGGACTTGCCGAGCAGCACCAGTTGCTGGCGACTGCACAACTGAACTCGCTCATGAACTTGCTTGACGTTGGGGTTCTGTTTACAAACAACGGATTGAAAGTCAATTACATCAATGAACAGCTTTGTCGGATGGCGGGATGTGTCTTAAAGCCAAAAGAACTTATCGGAAGTGATATTTCTTCATTTATTGATAATTGCCAGAATCGGCCAATAAGGGTGGACGAATCAACGACTCAACGGATCCGAAGTTTGTCGCAATCAGGTCAAGAAAAAACAGTTGATCAAATGACCATGACAAATGGTCGAGTTTTAGAGCGAACTTTTTGTAACGTTACCGTGAGAGGCTCAGTCATTGGCCATTTCATCATGTACAAAGACGTTACACCATTCATTAACGAAAATAAGGAAATCATTCAGAGAAGTAAATTGAATGAACTCTTAATGCAACGCACCTTAGCTCACTTAGAAGCAACTCCGAATCAGCAGTCAAAGGAAACAGTGGTTACGCTATCTTGTTTAGCAAAATCAGTGGGTGGTGACCTCGCGGTAATCATGGAGGCTGACCACAAACATGGCACATTAAGCGTTGTTCATTCTTGGGCAAAGAACGAATTTGGTTCTGAGTTCGATTCCGAGCAGAGTATTCCACTTTCTTTCGTTAGCTGGTTCCGGAAGCAGCTTAGTGAGAAAGAATATTGGATCGTGGATTCAATTGAGAAATTGCCAAAGTCGGCCTCGATGGAGAGATCCATATTTGTTGAGGGAAGAGTGCGATCCGCGGTAGCAATAAAATTTAATGCACAAAATCCCGACAAATCCTACTTCGTCCAGTTATCTACGAGCAGAGAAAACGTTTTGGAGCACAGCATTGTGGAATCAATCTTGCCTATCCAAAGACTATTCTCATCGATCTTAGGGAAGCTAGAATGTGTTGAAGCAAAAAGCGTTGAGTGAGAAATTCTCACTCAACGCTTTTTCATATCGAAGGGGTTGATTAATAGATTGAATCTTTGAAGTAGAAATCCTTGGCATTTGCAGGATCGATCATTTCAATCTTTACTTCCACATCTTTGTGTTTGAAGTTCTTAAGATCTTCTTTCTTGTTGGTCGAAAGAGCATTTACCGCTTCCTGAATTCCTTGAGCAATCATTGACGGTGGATAAGTTATGTTCGCCGGGAACATTGGATCGTTTTCCATAACCCTCTTTACAATATCCTTCATACCGGCTCCTCCGAGCATCCAAATGCCCTTGTCTCGGCCCGCAGCTTTAAGCGCTTTCTCTGCTCCGAGAGCCATGTCATCATCTCCAGCCCAAATTGCGTCAACTTGCTTGTAGGTGGTTAACATGGTTTGCATTGCGTCTTGCGCAGTCTGTTGATTCCATCGGCCCGGTTGGCTCGCAAGAATTTTCAGATCAGGATACTTTGCGAAAACTGCCTTAAATGCTTCTACCCGATCGGTATTAACCGTGCAAGGTATGCCTTCAAGTACCAAAATATTTCCTTTGCCGTTTAGTTTCTTTGCCATGAACTCAGCTGACATGGTTCCAAACTTCTTGTTATCTCCGGCGACAAAAATATCTTCAAAGTGAGTTGTAAATCCTCGGTCAACATTAACCAAGAAAATTCCTTGATCTTTTAGCTTTTGGGCTGCAGGAGTGATCGGTGCGCTTTCGGTTGCTAGGATAACAACAGCGTCCATTTTCTTGGTTCCCATAGCCTCAAGTTGAGTGATCTGCTTGGCAGGCGTGTCAGCGGTTTGAATATCAAATTCAACTTCTGGGTGCTTTTTGGACTCTTCATCCGCCCAGTACTTTACACCAGCAGTCCAACCATGATCAGCCGCAGGAATTGAAACGCCGATTTTGAACTTCTTCTCGGTAGTATTTGCGGTTGGCGAGGTTCCGGTACTTCCTTCGGTGTTCGAACTTGCCGGACTACCGCACCCTACAACCATAGCTGCCATGAGCGGCAGGAGTCCTATCTTAAAAATGGATTGAATCTTCATTGAATTTGCTCTTGGATTACTTTTGCGAACTGTTGCGTTGCAACAGAACAGCCATAAGAATGATAACACCTTTTACACAGCCTTGCCAGTTCGAATCAATATTCTTGATTGCCAACATGTTGTCAACAATGCCGAGAATAAGGACCCCGATGACAGTGGAGCCAATTTTGCCGCGTCCACCAGCCAAACTGGTGCCTCCAATTACTACCGCCGCAATTGCATCAAGTTCAAAGTAAATACCTTGGGTTGCGGGCGAAGCAGAGTTATATTGTGAGGCAACGCAAAGAGACGCAATGCCAGTAATGAAGCCAAGAATAACGTAGCTCATTAACTTAATTTGGTTGGTCTTGATGCCGGAGTACTTTGACGCCTGTTCGTTCGAACCAGTCGCAATGAGCCTTCTTCCAAAAACTGACTTGTTCAATACCAAGGCGGCTACGAAACTAAGTGCAAAGAAGATAAGTATTGGCCAGACAATGATGAGGGGGCGCCCTGACGCCGAAAGTACGCCAGGAACTGGAAATCCTCCGCTTGCAATTTTTTCGAATACCGGATTGGTTGTTGTAACTTGCCCCGCATTTGTAATCGCCAATGCCAAGGACCTGAAAGCTCCTAAGCCGGCTAACGTCGCAACGAAGGGGGCTATGCGTCCAAACGATACCAGCATGCCATTGATCAGGCCGAGGATTCCGCCACCAAGAACGGCAACACCAACAGCCATTGGGATGCTTTCAGATTTGTTGAGGTTTAGGAGGCACAAAACGCCCAGCAAGCCGACCATGCTTCCAACCGAAAGATCAATTCCGCCAGCAATAATGACGATCGTCATACCGACTGCGATCATGCCCTTCGAGGCATTTTGAGAGAGAATATTCCGCAAATTCTCTGGACCATAAAAAGGCTCCTTTAGCCATAGGATGCAAAAGCCAAAAAGTACAATGAGGGCAATTAGAGCGGCATATTGTTGTACAAATCGTTTCATGCTGCCACCTCACTGGTAACCCCTGCGGCCAACGTCATAATTCCATTCTCCGTAATTTGTTCTCCACTCAGTTCACCGACAATTTTGCCCTCTCTAAAGACCGCCACTCGGTGAGCGAGGCCAATGAGTTCAGGCATTTCACTTGAAATCACAATCACCGCCAGGCCCTTGCTAGCCAGGTCAGAAATCAAGCGATACATTTCTGCCTTTGATCCAACATCAATTCCCCGGGTTGGCTCGTCGAGAATAATGACCTTTGGGTTAGTTTCGAGCCACTTGCCTACCGAGCACTTTTGTTGATTTCCACCCGAGAGTGATGTCATTGGCAGTGTCGAATCTGAAACCTTGATTTTCAAATCCTCAATCCACTTTTGCCCAGTCTTGTGTCTTTTGGCTACTGAATTTAGCTCTTTAAGGCAAGCAAGACAAATATTTTCATCGATACTCATTGAGACCACGAGCCCTTTGCCTTTCCGATCCTCGGACACGTAAGCGATGCCATATTTTAGGGCATTTTGAAGGGTAAATTTTCCAATTGAAGCTCCTTCTATTGCCACTTCACCGGTTCCGTTTCGAACGCCAAAAATCGCCTCGCACGCCTCAGTTCGTCCAGAACCAATGAGGCCCCCAAATCCAAGAATTTCTCCTTTTCTTACCGAGAAACTAATATCTTGGCAAAAGCCAGGAACGTTTAGGCTGTTCACACTCATTGATACTTCAGTTGAATGAGGAACTCGCTCAGGAAAGATATCTTGAAGTTTACGACCAACCATGAGATCGGCAAGGTCTGACTCGGACAATCCCTCTGGAGACTGATCAGCAACTTTTTCACCATCACGGAGTACAACGATCCTGCTACAGATTCTCAATACTTCTGGCAATCGATGGGAGACATACAGGATTGCGACTCCTTGTTGCTTCAGAGAGCCAATAATCTCAAAAAGTTTTTCCGATTCTGGTTCGCTAAGTACGGCTGTTGGCTCATCAAAAATGATGAGTTTCGCTTCCCTTGAGAGAGCTTTAGCAATTTCAACCAGTTGCTGCTCAGCAATGGAAAGGTCCTCACATAGGGCAGTAGGTGCAAACTTGGCCCCAACCTTTTCAAGGAGAATAGAGGTGAGTCTTCGGGTTTCGGCCCTGTTTACGAATCCTTTGCCGCGTTCTTGTCCAAGGAAAATATTATCCTCAACCGATAGAGTTGGGATCAAATTGAGTTCTTGATGAACAATTTGAATACCTGCCGCAGATGTGTCGTTGGCGTCTCGAAACCGAGCCGTCAATCCGTTCCATTCGATCTGGCCTTGCGTGGGCTGAACAATGCCGGCGAGCAACTTCATCAAAGTACTCTTGCCGGCACCGTTTTCTCCAACAACCCCGATCACCTCGCCGCTCTCAACTACGAGATCTAGCGGACATAAAGCGACCGTGGCATCATATTGCTTTGACAGCCCCAAGGTTTTTAGCACTGGCATACCTTACCGCTCAATTGAGCCTAATCTCAAGCGACGGGTGCGGAATATTGACCCAAAATAAAAAGGTTGCGACACGCAGCCCAAAATTCATCCGAGCACAAAAATCAATTCTCATCGCAGCGCATTTAGTTTGCACCTCGATGAGAGCTAGAGTGCACTACGCGCCTTTTCGCGTGCAAGCTCTTCAGATGCCGTATTCAAGAACTTTTGCTTAATTTCGTCCAGTGACTCGTTCTGATACATTGGACCTCTACGCATATTGCTAATTCCTAGCGCACTCAGCTTCGAATGATTTTCCACAATCCACTTAGCATAGTGTTGAAATCTATCTGACTTCTTGATCTTTCCTGGACCGAGTTCGCTTGACGCAGAATGTATGCTAGATGTAGCGACGATATAAGGAACGAAGTAATGACCTCGCTGGCCCGAAACTAACATGCCGAACGATTTGGCGTACCTACCTTGATGTGAAGATTTAGCAATGACAGTGATGCCGTTTGATGCCGATGCCGCCAACTCGTAGGAGTCAACACCTTTGATCTTAGGCTGCACAATCTCTTTCCAATATGCTGCGAACTTACTTTCATCTAATCCGTAAAAATGCCGTTCGTCATCAGGAACAAAACTCCAAAGGGTGGCAACGTCAGACGAAATAACTGCATTCCCAAATCGGTTAGAAGCTTTACTAAGTGAGTCCTTCTGCAGAAGAGATATTGCGTAAATTGCAACAACGCAACTTGTAATGGCGACAACTATCAGTTGTCGCCCTTGATTTCCACTAGTGGCATTCATGGTTTCCTTTCGTACCAATTGGCGCGCAGCTAGTGCCAGCCCCATACCATCGCTCCTCGGTATAAGTTATCGTACTACCTGATGCACAATACACTGTAACATTATCGAACTGTTTGCATTCTGGAGTACTGCCATCCCGTAGCCAATTCTCTGCTCCACAAAATACCGTCGTTGGAGCAGTTTCACTTTGGACACACATTGGATTAGGTTTCGGAAGTTGATGACAGTACTGACATACTGAAACCAAGACATCACTAAATGCTACGGATGAGATTGTAGTAATGCAGAGAATGGCAGTTATAGGTTTTAATTTAAAGAAGTTCATGTTATATTTCCTTCGTAATGATTTGAAAATTCACTGATAAAAATGTTGATCGTATACTTTCCAATCCGAATTTATTCTATCTCTAATGTTGCCGTTAAGCGTAATCCCAATGGATCGTTTATCGCAAAACTGGCACATTACCCGGGTATCCGGTAAGTTACAGTTCTTGTCATAAAGCAATACAGTTTCACCTTTACGCGCAATTACTTCAGTTGGCCAGTCGCTTTTGACTAGCGGCATATATCCAAGTCCATCAAAGTCCTCGGACCCTACATTTTTGCCGCACGGCAGGAACTTGGATTTGGTCGTCCAAGTGTGCCCCGCATCACCAGTAAATTGATTGACAAAGTTTCCGAAATTGGACGATTCCGGTGGCAATCCCATATCCTGTGGAAGGCCATAAGGGACCTTTTCGTCGTAATTGGATTGATAGAGCTTTATGCCAACCCAGAAGTTATGCAGGTTTGCTTTGGCCAGTGAAGCATTTGATTTCAATTTGTAGCTCGCAAAAACCGGAGATAAAACTGATGTTGTTATTCCGAGTACGATGATTGCGCAGCTTACTTCGACCAGTGTAAATGCTTTGGTCTTCATCTAGCGTAGAACCCCTTGTCGATTTTTGAGTAAATTGAGTCTTGTTTGTAGTGAACTACATAGTATCTCGGGTTCTTGAGAAGATGATCAATGTTCTTGGTATCCGGCGTTAGAATCAGAAAGACGAGTTGAATCTTGGAGTCCATAAATTGGGCCGCTTTGATCCGAAAATCCGAACAAGACGTACAGTCTGGGAAAACTACTAGATAGTCAAAGGGAGGAATCTTTCGTCCTCTGATATCCTTTTCTGGATAGGATAGTTCTGGGGCCTGTTGAGTTTCTGTTTTGATCCTGGCTGCTACCGTTGCATCATCTTCGCGAGAATTGCTAACGTAAATTGTTAGGGTTGTTAGTATTGCGAGGGATGCAATCATAGTTGCAGATACAATCGTTCGTAGGTCCACGAAAGTATTACTTTGCAAAAATCATGCCAGAGCGATAGAGTCCGGCTTTAGACGGATGTAAAAGGATATTTATCGATTTATCCGATCTAGACTTTGGCTAAATTGGCCAGTGGTTTGAACTTAAAGGTCGAAAGTGGTTGTTTTTGGTCCTGAAATCGTTGATTTTAACTGAGGAACTTTGATCGTCACGCCTTCTGGAATGACTAGGCTAACTTTCTTGAACTTTCCTCGGTTTTCGACTCGAGCGTGAATGGGCCCTTTTCCAGTCGATATGTAGCCCTCCGCCCACTCTAAATCCACTAATTGAGGATCAAACTCAAAGTTGAAGGGCGAAAGAGGATTCAATCCAAGGATCTTTGTTTGTAAGTGAAGAAGGGGATGAGCCGACCAAGCGTGGCAGTCTGACCTGCCTGGTTCAGGCATCTCGACGGTCGTTTTGAGTCCGTTTTTGATCATATCTCCCCATTGGTCACGGATGTTAGCAAGGATCAAATCTGCCCGGCCAAGCTTAGCAAGGGCTTCATGGCGATAGTGTTGGAAGTAATAGGTTGCTTTTGTTGCCTCTCGTTGCTTTGAATACCATTTACTTCCGCTGCGTTGTAGTTCTTGATCACGGGTGAGAAGGGCTAACGCATGCTGTTGCTCGGAGACTGTCTTGGTTCCTGGAGCGTCGACTAATAGACCCTCTTGATTGAAGTTCCTCTTAATTGCAGAACGCAATTCGTCAGCCCACAATTGGAGTGGTCGGTGGGATTGGTTATTTCCGTAGGTTGTTTCGAGGTCCACCGCTGCTTCCAGTGCCAAAAGCAATTGGATATTGATGACAATGCTATGCCCGTTTCGACCGCCTGGCGGCACCCCACTTTCCCATGCCGATACCCAGTCGACAAAATTCCATTGATCCGGTGACTTTAACAATCCAAATCCAGACGAATGTTTGTCTCGATCAATAAATTGCTCGAAGAACGACAAAACAGTACGAACGGCCGGCATGAGTTGCCGCAAAAACGCTTTGTCGCCTCGCCATAGGTGCTGATCGTGTACCATTAGCACCCACCAAATAGAGAAAGGCGGAATGTATTGACGAGTGCGACAAGGGTATCGGGATTGAGTCAAACCACGATAGCCGATTGACCAGCGATAAAGGTCAGTGGCTTTTGCACACAGCCGGTTGTCATCAGTTATGGCCATCATGACCATTGACTCAATTCTTGAGTCTCCAACGTATTGCAATTGCTCGAAATAGGGGCAATCGTAAAATGTTTCATGTGCGTCCATTTGAAGGGTTCGGATGCAGATGTCTACGATCTTGTTTATCGTTTCATCAGAGCAATGAAAAGGCGGTGTTTGTGGCACGACTGGGTAGTGAGTCTCTTCTAACCGAAACCTTTCAAGGGTTAGCGGTTCGTCTTTAGTCTCAACGTAAATCTCCATGTAGCGTCCCGCCAGCCACCAAGGACATGTATAGGATTCGGCATTTCCTCCACCAGGCAAAACCTCGTCACCAAACCCGAGAGCTCTTGACCACATCATCACAAAATGACCACCATTGACCTCATCGCGGTTGCCTCTATTTCCGTCCTTGAAATCCTTAATGAGGGCTTCCTGGAAATTGATTCGAACTTTTGATTCTTTACCGCCAGACGTAGTTAAGTGCCAGTAAGAGCAAGCATAGTTGTTCAAATCAACAATTACTCTTCGCCTTGTATGGGGCGGAATGATCAGGTTGTTGCCGAGTAAAAACGAGCGCCATTTCTCGTGTTGATCGGATAGGTCGTTATTCGATTCGATGGTTACACTTGCCGTATTATAGGCAACACAATCTTCAAGATGTCTCACGGAAAAGGATTGCCATGTTCGAGACATCATCGCTGGCAAAGTAGCTCGCCTCAGAAGTCGAATTGGGCTTAGATCATTAGCCCCGGGCAAGGTCGGGTCTTCGCCTTTAACACAATCGACCCATTGGGCTGAGCCAGCAATCGAACCAAATTTGAATTTATCGCCATGGAAACGAAACCGATCTCCCACTGAGTAAGTTGAAGTGTGAGGAATCATCTCGATTCCTTCCATTTCGCAACTCTTCCAGGAGGCGTGTCCGGTTGTCAGGACTGACTTTAAACTTGGATCGTCAGCTACACACAAAAATCCGTGTTTCACCATTACCTGTGCGTAGGGTGCATGTACGTCGCCCAATGACCAAACCCAGGCCGAAATGCGATGCTCTCCAATTGGTAGGTCGAGGTCATAGGATTCAAAGAACCAGTGCTCCTCGTCGCCCCTTTCACTTCCGCGACCTCCTAATTGGCCGTTCACGAACAACATATAGCGTTCGTCCGCTGTTACATGTATCCTCGTCTTTAGTGGTTTGTCTAGATTCAAAACCAGGGAGTAGACGGCGAAAAAAGGTCTCAATATTGAATTGGGG